>JAJXVH010000161.1 GCA_021782205.1 bacterium | reverse complement strand
GGCCGTGGCCGTGGGGCCGGCCACCGCCGCCGACCTGCGCGCGCGCGGCATCCCGCCCGCCGCCGTCGCCGCCGCGCCCGACGCGGCGTCTTTTGCCGACGCCGTGGTCCGCGCCTTATCGAGGAGAAACTCATGACGCGAAAAACCTGGCTGAGCGGCGTGCTGCGCCGCGCCGGAGGCGTACTGCGCCGCCGCTTCGGCCGCGTGAGCTATCGTGAAAAGCGCCGCGCCGACCTGGTCACCGCCGCCGACCTGGAGAGCCAGCGCCTGATTCTCCAAAGCCTGCGCCGGGAATTTCCCGGCGACGACTTCAAAGCCGAGGAGGACGCCGCGCGCCTGACCGGCGCCGAGCGCCTGTGGCTGATCGATCCGCTCGACGGCACGGCCAACTACGCCCACGGCTATCCGGCCTCCTGCGTCTCCATCGGGCTCCTGCGCCGCGGAGAGCCGGAGCTGGGCGGCGTCTACGACCCGTTTCGCGACGAGCTGTTCTTGGCCGAGCGCGGGCGGGGTGCCACCTTGAACGGCCGGCGCCTGCGCGTCAGCGGCGCGCGGCGCGTGGCCGACAGCCTGCTGATCACCGGCTTCGCCTACGACCGCGCCGAGCGCGCGGATTTTTATTTGGCGCGCTTCAAGGCCTTCCTGACCCGCTGCCACGACGTGCGCCGCTCCGGCTCGGCCGCGCTCGACATGGCTTGGATCGCGGCGGGACGCGCCGACGGCTTCTGGGAGTTTTCTCTCAATCCATGGGACGTGGCCGCGGGCTGGCTGTTGATTGAGGAAGCCGGCGGCAAGGTCACGGATTTCGACGGGCGGCGCTGGCGCGACCCCTTGACGCTGGGCGCGCGCACGCTCGCCAGCAACGGGCGCGTGCATGCGGAGATGCTCCGCGTTTTAAGGGGGGTGCGATGAGCGACGTGCTGATCCTGGCCGGGGCGCGCACGCCGTTCGCCGTTTGGTCGCACGGAACCACCGGGCGCGGGACGCCCGGCGGCGCGCTCAAGGAGCTGGACCCCTTCGACCTGGGCGCGGCGGCGCTGAGAGGCGCGCTTTCGCGCGCGGGGCTTAAAAGCGCGGACGCGGGCTTCACCGCGTTCGGCAACATGTATCAGGTCGGCGCGCACGGCTGCTACGGCGCGCGCTACGTCGCGCACCGCGCCGGACTTCCTCCCGAGTCAATCGGGACGGCGGTGAACCTGGCCTGCGGCACGGGCTTGCTGGCGCTGAAGACCGCGGCGGACGCGATAGCGCTTGGCGAGGCCAAGATCGCCGCCGCGGTGGGCGCCGACGCGCCCAGCCGCGTGCGCCGCGACGTGTTCGTGCCGTCCTTCGTGGACGTCTCCTGCGGCCGGCACATCGCCAAGACCGCCGAGGAGCGCGCCGGCGAGAAAGGCCTGACGCGCGCGGCGCTGGACGAGTGGGCGCGCCGGTCCCACCTGCGCGCGCGGCAGAACGCGGCGGCGCTGGCCGCGGAGATCGTGCCCGCGGCGGGCCTGACGGCCGACGACGCGCCGCTGGAAGACCCCGCGCCGGAGCGCTTTTCCGGCGCGCGGCCACTGTTCGACGACGGCTCCACGCTGATGACCCACGCCAATGTGCACGGCGTCGTCGACGGCGGCGCGGCCCTGATCCTGGCCGCGCCGAAGGCGGCCCCCGGACGCGCGCTGGGGCGGCTCGTGTCCACGGCGCTGACCGGCGTGGCCCCGGAGCGCATGGCCTACGCGGCCGTGCCCGCGGCGCGCCTGGCCCTGGAGCGCGCGCGCTGGCGCGCGCGCGACGTGGACCTCTGGGAGCTCAACGAGACGTTCGCCGCCCAGGTCCTGCTCGACTGCGCCGAGCTGGCGCTGGACCCGGAGACGGTCAACGTGCGCGGCGGCGCCATCGCTCTCGGCCATCCGTTCGGCGCGACGGGACTGCGGCTGGTGCTGTCGCTTCTGCTGGAGCTCAAGCGCCGCGGCCTGCGGCGCGGCGCGGCGGCGATCAGCGTGGGCGGGGGGCCGGGAATCGCGGCCTGCGTCGAGGCGCTCTAGCGGCGGGCGGCTAGACCGGCCAGACCGGCGCGCGGCGCGGCTTCGTCTCGGACGACTCGTCGGCCGGCGGTTCGGTCGGCGGCTTCATCGGGGCGGGGGAATCGGCCACGGCGGCGGCGACCTCGGAGAAGTGGCCGTCGACGGCCTCGCGCAGGCCGTTGCGCATGTTCTCATCGAACTCGTGGGTCAATGCCTTGACCGTCTCGCGCTCGCGCGACGGCGCCGGCAGGGCGGGAGCGGAGCCCGGCGGCTGCATCCGCGTCAGGACGCCGGCGATGTCGGCCAGGCGCGAGAGGACTTTCTCGTCGCGGTCGTCGGCGGCGTCGAGGCGTCGGGAAAGCCCGCGGACTTCCTCATGCAGTTCGTCGAGCTGGCTTTTGAGGCCGCGCAGGTAGGCCGCGGCCGGGCTGGGGCTGGCCTGCGGCACGTCCTCGGCGGACGCGGCGGCCGGCTTGAACTCCGGCGGCAGGGGCGGCGGCGGCGGATCGGCGCGCGGCGTGATGGATTGAGTGTCTTCGGGCGAAAGCTCCTCGGACACCGACGCCAGCGGCGCCGCGGCGCGCGCCGACGCGTCGGCCAGGACGGGCTGGACCGGAGTGGTCGCCTCCGGATCGGTGTCGGGCGCTCGCGTCTCGTCGTCCGTCGCCGCGGTGTCGTTGGCCGCGACCGCGGCGCGGTATTGACCGAGCAGGACGAAGAAGAGGACGGCGCTGACCAAGAGCCCCAGGGCCGAGATGTAGAACCACGCGTCCGTCCAGAGCCCGGGAAGGACCATTGAGGGTTATGTTAGCGTCCTGGGGTTCGCGTGTCAAGATGTGTTCGACGCTTTATAATGTAAGTGCTATATTCAAACGTCATGCGCAAAAAGATATTGGTGGTGGACGACGACGTGAGCATCCACGCTCTTCTGAGGACCTTCCTCCAAAAAGACTACGACGTGTTCGCCGCGCAGGACGGCATGCAGGGGCTGATGATGGCCAAGCAGGCCAAGCCGGACCTGGTGATTCTGGACGTGCAGATGCCGGCCGGCGGCGGGACTTCCATGTATGAGCGGCTGCGCATGATGACGGACACCTGCACCTTGCCCATCCTCGTGCTGACCTCGGCCACCCCGGAAGAGGCGTTGAGCCTCATCCCCGGGCTTCTGCCCGAGCAACTGATCCAGAAGCCCGCCACGCCCGCCGGCATACGCGAGGCCGTGGCGCGGGCGCTGTCCGTTTCATGACCGCCGCCGCGCCGCTGCGCCTGGCCGTCTGCGGCGCCTCGGGCCGGACCGGCGCGCGCGCGGC
>JAJXVH010000010.1 GCA_021782205.1 bacterium | reverse complement strand
GCCGCGTCCCCCGCCGCCGCGGGCGCCGCGTTCGACGCCGCGCGCCCGGACCGCGGCATCGCCAACGATTGGGTGGAGGCGATGATCCGCAAGGACGCCGCCGCGCGGCCCGCGCTCAAGCGCCTGCGCGACGCGGCCCAGCGCCAGGGCTTCTCGTCGGTCGCGCTGAACGGCAAGCTCATCGCGCGCCACGACGACCGCTACACCGTGGAACTGCCGGAGAGCGCGATCACGGATCAGAAGCAGTCCGGCCGCTGCTGGGATTTCGCCGGGCTCAACGTGATCATGACCGGGCTGATGGCCCAGGGCCGCAAGCTGCCCTTCGCCGAGTTTTCCGAGAACTACGTCTACTTCTACAGTCTATTGGAAAAGTCCAAGGCGTATTTGGATCAGACCACCGCGCTGGCGCTCAAGCAGGCGGGCGGCAAAAAGATCTCGCCGCGCGCGCTGCGCGCGGCGCTGTCCGTGGGCAACGCCATCGACGACGGCGGTTGGTTTGAATATTTCGAGTTCCTGGTGGCCAAATACGGCCTGGTTCCAAAATCCGCCATGCCGGAGACGGCCAGTTCGCAAAACAGCGCGGTTCTCCTCAAGGAATTGCAGACCTCGCTGGCGACCTCGGCTCAGGAGCTCCTGCAAGCGCCCGCCGGCCGCGCGGCGCAAATCCAGAGCCGCGCCATGGACCGCGTCTGGAAAGTTTTGGCCACGCACCTGGGCACTCCCCCGGCGGATTTCGAACTGCGCGAGGACGGCGCCGCCGTCAAAGGCGGACCCGCCGTCACGACGCCCGCCCAAGTCACGCGCTTCACGCCGCGCCGTTTCGCCGAAGACTACATCGGCTTCAAACCCGGCGACTACGTGGTGCTGACCAACTCCCCCAGCCAGAAAAAGGGCGTGGTCTACGAGGTGCCGCGCTCCGCCATCGGCGCGTCGAAGGCGGGACGGCCCGCCTACAACCTGCGCTTCATGGACGTGGGCGCCAAGCGCCTGGCCGAGCTGGTGGCCGCGTCCATCCGCGGCGGGCACGCCGCGTGGTTCGCCTCCGACGTGGTCGACGACGTGGACGTCAAGAGCGGGATCATGCACCCGGACATCTTCCGGCGCGACCCGATCTACGGCTTTACGCGGGCCGAGAGGAAGGAGAAGTTGTCGCGCAAGGCGTCGGTCTACTTCCAGCTCAACCAGCCCGACCACGCCATGGCCATCACGGGCTACGACCAGCCCGCGCCGAACGGACCCATCGTCAAGATGAAGGTCAAGAACTCCTGGGGCCCGCAGGTGGGCAGCAGCGGCTTCTTCCACATGTATCTGGAGTGGTTCCGCGACCGCGTCTTCGAGGTCATCGTCCACAAGAAGTTCCTCAGCCCCCAGGAGCTCAAGGCCTGGGAAGGGCGCGCGCAGACCATGCGCAATCCCGACAACATGTTCTAAGAGCCGAAGCGCCGGCGCTTGGAGACCTCGGCCTCCGTCGGCCGCTCGGCCTCGGCGCGGGCGGAATAGACGAACGTGACGCGGTGCCGGTCCGCGGCGGCCAGACGCTCGGCCTCTTCCAGCGAGCCCGCCCGCGCGATCACTTTGCCGTCGCGGGCGATCGCCGCCCAGCCGCCTTCGCACGAAGTGAGCACGTCCCAGATTTTCTGTCCCATGGGGGCAGACTACGAAAGCCGCGTTGCCGACTTGTTACGGCAGAGTCCGCTTCATGCCTTCGTGCGTCGCCTGGAAGCCCAGGCGCTCGTAAAACCGGCGAGCGTCCGCGCGCGCTTTGTTCGTGGTCAGCTGAACGCGCGCGCACCCCTTCTCGCGCGCCCGCGCGAGAGCGCGCTCCATCAGCGCGCGGCCGACGCCGCGGTTACGGTGCGACGCGGCGACATGGACGTTCTCGATCAGGCCCGCGCGGCCGCCGCGAAAACTGAGGTAGGTCAGCACGGTGAGCTGAAGGCCGCCGATCACCCGCCCAGCGTCTTCGGCGACCATCAGCTCGACGTCCGGATTGCGGTCGATGGCGTCAAACGCCGCCGCGTAGGAATCCGGCAGGGGCGCGCCTTTCGGCGACTCGCGTTCCGCGCCAAAAAAATCCTCTTGAAAGAGCGCGACGATCGCGGGCACGTCCTCGCGCCGCGCCCGGCGCAGGATCACGTGTAGATCTCGAGATGCGCGTGCAGGCCCGCGCCGCGCGCGCGGCGCACGGCCGCGTCGAAGGTCCTCTCCGCCAGCGCGGTACGGCCGCGCGCGTGCAGGACCTGGGACAGAGAGTGCAAGGACAGCGCCTCGCCCCGCGCCTCGTCGCCCGCCGCGAAGGCCGCGCGCGCCGCCTCGAAGCGGCGCTCGGCCGCCGCCAATTCGCCGCGCTTGAGATGCACTTGGCCCAGTCCCCAGTCCACGTAGGCCAGATCGACGCGGTCGTCCAGGCGCGCGTACAACTCATACGACCGGTGGTAGTGCCTCTCCGCTTGTCCCCAGTGTCCCAATTGCCGAAGCACGTTGGCCAGGCCGCAATGCGCGTAGGCACGGCCGAACAAATCCGGGCCGCGCCCTAGCAGGCGTCCCGCGTCCGCGTACGCCGCGCGCGCCTCGGTGAAAAAACCGCGCACGCGCGCGATGCCGCCCAGGCCGAACAGCGCGTAGACCTCACCCTCGCGGTCCTGGGCGCGACGGAAAGCCGCCAGCGAACTCCGGAAATCCGCGTGCGCGCCCGCCAGGTCCCCGGAAAAACGGCGCGCGCCGCCGGTCGCCCACAGAATGAAGCCCACGGCGGACCAGTCGCGCCGCCGCCGCGCGGCCGCGAGCAGCGGCGCCAGCGCTTTCAGCGCGCGCGGATAATCGCCCGCCGCGCGTTCCACCAGCGCGTCTTCGAGCGTCAGCGTCTCCGTCAGTTCCGCGTCGCCGCGGCGGGCCAAGGCCCGGGCCGCCTTCATGTCGCGCCGGGCGTCGGCGGTTTCGCCCAAGCTGCGCGCCGCGCGCGCCAAGCCCAGATGCGCGCCGATCAAAAGGTCGTCCTCACCGCCCAACTTCTTGAGGGCCGCGCGATAGGCCGCCTGCGCGCGGCGGAAAAAACCCTGCGCGCGCAGGGCCTCGGCGCGCAGGAAAAGAGCCTCCCCCGCGAAGCCATTCGGAAAGGCTCCGCTCAACGCGCGCTCGGCGCGGTCCGGACGGCCGGCGTCCAGGGCTTCGCGGGCGGCTTCCAGTCGGGCGATGGGGTCGCGGCTCATGCGCGTGATGATACCAAAACGCCGCGCCGCGGGGCCGCGGCGGCTATTATTGATATTAAATCTCAACAAGGTTATAATACTCCATGACTTTGGACGAAGCCGCGCTGGACGCGCCGCTGGTCGTCGCCGGCTTTCTGCCGGCGGTGGGCGAGTCCGAACGCGCGCGCCTGTCCGGACTGGGACTGCGGCCGGGAGTGTCCGTCGTCAAGCTGATGCTCACGCCTCTGCGCGACCCCGTGGAGTGCCTGGTGGGCTCCCAGCTGCTCGCGCTGGACCGGCGGCTGCTCTCGCGCATCCGCGTGGAGCCCGCCCGCCCATGACGCCCGCCGCGCGCGCCGTTCCCCCGTCCGAGGCCGTCGCGCGCCGCGTCGTCGCCCTGGCGGGACGGCCGAACACCGGCAAGACGACTTTGTTCAACGCGTTGACCGGCCTGCGCCAGCGCGTGGCCAACTTCGCGGGCTGCACCGTGGAGAAAGCCGTCGGCGAACGGCTGGTCGACGGGAGGATGATCGAGATCGTGGACCTGCCCGGCACGCACGCGCTCCTGCCGGACACCGAAGACGAGCGCGTCGCCTTCCGCTTCCTGTCCGAGTGCGCCGCGCAGCGCGCCGACCTGCTGGTGCTGTGCGTGGCCGAGGCCAGCAACCTGTCCAACGACCTGGCGCTCGCCGTCGGCGTGAAGGCGGCAGGCTACCGGACAGCGCTGGTCGTCAACATGATCGACGAGGCCGAGCTCAACGGCATCCACGTGGACGCCGAGGCCCTGTCCCAGGCGCTGGACATGCCCGTGGCGACGGCGGCGGCGCGCGAAGGCGTCGGCCTGGACGCGGTCGCGGCACTTCTTGAGCCCGCGGGAAGTCCCGCCGACCTGACCCGCGCGCTCGATTTTCGCCGCGCGACCAAGACGCGTCTGCGCGAGCTCCAAGACGACGCCGTTGCCGCCGCGCAACGCGCCTGCGCGGCGGCCGTGGATCTTCCCGCAAACGCGCTCCTGCCCACGCTCTCGCGCTCCATCCGCATCGACCGCGTGGTCCTGCACCCGGTCGCGGGGCCGTTGATTTTCGCGACAGCCATGTTCCTGCTCTTTCAGGCGCTGTTCAGCGGGGCCCAGCCGCTCATGGACCTGCTGGCCCGCGCGCTGGCGGCGGCGTCCGGGCTCCTGCGCGCGCGTCTGCCCGCGGGTCCGCTGCCGAGCCTCCTCTGCGACGGCGCCATCCCCGGCGTGTCGGCCGTGATCGTGTTCGTGCCGCAGATCGCGATCCTGTTCGCGTTGATCGGGGCGCTGGAGCAGACCGGCTACCTGCCGCGCGCGGGAGCGATGATCGACCGCGCGCTCAGGCCTTTTGGCCTGGACGGGCGCGTCTTCATCCCGTTTTTGTCCAGCTTCGCCTGCGCTATCCCCGGCGTGATGGCCGCGCGCACGATCCCCAATGAAAAACGTCGGCTGGTCGCGACCCTGCTGGCCCCGCTGATGACCTGCTCCGCGCGCCTGCCGGTCTACGCGTTGATCATCACCGCCTTCGTGCCCGCGAACTTCCGTCCCGGCGGCTTCGACGGCCGCGGCGTGGTCATGGCCGCGATGTACGTCTTCGGCGTGGTCATGGCGCTCGTGCTGGCCCTGGCGCTCAAATGGACGCGGCTCTATGAGGCGCACCCGTCGCCCGTCGTCGTTCTCCCTCCCTACCGGTTGCCCCGGCCACGTGAGTTGGCCCACTATATCTGGGTCCGCTGCCGTCACTTCCTGGAGCGCGCCGGCAAGGTCATTTTCGCGGTGAGCCTGCTTCTGTGGGCGATGGCCGCCTTCCCGCGCGACGAAAAAGTCCTGCGCCCACTGGAGGAGCAGCGCGCGTCCATCCTGACGTCCGCCGCCGCGCCCGAGCGCGACGCGCGCCTCGAGCAGTTGAGCCGGCAGATCGCCTCGGCGCGCATCTCCGGCAGCCTGCTGGGCCGCCTCGGCCGCGGCGTGGAGCCCGCGTTCCGGCCGCTGGGCTGGGACTGGCGCGTGTCCGTGGCGGTGATGGCCTCGTTGGCCGCGCGCGAGGTGTTCGTCGGAACGCTTGGCACCCTCTACGCGATGGGCCGCGAGGAAGGAAATTCCTCCGGCCTCATCGCCGCCCTGCGCGACGCCAAGAAGCCCGACGGCTCTCCGCGCTACGGCATCCCCACCGCGGTCGGCCTGCTGATTTTTTTCGCGATCGCCCTGCAGTGCGTCTCGACCATCGCCGTCGTGCGCCGCGAGACCGGCGGCTGGAAGTGGCCGGCCATCCAGTTCGCGTCCTTCTTCGTCATCGCCTACGCGCTGTCCTTCGCGGCGGTGAGGCTTTTAAGCATCCTCGGCGTCTGAAGCGTGGTCGCCTGGTTTCGGGCACCAGCTGAAATGGCCGCGCCGACGGATCCGAAGCAATTCGTGGCGCGAAGAATCGGAACTAGATATCGTCCGAACCCACATAAAAATATATGCGGACAACCTTTTGCCCCTTCAAGTAAAACACCGTGTACCAGCTCTTTTCGTAGTATTCATAGAATCGGACCTCGGAATAGTCCGTAAAATTGGCATCCACGTCATCCTCCGCGCGGACCAGCACTTTTTCCGATTCCCCGTGTCCGTATAGAAGTTCAAGCGTGTGGACGCTGTCTCCAATCTGAAGACCGCGATGCGTCTTTATGCCCGGAGAGAGAATCTGGAATGCCGTCACGGGGCTGGCATCACTCGCGGCCCAAATCGTCATGCGCCCGAAGTCATAAACGTGAAATCCGGAAGCCGTCGCGGAGGATTTTGCCGGACCAAGCGCTTTAAGAGCGACCGACATCGGCTCCTCCAAGACGACGCCGTTCACCTGGAAATCCGCCGCTCCTAAATATTCCAGCGACGCGGCATGACCTGAGGAAGCCAGCAACGAGAGAATCAACAACGGCGCAATCGCTAACCGCCGCAAAGAAGCCGCGTCAGCGATTCCCGTTCGTGTTACGCAAGACATGTATCGAAATTCCACTGATTCCATCTCCTCAGAAGCCGAGAGATAAAATGGACCGTTGGTCATGGCCAGTTTGGCGAGAATGGAAGTGAGTCAGCCTTTGCGCTTTGCGAAGTCGTCCAGGAAGGACACCAGCGCCTTCACGTCGTCGGGCGAGACCGCGTTGTAGAGCGAGGCGCGCAGGCCGCCGGCGGAGCGGTGGCCCTTGAGGCCTTCCATGCCGGCTTTCGCGGCCTCGGCGGCGAAGGCGTCGTCGAGCTCCGGCGTGGGCGTGCGGAAGACCACGTTCATCCAGGAGCGCGCGGATTTCTCCACGGGCGCTTGGTAGAAGCCGGAGAGCCGGTCGAGCGCGCCGTAGAGCGCGTCGGCCTTCGCCCGGTTGCGCGCCTCCATGCCGGCCGCACCGCCCTGCGCCTTGATCCACTTCAGGTTCAGGCCGAACAGGTAGATGGCGAACACGGGCGGGGTGTGGTAGAGGGACTGGGCGTCCAGGTGCTTCTGATAGCGCAGGATGTCGGGGACGTCGGCGCGAGCGTCCTTGAGCCAGTCGCGGTCGACGATCACGGCGGTCAGGCCCGCGGGTCCCAGGTTCTTCTGCGCGCCGGCGTAGATCAGGGAGAATTTGGCGGCGTCGATCGGGCGCGACAAAATGTCGGAGCTCATGTCGGCGACCAGGCGCGCGCCTTTGACGTCGGGCAGGGAGCTCCACTCGGTGCCGAAGATGGTGTTGTTGCTGGTCATGTGGACGTAGGCGGCGTTGGCATCGAGGGAGATTTCCTCGGGCTTGGGCAGGCGCGTGTAGGTCTTGTCGGCGTTGGCGCAGTCGGCGGCCTTGCGCACGGCCCCCAGTTTGCCGGCCTCGGAAAAGGCCAGCTTCGCCCAATGCCCGGTGACGATGTAGTCCGCGGATTTTCCCGCGGGCAGGAAATTGAGCGGGAGCATGGCGAACTGCAGGCTGGCGCCGCCTTGAAGGAGCAGCGCGCCGTGCGTCTTCGGCAGGTTCAGCAGTTCCGCGAATAGGGCCAGCGCCTCCTGATGCACCGCGTCATAGGCCTTGCCGCGGTGGCTGTGCTCCACCAGGGACATGCCGGTACCCCGGAAATCCACGAACTGGTCGCGCGCCTCCTCCAAGACGGGCAGGGGCAACCCGGCGGGACCGGCGTTGAAGTTGAGCTTGCGGGTCATTTTTTCTCCTCGACCAGACGCGCGACCGCGGCGTTCACGATCCCCGCCGCGGAGGGCCCGATGGAATTGGTCTCCTCGTAGTGGTTGCCGGGCAGGCGCGGGAGCATGATCTTGTGCGGGCTGGCCTTGAAATCATACACGGGCACGAAATAACCGAGTTCGTCGTCGGTCAGGCCCACCAGCATGGGCGCCGGGGCCTTGACCAGGTCGCGCCAATACGGCGCCTTCGGCGCTTTCGACAGATCGGGAGGATTCGGGTTGCCCGGCGTGATCACGGGCCGGCCGAATGAGTAGCGGCCGTCGTAGCCGCCGATGGCCAATTCCGGAAACGCCTCACCGGGCACGCCCAGCAGGCGCGCGGGGCCGACGTCCAGCAAAGAGACCTCGCTTTCCACCCACGGCTCGGTGTCCTGGTCCAAGCCCAGCACGGCCTCGCGCAGGGCCAAGGTCCAGGCCTTCCAATTCGGCAGCTCGCGGTCCTGAGCGTCGTAGAGATGATGGCCGAAGGTCAGCGCGGGCAGGAGCAGGCGGTAGCGCGAGTTTTCGATGGGCACGAGTATTTTCTCGGAGCGCAGGGCCAGCGCGCGCGCGGGCGCGGCCGAGGTCTTCAAGGCCAGCGCCGCGTCGGCGACCGCTTGGCCGATGCGGTCGGACTCGTAGAAGTTCTCCGCGCGCGAGTCCGGCGTCATCAGCCCCCCGATCATGCCGTTCAAGAACACGCACGCGCCCCCGGTCTTCTCCTCCACGCGCGCGCACAGCGGCCCGGGAAAATCCGCCGTCACCAGCATGTTGTGGCGACCGATGACTTCGGCGTGGCAGGACCAGTTGACCACCGTGGCCACCGCCTTGCCGTCGCGGCCGACCAGGCGCAGGACGCCCAGGTTCGGATCGATGATCTGCGGGTCGCGCGAGTCGCGGCAAAGCCCGCGCGGGTCCAGCAGGCCGTGGCCGCCGCGCGCGGCAACCGGCCGCAGTTGGCCTTCCAGAAGCTTCAGCGCGTCGGCGATCTTTGCTTTCAGACGCGCGTGATAGGCGCGGTTGACGCCGGACACGCCGATGAACGGCCCCCACAGCCCCAGGGTGTCCGGGCCGGAATGCGTGTGCGTGGACGCCAAAAAGAGCGCGCGGTCGGGGCGGTCGAAGCCGGACAGCCGGCGCAGGTCCTGCACGTCGTTGCGGTAGAAGCCCAACAGATCGACGGCCACCACCGCGACCTCTTGCGACCCCTCGCGCAGGACCAGCAGGCGCGCGTACAGCGGGTCGTGCACGCCCTCGGGCCTGCGCCCGACGGCGCCGAAGCCCCCCAGCCATATTTTCTCGGTCTTGAGGTCCGGCGTGATGTCCACTTTCGCGGCGGCGGCCTCCAAGGCGGAAGCGGGACGGCTCAGCGCCAGGGCGAAGACGGCGGCCGCGAGCGGTCGGATCATGGTCATGAGATTAGCAGTTCCTCCGATTGCGCGTCACGGCCGCGCCGGCAGGATCAGCGCCAGCCGCGCGCGGCCGCCCTCGACCGCGCAGTCCACGTCGCCGCCGGCCAGGCGCATGACGGCGCGGCTCAGGCCCAAACCCAGGCCGGACGCGGGCAGCACGTGGTCCTTGCGCGCGCGCGCTGGATAGAACAGGTCCAGGCTGGCCTCGGCCTCGGCCGGGGTCGTGGCGACGGACTCATAGTCGATCTCGCAGACCACCGCGTCGCCGGCGCGCCGCGCGCGCAGACGCACGGGACCGGCGGCGCGGAACTTGCGCGCGTGATAGAGCAGGCCGGAGAGAGCGCGCCCGGCGCGCTCCGCGTCGGTCAGCACCTCCGGCAGGCCCTGTTCCAGCGCGTGCTCCAGCGGTATGTCGGCGTGCGCGTAGGCGCCGCGCGCGCCGGACAGCGCGCCGTCCACCAGCTCCTCGGCCGAGACCGGCTCCACGTGCAGCTTCAATCCGCCCAGCAGTTCCAGGTGCACCAAGTCGCGCGCCTCTCCCGCGATCGCGCCCAGGCGCTCAAGCTGATCGCGCGCGGTGCCCGTCCACTTGGCCTGCGGCTCGGTCAGGTCGCCGAACACTCCGTCGGCCAGGTTGACCAAGGTCAGCGTGGCGGCGGTCGCGGGCGTGTTCAACTCGTGCAGAGCGAAAGCCAGCAGGCGACCGCGGCGCTCCCTCCAGCGCCGGTGCAGAAGCCGTGCGGCGACCGCCGCCGCGCCCGCGCCCGACGCCGCGCCCAGCGCGAACGCCGCCCAAGCCGGCATCAGCGTCCGAACACCGGCCGGGACTGCGCCGCGTGCGCCTTGGCGCGCGCCACGTAGTCGCGCTCGCTTTCGGCCAGCATGCGCAGCTCGTCGGCGCGCAGCTTGCGCACGACTTTTCCCGGCGCGCCCAGCACCAGCACGCCCGGAGGAATCTTCATGCCGGCCGGGATCAAAGCGCCCGCGCCGATCAGGCAGCGCGCGCCGATCTCCGCCTCCATGATGATGGCGCCCATCCCGATCAGCGCCCGCGCGCCGATGCTGCAGCCGTGCAGGATGACGCGGTGGCCGACGGTGACGCCGGGGCCGATGATCGTGGGGTGGCCGTCGCGCGTGTGGATGACGGTGAGGTCCTGGACGTTGGCGCGCGCGCCGACGACGATGCGGTCGATGTCGCCGCGCAGGACGCAGCCGGGCCAGACGGACGCCTCGCGCTCCAGAAAGACCTTGCCGATGAGTTCGGCGGAGTCGTGGACGAAGGCCGAGGCGTGGAGCTTGGGGGCGGCGGAGGCGAATGTTCGGAGCATGTGTTAGAATCTAGCACTCCCGGCCTCCCCTTTCAACATGACTTCACACGGCGCGCGACGCACTGAATTCCTGGTCCTCGGCTCGGGCATCGCCGGACTACTCTCCGCGCTGAAGCTCTCACGTCTGGGCCGGGTGACCTTGGTCACCAAGAAGGAAGCCGCCGAGTCGAACACGAACTACGCCCAGGGCGGCATCGCCGCGGTCATCAGCGCGCTGGACAGCTTCGAGTCCCACGTCAAGGACACCTTGATCGCCGGGGCCGGACTGTGCGACGAGGCGGTGGTGCGCCTGACCGTGTCCGAGGCGCCCGCGCGCGTTCGCGAGCTCCAGGAGCTGGGCGTGCGCTTCTCCGAGCGCGAGGCCGCGGTGGACCTGGGGCTTGAGGCGGGACACTCCCACCGTCGCATCCTGCACGCGGGCGACATCACCGGCCGCGAGATCGAGCGCGCGCTCGTGGCCTCCGTGCGCCGCGCCAAGGCGGTGACGATCGTCGAGGATCACCTGGCCGTCGATCTGCTCCGAGACCGCTCCGGCGCCTGCCGCGGCGCCTACGTGATGGACCGCGCGGACGGCCGCATCGCGCCCTTCGTCGCCGACGCCACCGTGCTGGCGACCGGCGGAGCGGGAAAGGTTTATCTCTACACCTCGAACCCCGACATCGCGACCGGCGACGGAATGGCCATGGCGTGGCGCGCGGGTGCGCGCATGGCGGACATGGAGTTCGTGCAGTTCCATCCCACCTGCCTGTTCCACCCGCTGGCCAAGAGCTTCCTGCTCTCCGAGGCCCTGCGCGGCGAAGGCGGGAGGCTTTGTCTCAAGAATGGGGCGCGCTTCATGCCGCGCTACGACCGCCGCGCGGAGTTGGCTCCGCGCGACGTGGTCGCGCGCGCCATCGACGCGGAGATGAAGCGCACCGGCGACGAGTGCGTGTTCCTGGACATGACGCATCACCCGCGCAAATTCCTGAAGGCGCGCTTTCCCAACATCTACGAGAAGGTCCTAAGCTTCGGCATCGACATGGCGGCCGCGCCCATCCCCGTGGTCCCGGCGGCGCATTTCTTCTGCGGCGGCGTGGCCACCGACGTCTGGGGCCGGACTTCCGTGCCGCGCCTGTTCGCCGTGGGCGAGACCGCGCGCACCGGCCTGCACGGCGCCAACCGCCTGGCCTCCAACTCTCTTCTGGAAGGCTGCGTGTTCGCGCACCGCCTGGCCGAGCACCTGGCCGACGCGCGCTCCCGGCCCCGCCCGGCGCCGTTTACCGCCGCGCCCTGGCGTCACGGCAAGGCCGCGACCTCCGACGAGGCCGTCGTCGTCACCCAGAATTGGGACGAGGTGCGCCGGCTGATGTGGAACTACGTGGGCATCGTGCGCACCGACAAGCGCCTGGCGCGCGCGCTTTCGCGCATGGAGATGCTCAACCGGGAGATCGCCGAATATTACTGGAGCACCGTGCCCACGCCGGACATCGTGGAACTGCGCAACATCGCCGACGTGGCGACCTTGGTGATCCGCGGCGCGCTGGCGCGCAAGGAGTCGCGCGGCCTGCACTATACCTTGAACTACCCGAAAAAGAACGACCGCCTGCGCCGGCCCATCACTTTCCGCCGGGCGCTTTCGCGCTGAGCCCCTGCGCGGCCGCGGCCAATTGGTTGTGGACGCGGCACAAGAGACGGATGTTGCGCGGCGTGTCGGAACGCCCGCCCTTGGCGAACGGGCGCACGTGGTCGTATTCGATCCAGTCCTTGGACCCGCACGGCGTGCCGTCGGCAAAGCGCCATGCGCAGCGGCCTTCGTCGCGCTCCCAGACCGCGCGCTTGACCCACGCGGGGATGTAGCGTCCCGCCCGCCAGCCGCGCGGCACGAAAGAGGAAGACGACGCCGGGCCGGCGGCGGCGGAGGGTGCCGTGCCGCTGCCCGCGAGCGAGGGCTTGAGCGTCAGGCGGCGCTGGGGATCGCGCCGATCCAGCAAAGCTTCCAACGCCTCTTTGACCACGTCCTCCAAACGGCCTTCGGGATATTTATGACGCAGGACCTGACGCGCACGATCAATAAGATTCAGCACCCCGATTCCGGCGTCGAAGCCGATGCGCACGCGATCCAAGGCCGTATGAACGACCGCCTGCCACTCCCAGGGACGGGCATTATCCCGTGACACGGGGACCGCGGATCCGGGCGCCGGGACGCCTCCGGATGGGACGTTCGGTCCCAGCGGCGACGACGCGGAAGAAACAGCTTCAACGGCGTCGACGGGAGCCGCGACGGCGACGCTCCAGCCTCCGGGAACCGGCAAGCGTCGGGAGAAATCCGCCTGCGCCGGGCGCGGAAGGCGCGCCGCGACCAGCGCGTCGAGCTCGCGACGCGTTTTCCCAGCGGCGAGCGTGAATAGCTCCTTTCTATTTGCGTCCGTGAGCACGGGATGAAGCACGACAAGCGCCGTCAAATGGAGAGCGCCACTCTCTAAAAGGCCGAGAACCTCCGGCCAGCGACGCGCCACCCGCGCCGCGCGGATGCGGCGAAAAGCCCCTCCTTCGTCGTAATGTAGGACCTGGAGGCAATATTGGTAGAGGCTGGAATGGCCGAGCTTGACGCACAACTGGCGGCGGTCGTACTCCGCGAGATGCGCGAGAAGTTTCGTCAGACCGTGCTTTTCCCGCTCCGCGAGAAACGCCAAAGCCTGCTCCAGGTCCGAGTCGCTCAGCGCACGGCAATCGTCGAGGATGCTCATTTTGGTGACTCCAGCGTCAGTTGACTGTTTTAGTCGGGATTGAATTTAGGGCCCAGCTCACCAAACATACGCGGCGACCCCCTCTTTTGTTCCATTCCAATGAAGCTCCACGGCCGGAAATGATAAAATGGACGTTCATGGACATGATCCGCGTCGTCGGCGCGCGCCAGCACAACCTCAAGAACGTCAGCCTGAACATCCCCCGCGGCAAGATCGTGGTGGTCACGGGTCTGTCGGGCTCGGGCAAGTCCTCGCTGGCCTTCGACACGCTCTACGCCGAGGGGCAGAGGCGCTACGTCGAGTCGCTGTCGGCTTATGCCCGCCAGTTCCTGGAAATGATGGACAAGCCCGACGTGGACTTGATCGAGGGCCTGTCGCCGGCCATCGCCATCGAGCAGAGAAATCCGTCGCACAACCCGCGCTCCACCGTGGCCACCGTCACGGAGATCTACGACTACCTGCGCCTGCTCTACGCGCGCGTGGGCGTGCCGCACTGCCCGAACTGCGGCAGCCGCATCAAGAAGCAGTCCGCGCAGGCCATCGTCTCCGAGGTGCTGCGCGCGCGCGCCGGGCAGTCCGTGGCGGTCTACGCGCCGCTGATCCAGGCGCGGCCGGGCACGTTCGAGGACCTCTACAAGCGCCTGGCGCGCTCCGGGTTTGCGACCGCGCGCACGGACGGCAAGGTCCACGAACTGGCCTCCCCGCCGAAGCTCGACCGCTATAAAAAGCACACCATCGAGCTGTTCGTCGACAAGCTGAAGGTCTCCGCCGCCGAGAAGGCGCGGCTCAACGACTCCATCGAGATCGCGCTCAAGGAGTCGCGCGGCCTTGCGCGCGTGGAGCCCGCCGACGACCCCGCCGCGGGCAGCCTGCACTCCGAGCACCACGCCTGCCCGAACTGCGGCCTCTCGCTGCCCGAAGTGGAGCCGCGGCTGTTTTCCTTCAACTCTCCCTACGGCGCGTGCGCGTCCTGCGGCGGCCTGGGCATCAAGACCGAGGTCGACGAGGACCGCGTGATCCCGGACCCCGCGCGCACCATCGCAGACGGCGCGATCGCGGCCTGGGCCGACCCGGTGACCACCCGCACCAACCGCTGGAAGCGCTCCTGGTCGGGCTACTACACGGAGATTCTGGAGCAGGTCTGCGCGCAGTTCTCCATTCCCACCGACGTGCCCTGGGCCAAGCTCTCCGACAAGCACCGCGAGATCCTGCTGCGCGGCGGCGGGACCTACAAGCCGTCCTGGGCCAAGAACGAGCAGCAGTTCGAGGGCGTGGTCAAGAATCTGGAGCGGCGTATGGCGGAGTCCGAGTCCGAGTTCGTCAAGGGCGCCATCGCCGAGCGCTTCATGTCCCAGAAGACCTGCCCGGCCTGCCGCGGCGCGCGCCTCAAGCCCGAGGCGCTGGCCGTCAAGATCGGCGGCCTGGGTGTGCATCAGGTCGTCGTGCTCTCCGTCGAGAAGGCGCTCGCGTTCTTCAAGGCCCTGAGCTTGAGCGACGTCGAGCGTCAGATCGCGCGCCAGGTCATGAAGGAGATCATCTCGCGCCTGGAGTTTCTCTCCGCCGTGGGCCTGGACTACCTGACGCTCGACCGCGCCTCGGAAACGCTGGCCGGCGGCGAGGCCCAGCGCATCCACCTGGCCACGCAGATCGGCTCGGGGCTGACCGGCGTCATGTACGTGCTCGATGAGCCGTCGATCGGCCTGCATCCGCGCGACAACGCGCGCCTTCTCACCACCTTGCGCCGTCTCCGGGACCTGGGCAACTCGCTGATCGTCGTCGAACATGATGAGGAGACGATCCGCACCGCGGACTGGATCGTCGACATCGGCCCGGGCGCGGGCGTGCACGGCGGGCGCGTGGTGGCCGAAGGCCGTCTCGGCGATATATTAAAGTCCAAGGAATCCTTGACCGGGGCCTACCTGCGCGGCGAGGGCCAGCGCCCGCCGCCTTCGAAGTCGCGCGCGCCCGCGGGCTGGCTGAAGGTCCGCGGCGCGCGGCAGTTCAACCTCAAGAACGTGGACGTGGACGTGCCGCTGGGAGAACTGGTGTGCGTCACCGGCGTCTCCGGGTCCGGGAAATCGACCTTGGTCCACGAGATCATCTACAAGACCTTGGCGCAGAAGCTCCACGGCGCCAAGGACGCCCCCGGCCGGCACCGCGACCTGCTGGGCGTCGACCAGCTGGACAAGGTCATCGTCGTCGACCAGGCTCCCATCGGGCGCACGCCGCGCTCCAACCCCGCGACCTACACCGGCCTCTGGGGCCCGGTGCGCGACCTCTTCGCCCTCCTGCCCGCGGCCAAGGCGCGCGGCTACAAACCCGGGAGATTCTCCTTCAACGTCAAGGGCGGCCGCTGCGAGAACTGCCAGGGCGACGGGCTGCTGCAGATCTCGATGCAGTTCCTGCCCGACGTGTACGTGCCCTGCGACGAGTGCCGGGGCCAGAGATTCAACGAAGAGACGCTTTCCGTGCGCTACAAAGGCAAGAACATCGCCGAGGTGCTGGCCATGTCGGTGTCCGAGGCGCGCGTGTTCTTGAGCGCCCACGCGCCGATGGCGCGCGTTCTCCAGACCTTGGAAGACGTGGGCCTGGGCTACATCGCGTTGGGACAGGCCGCCACCACCTTGTCCGGCGGCGAGGCCCAACGCGTCAAGCTGGCCACCGAGCTGGCGCGCCGCGGCACCGGCCGCACGCTCTACATCCTGGACGAACCCACCACCGGCCTCCACTTCGCCGACGTGGCCAAGCTCTTAGAGGTCCTGCACCGCCTGGTGGACGCCGGAAACTCCGTGCTGGTCATCGAGCACAACACCGACGTGATGCGCTCCTCGGATTGGCTCATCGACCTGGGCCCCGACGGCGGCGACAAGGGCGGGCAGCTGGTGGCGGTCGGCCGCCCCGACGACCTGAGGCGCGCCGCGGCCTCGCACACCGGCGTCTGCCTGGCCGAGCTCGCGGCCGCCGTCTAAGACCGCCTCAGGGGTTGGACTGCGTCGACGGCGCCTGCGGGGCGAAGGTCGGCATGGGCAGGGGCCGGCCGAAGGCGTTGGGCTCGCGCACCTTCCAGACCGAGAAGCCGGAGCCGAAGCCTGCGGAGTGCTCGCTGAAGCCGCCGCTGCCGTCGTTGGCCACGCCGGCCTGGTCCACGGCGGTGTCCTGGTCGCGGTCGGCCAACGGCAGTTCCTGCACGCGGCGCAGGTGCTCGGGCAGGGCCAGCCAGCGCCGCCAGGCGCGCTCGAAGTCGCCCACCGTCTCGTATTGATAAGCCAGGCGCAGGGAATCGGCGACGGAATCCCCGGCGCGCAGGTGGTCGCAGAAGGACTTGAACTGCATCTTCGTGTGCTTGCGCATCAGGAAATGCGTCAGCGAGTAGGCCTGCACGTAAAAAATAGTGACCAGGTTGGGATCATTGACCAGGTCCGTGGTGGGCGAGATCGCGAAGAATTTCTCCAGCGGAAACCAGCGCTGGGGGTTCATCTCCACCATGTTCTGATACCAGACCGAGGTCTGAGGCCTCTCGGGCGAGTCCGCCTCCTCCAACATGGCCAGGCCCTCGTTGACCCAGGCCGGCGGGTCGCGGTGGGACTCCCGGAAGTAGTTGACGAAGATGAGGTGGGTGTTCTCGTGGGCCAGCACGCGCAGCATCTGCGCGCGCGAGTGCATGGCGGGGATGGCCACGGCCTTCTTGTCGTAGATCGCCACGCCGTTGGACCAAGACGGCGGATGAAACCGGCCGCCGGCGTAGGCCTGCTGGTTCTTGTAAATGTAGACCGCCACGCGCCCCGACGACGACCAGTTGGAGAAGATGCCCAGGTCCATGTGCAGGCGGAAGTTGATCTTCTCCAGGCCCATCGTCAACCCCTCCGGCAGCCACACCGACTGGTGGTGCACGGAAAAGTGCGGCGTGGTGGTCTCATGCCACTGCCAGCCGCCCTGCGCGCGCGCCGAACTCCCTGAAAGAGCCGCGATCAAAAGCCACGCGCACATTCGCATGGAACCAGTCTAACAGATGAGTGACCCGTCCGCCAGGAGTCGGCGCCCCGACGACGGCTCGTCCATTCGCGGGTCGAATTTGGTAAAATAAATCCTTCATACGACGATCACGGAGAAATTATGGCCACGATGCGCACGCTTTTCCTCAACCCCCCCTCTTATGAAGGCTTCGACGGGGGCGCCGGCGCCCGCTATCAGGCCCGCCGCGAGATCAAGTCGTTCTGGTATCCCACCTGGCTGGCCCAGCCGGCCGCGCTCATCGCCAACTCCAAGATCATCGACGCGCCGGCCGACGACCTCGACTTGGAGGAAGTGCTGCGCCGCGCACGCGGCTTCGAGCTTTGCGTGATTCACACCTCCACTCCGTCCTTCGACAACGACGCCAAGGTCGCCGAGGCGCTTAAAAAACAGAACCCGGACATGCGCATCGGCTTCGTCGGCGCGCACGTGGCGGTCCTGCCCGAGGAGTCGCTGAAGGCCGCGCCGGTGCTGGACTTCGTCGGCCGCGAGGAGTTCGACTTCACGCTCAAGGAAGTCGCCGAAGGCCGCCCCTATGAAAGCATCGCCGGGTTGTCCTTCCGCAAAGACGACCAGGTCATCCACAACCCCGACCGCTCCCTGATCGCGGACATGGACGCGTTGCCGTCCGTGCTGGACGTCTATAAGCGAGACCTCCATATCCCGAATTACTACATCGGCTATCTCAAGCACCCGTACCTGTCGCTCTACACCGGCCGCGGCTGCCCCGCGCGCTGCTCGTTCTGCCTGTGGCCGCAGACCGTCGGCGGCCACGTCTACCGCACCAAGAGTGCCTCGGCCGTCATCGCCGAGATGGCCAAGGCGCAGAAGATGTTCCCGGAGGTCAAGGAGTTCTTCTTCGACGACGACACGTTCACCGCCGACCTCACGCGCGCCGCCGAGATCGCCAAGGGCCTGGGCAAGCTCGGCATCACGTGGTCGTGCAACTCCCGCGCGAACGTCCCCTACGAATACCTCAAGATCTTCAAGGACAACGGCCTGCGGCTCCTGCTGGTCGGCTACGAGTCCGGCAACCAGCAGATCCTCAACAACATCAAGAAGGGCGTGCGCGTGGACATCGCGCGTGAGTTCACCAGGAACTGCCGCAAACTCGGCATCATCATCCACGGAACCTTCATCCTGGGCCTGCCCGGCGAGACGAAGGAAACCATCGAGGAATCGATCAAGTTCGCCTGCGCCCTCAACGTCGACACCATCCAGGTTTCGCTCGCCGCCGCCTATCCCGGCACCGAGCTCTACCGCCAGGCGATGACCAACAAGTGGTATGACGACAGCATCCTGGTGCGCAACGACGGCACGCAGAGCGCGGCCATCCAATACCCGCACCTGAAGGCCGCCGCGATCGAGGCGGGCGTCAAGCGCTTCTACTCGAAGTTCTACGCGCGCCCCACGCCGATCCTGCGCATGCTCGTGAACATGGCCAAGGATCCCATCGAACGCCGCCGCCGCCTGCGCGAGGGACAGGAGTTCCTGAAATACCTGCGCGGACGCCAGGAGCCCGCCGCGTCGCGCACGGCCGCCCCGGCGGCCGAGAAGGACGTCCGGCCGACGGCCGCCGTCTAGCCGCGCCGATGGCGCCTTCGGCCGTCGTCGTACTCTCCGGGTTCGCCTTAGGATTGCGCTGGGTGGCGCTGGCCTGCGGCGCGTTCACCGTCGCGTTCTTCGTCTTCGCTGGAGTGGTCGGCGCACGGCGTCTGCGCGCGGCGCGGCACTCGCCGACGGCCGCCCCAATGCCGCCGGTCACGATCATCAAACCCCTAAAGGGTGCCGAGGGCGCGCTCGAGGAAAATCTGGCTTCGTTCTGCCGCCTGGATTATCCGTGTTTTCAGATGATCCTCTGCCTCCAGAACCCCGACGATCCCGCGCTGGCCGTCGCAACGCGCATGCGCAAGAAGTTTCCTCAGGTCG
The DNA here is from genome assembly GCA_021782205.1 of bacterium. Classification (GTDB taxonomy): domain Bacteria; phylum Elusimicrobiota; class Elusimicrobia; order UBA1565; family UBA9628; genus GWA2-66-18. Next base: position 46,244 of record JAJXVH010000010.1, on the reverse strand, counting down.
ACATCGAGGTGGTGGTTTCCAAGAACCGCCTGGGCTTCAACCCGAAGGTCAACAACATGGCGAACGCCTACGCGTTCGCTAAATACGACCTACTCCTGCTGTCCGACGCCGACGTGCGCGTGGCGCCGGATTTTCTGCGCCGCATGGCCGCGCCTTTCGCCGAACCGGCCACGGGCCTGACCACCGCCTTCTACGAGGCCGCCGACGCACGTGGTCTGTGGGGACGACTGGAAGCCCTCGCGGTCAACGCGGGCTTCCTGCCCCAGGCGCTGACGGCGGCCTCGTTTGGGATGCGCTTTGCGATGGGCGCGGCGATGATGGTGCGCCGCGCGGCCTTCGACGCTTCGGGCGGTTTCGAGAACTTAGCCGACCATTTGGCCGATGACTACTGGTTGGGCGAATCCATCCGCGCCGCCGGCTGGCGACTGGAAATCGCCGACGCGCTGGCCTCCGTCCTCCCTGACATCGACGACGGCGCCGAGCACTTCCGGCACATGACGCGTTGGGCGCGCACGATCCGCCTCTGCCAGCCCGCCGGCCACGCCGGAAGCGTGGTCCTGCATGGTTTCTCCCTGCTGACGCTTGCCGCCCTGCTGGTCGGGCCCGCCCCTTCCGTGCTGTGCCTGATGGCCGCCGTCTGGGCGGCCAAGGCATTCGCGGCGGACGCGCTGACGCGGGCGGCTGGCTCGCGCCGGGACGCGGCCGCGCTTCTGCTGATCCCGCTGGGTGAATGGTCGGCGTTCGTGGCTTGGCTCGCCGCGTGGAGCTCTTCGCGCGTGCTCTGGCGCGGGCAGCTCTATGACGTGGGCCACCGCGGCCAGCTTACTCCCGTGGCCTCGGCCGCCCCGCGCCGCGCGCTGGCCTTCGAGCCCTAGATCGTGCTTCGCAAGCTGCGCGATTATTTCACGCCCGTCGTTCTCTTACTGGGCGGCGCCACTTTTCTCTACCTGCTCTGGTCCTTCGATCCGCGGCGGGTCTGGAGCCAGGTCGCCGGCTTCGGCTGGGGCTTTGCCGTGATCCTGCCTTTCCAGATTTTCGATCACATGCTCAACGCGATGGGCTGGAAGCTGGCGTTTCCGCCGGAAAGCGCCGGCGGCGTCCGCTTCCGAGATCTGGTGCGAGTGCGCATCGCGGGAGACGGGGTCAACTATCTAACTCCGAGCGCCAACGTGGCCGGAGAATTCATCCGCCCAGGCATGCTGCCCGGGCCGTTGCCCGCGGAGGTCAAGACGACCAGCGTGCTGGTCGCCAAGGTCACGCAGACCGTCGGCCAGGCGTTCTTCATTCTCAGCGGCCTGGGCTATCTTCTGCACGCCCACCTGTTCGATTTCCCCGGCCGCGAGGCGACGTTCGGCGCATTCGGCGTGGGCTCGATCCTCTTCGGACTGGTGCTGGGAGTCTGCCTCCTGCTCATCGAGCCGCCGCTGTGGTTTTCGCGCCGCTTCCCAGACGCCGTGGAGCGCAGCGCTCCCGTGCGCGCCCTGCTCAAATCCTATCTGCGCCGCCATCCCGTGCGGCTGCTAGGCTCCATCGGCCTCTTCATGTTGGGCTACGCCTGGGGCGCGGCCGAGGTCTGGCTGATCTGCCGCTTTCTGGGCCTGCCCATCGGAGTGGAGACCGCGTTCTCCATCGAGTTCCTCTCGAATCTGGTCGACGCGCTGGCGTTCTGGGTCCCGGCCAAGCTGGGTACGCAGGAAGGCGGTAAGGTGGCCATCTTCGCGGGGCTGGGCCTGCCTGTGGCGACGGGCTTTACCGTGGGCATCATCCGGCACGTGCGCGAGGTCTGTTGGGCCGGTCTGGGCCTGGGCTTTTATGCGGCGCATCAGCGCCGCGCGCGCGCCTCAGCGCGCGTCTGACGCGTCGCCCACGCTCGCCAGCTCAGCGCCGGACTCCTCCAGCGCACGGCGCACTCGCGGGCTGAGCAAGGTCTGAAGCTCGCTGTAGGACTGGTGCGTGGCCGTCGGCGTGCCGTGGGCGGCCGTGGCGGGATCTTGGTGCGGATGGAAGTAGATTTCCGTCGGACCCTGCGGCAGGCGCGAGAGCAGACCGACCACGTAGTCCTCGCTCATGCGTCCCGAACGCAGAAGCCCCCACGTGGTCGGAACCTCCAGGCCGCGCGCCGCCCCACGCACCCAAACGCCCATCGCCGCGAACGTGCCCGCCAGCGCCAGGCGCGGGATGACCGGATCATCGGGCGCAGCGGACAGGCTTGCCGCAAATTCTCCGGACGGCAGTCGCACGCGCGGTATGCCGTACTCGCGCGCCACGCGGCACACCGCCGGGAAAATGACCGGATGGACGTGGACGTTGATGTGGCCGTCGATATGAGTGGGCGTGACACCCAGCGCGCGCAGGGCCTCGATCTGCGCACGGATCTCAGCCTCCACCCCGGCGCGTGCGCGCGCGTCGAAAAAATAACGAAGGCCCGCCTTTTCGGGCGCGTCGGCGCACAACTCCAAATGCAGGCCTACGCCTAATCCCGGGTTCTCTCGGGCGAGCGCGGCCGCGGCGCGAGCGGCGGGGCGTAGAACCATGAGGCTCGCAAAGCGCAGCACGCCCTCGCGGTAGGCGCGCACCACCGCCTCATTGACCTCCGCAGAATCGCCGAAATCGTCGGCGGTGACGTAGAGTCGGCGCACGGTCAATAAGTGGAGGCAGCCTGGTCCGACGCAGCCAGGCCGACCGTGTCGACCGCAGTCACGGTCACTTGGCATTGGCCCGGAGCGGTGAACGGCGGACCCACCGGCGCCGCCGGTGGCCCGAGCCAAGTCACATTCACGGACGGATCGGACATGTTGGTCGGGGTGCAGACACAGTTGCAAGAGCCGGATGTTCCGGAACACGAATAACCGATGGTCACGTTGCTCGTGCACAAGCCGTTCGCATTCCAATACGCGGACAGCCGCGCCAGACCACCCTCATCGGCGCGCTTTTGGACCATCTCGCCGTTGACTCGAGCCGTCAGGAAAGAAGATCCCAGGGTGAGGCGCAGAATGGCAGCGGAGATCATCGCCAGGATGACCCCGGTCACAAGCACCTGAAGAAGGATGCTGCCGCGCTTGTTCATCAGTCGTTCGAGTTCATGTACGGCCTGTTCAAGGCGATCGACGTCTGGACCAAGAGCGTTTGGGGATTCGTTATGTTCGCCGCGGAAGGCACGCCGGATTGCGAACCACCGGGCGGGCCCGGCGTAGGATTGCCAACGAGAAAGTTCAAGCTGACGCCTTCGGCCGGGCCGCTCTTGTAGTAAAAAAACATATCCGTGTTGCCGGGAGTGAGGTTGACGTTCGTGGCGATCACATCGTTCGAAGTTTGGCGCGGCAGAACGGAACCTCCGTGGCAAGGATAGGTTCCGGGGTTCACGGCCCCCACCGCCGGACAGGTCACGGCCGCCCCGGAGGCCGCGATGCGTCTTAGGTAGGCGACTGGATTTATGCTCGGCGCTGGAGTGGGTCCGGACGTGGCGTCATAGCAGTAGTAGAACTGAACCACCGGCAAGCTTGGATCGAGCGGCCCACCAGAGGTGGCGTTGTTGAGGCCGTTGTTGAGCATCGTCGACCAGTTCGTGCAACCGAGTATCCCGTTCGTCGCGGACACCCCAGAGAGGCCGGCGAACGCCGCGCTCGGGAAGTAGATTATCGTGGCGTCCTCGATCTCCTTGGTCATGGATGAAAGCGACGCCTGGGACCAGCCGTCGACCGAGTTTTTGCGCACGGCCTCGAATTCGAATTTCGTCAATGAAGTGAACACGCTGGTGATCCCATAAAGAACGATCGCCGCGAAAGAAAGCGCAAGCACTAACTCAAGCAACGAAAAGCCACGCCGTTGATTTTTCATGGGGATACCGGTTCCGTCCAGGTGACGCTGACATAGACCGGCGGCATGACCGGGGTGGCGGGGAAAGCGGCGGGCAGTGTGTACGGGACACCTGCAGCCGCATTCACCGTGTAGCTCACCTGAGCGTTGTATGGCGCCGCGGTGAACCAAGACGGAAGAACGTTCGTCAAGATATGTGTTCCGTTGAGCAGCGCGTAGCGGCCGGCAAAACCGGAGTCGCCCACAGGCCCGGTCGCCAAGGGATAGTTGTTGAACGTCCAGCCGTGGTAGGAGGGATCGTTCACATTCGGACCCGAAATCGGGTAGCACGTCCACAAGTTCCCGGCGCCGTAACCGTTCGGATTGCATCCCTTTTGCACGTCGCAGCAGCCGCTGGCGAAGTTGCGCAACGCCGAGGAGATGTTCTTCACGGCCTCCCCCGCGATCTCGTGCCGGTCGGTTTTACCGTTTTGTCCCCCGTTCATCTTCGCGGTGAGCGCGACGCTCATGACCGCCGTCGCGATAATCGCCGACACCAGCAAAGCCACCACCACCTCGATGAGCGTGTAGCCGCCGAGGTGACGGGCATCAATAGGTCGGAGTCGGCGCGCCGCCAAGCGAATAGATACCCCCCGACGAATTCATATAAACGCTCCAAGCCGTGTAGGGCGAAAAAGTGGTGCCCGGACTCGCGCCATTCGTACGCGACGCGCCGGAAACGTAGGTCGACGAGCAGGGGCCGCCGCCGCCGCCGCTGCCCGGATCGCAGGCGTAGAACGTGTACGGCTTCTGGCTCCAGTTCTGGTCGCCGAGATAGTTGCAGCACACGAGCGCGCATGGTTTAGTAAACGGCGCCAGGATCGGATTATAGCTTGAGCAAGTGCCACTGTTGCAGTTGCAACTTGTGCCGCCGAAGGCGCCCTGGGTATAAACGCCGGCATGATCGAGCGCGAACATCCGGTTGGTCATGCCGATCTGGTTGGTCAGACCCACGGCGTCGTCGAATTTATTCGTCTCCACGGTCTTCAAATATTGAGGCACCGCGAACGCCGCCAATATCCCCACGAGAAGAACCGTGGTGATAAGCTCCATCAGCGTGTAGCCGCCAGATCGCGCGCGTCTCATCAATGTCCGCCTCCCATGGTCGAAAGCTTGAAGATCGGCAGGAACACCGCCAGGACGATGACGCCGACGATCGCGCCGACCGCCACCACCATCAGCGGTTCGATGATCGAGTTGAAGCGCCGCGTGAACTGGTCAATCTGCTCCTTGTAAAAAGACGAAAGGGTCACGAGCATATCCGGAAGCTTACCGGACTCCTCGCCCATGAAGATCATCTCCGTGACCAGATTGGGAAGGACGCCGGTCTTCTTAAACGACTGTGAAATTGATTTGCCGCTGGCGACGTCGTTCTTGACCGCGCCCAAAACGCGCCGGAAGATGATGTTTTTGGCGAAGACCCCCTCCAGCACGGTGATGGCGCTCAGAATGCTCACGCCGGACTCGATCAAAGTCGACAAAGTGGTCAGCAGCCGCTCAATGAGGATATTTTTAACGAAATCGCCGAAAAATGGAAAACCCATGATCATGTTCCACTTCGCTTCCTGCCCCGGCTCCGTCGAGGTATACGCGGACCACGCAAAATACGAGCCCACCATGCTGGTGATCAGGCCCGCCAAGTGGTGGACGATCAGGTGCGAGACGAAAATGATGGCTTGGGTCAGGGGCGGCAGTTTGATGTTGAAGCCCGCGAAAATGTCCGCGAAGACCGGAACGATCTTGACGATAAAAAACAGCAGCACGCCGAGCGAAACCGTCATCAGCACGCCGGGATAGGCCAGCGCCGTGATGATCTTGCCCTGCAATTCTGCTTGCGAAGCCAGGTAGGCGCCGATCTGCTTGAGAACCTTCGGCAGTTGGCCTCCCATTTCACCGGCTTGGACCAGCGAGACCCAAAGGGTGTCGAATATTTTGGGATGCTTTTCCAAAGCTTTGTAGAGCGCCGTGCCGCTGGCCACGTCCTTGGTGACCTGCGCCAACGCGAACTGGAGGCCCTTCGAACCCGAGTTCTCCCCCAGCAAGGACAGAGCGCGGACCAGAGGAACGCCGCCGTTGAGCAGCGTCGCCAACTGTTCGGAGAAGAAAACGAGATCCTGAATGGCGACGGACCCGCCGCCCTTGGAGGAACTGCTGCCGGCGGCCTTGTCGGCGCTGATCGAAAGAATGAAGTAGCCCTTCGACTGCAGGGCCGATATGGCCTCGTTCTCGTCGGTAGCCTCAATGGCTCCGGAGCTGGTTTCGCCTCGGCTGTCTTGGACGGTATAAGAGTATCGCGCCATAAATCGGGGTGTAGAGGCAGTGTAATACGCCCCTACGTCCTTGTCAAGGCAACCACCTGTGCGATTTCTGTGCTCTCCCAGACGTCGCCGGGGGCATCACTCCGCGACGGTGACGGACATCACTTCCTCGATGGTCGTCAGACCGTTGATAACCTTGCGAAAACCGCTGGCACGCATGGTCCACATGCCCGCCTCTTCGGCCGCGGCGCGCAGACGGCCGATGTCTCCGCCGTAGCGGTAGATGATCTCGCGCATCGCGCCGTTGAGCTTATACACCTCGTAAATCGCCTTGCGGCCGGCGTAGCCGGTGCGGGAGCAGCGGTCGCAGCCGCGCGCCTCGTAGAAGACGACCGAAGCGGGGTCCGGCGCCTGTTCGATCAGGGCTTCCTTCACCACCGTTTGCGCCATTTCCAGCGGAACCTTCGCCGGCTTCTTGCAGTGCGGGCAGAGCAGGCGCACCAAGCGCTGGGCCGCGGCCAGCTGCAGGGAGTTGGCGAGCATGAACGGTTCGATGCCCATGTCGATCAAACGCACGACGCACGACAGAGCGTCGTTGGTGTGCAGAGTCGAGATCACCAGGTGGCCCGTGAGTGCCGCGCGCAGGCAGGTCTGCGCGGTCTCCTGGTCGCGAACCTCTCCAACCAAGATCACGTCCGGGTCCTGACGCAAGAAGGAGCGTAGCGCCGAGGCAAACGTCAGTCCGATGGCCGCGCGCACTTGGACCTGGTTGATGCCCTCGATCTTGAGCTCGACCGGGTCCTCGATGGTCATGATGTTAATCTCGGGGTTCTTGATCGTGTTCAGAATCGCGCCCAACGTCGTGGTCTTGCCCGAACCGGTCGGGCCGGTCATGAAGAACAGGCCGTGTGGCCGGTTGGCCGCCTCGATGATGTCGTCGCGCTGCCGCGGGTCCAAACCGACCTTGTTGATGTCGAGCTCCACGGCGCCCTTGTCGAGAAGGCGCATAACGACCTTCTCGCCGAACACGCAGGGACAAATCGAGACGCGCAGGTCAATGACGCGGTTTTGAACCTTGATCGAGAACTGGCCGTCTTGCGGAAGCCGCCGCTCGGCAATGTCCAGCTTGGACAAGATCTTCAGGCGCGAGACGATGCCGTTGAACATCTGCTTGGGCGGCGGCGTGCGCTCATAGAGCACGCCGTCGATGCGGAAGCGGATGTTGATGCGGTCGTCGTATTTTTCAATGTGGATATCCGAAGCGCGCTCTTGGATGGACTGCTTGAGGATCGCGTTGACCAGGGAAACGACCTGCGCTCCCTGCGCGTCGGCCGAGGCCTGGTCGAGGTTGAGGCGCTCGTCGCCCGTCTGCACCGCCTCTTCGACCTCATCCGAGGCGTTCTTGCTGTCCAGCGTACGGTCGATGGCGCTGCCGCCCAGGTAGAATTCATCGATCGCCTTGATGATCTGAGTCTTCGTCGAAATGAAAGCCTGAACCTCCAGGCCCGTCAGCATTTTAACGTTGTCGAGCAGCAGCATGTTCTCGGGTTCCGACATGGCGACCGCGAGCACGTTGTTGTCCTGGAAGAGCGGGAGGATGAAATTCTGCCGCGCGTAGGCCTCGGGCAGAATCTTCTCCAGGTTCTGGCCCTTCTCGGCTTTCAGTATCTTGTTGTCGCGCGAGGCGTAGGGAACGCCATACTGCTTGGACAGGGCGATCGCGATGTCTTCTTCCTTGGTAAACCCAAGCTTCACGGCCGCTTCGGAAAACTGGCACTTCGTCTGCGTCGCGACCTTGAGCGCCTTGTCCTTCTGCTCGAGGGTCAGAACCCCGCTCGTCACCAAAATATCGGCAAGTGTTTCGGCCATAGTGGATACATTCCTCTCGCTGTAACCGAAGTATAGCCGGACCCCGTCGCTTGTCAAGCCCCGGACCGCGCAAGTCGGACGGATTTAGTCGCTGACGATGGTCGGCGTGATGAAGATGACCAGATCGGTGTTGGTGCGCGTGTAGAGATTGCTCGTGAACAGCCAGCCGATCAGCGGGATGTAGCCGAGAAAAGGAACCTTTCGCACATCCTTCGTCTCGTTGGACTCCAGCAGACCGCCGATGACCACGGTCTGCCCGTTCTTGACGCGCACAAGAGTGACGCTGGCGCGCGTCAGCGGGTCGTAGACGGGGTTGGCCGCCGTCGAAACCACCGACTGCTCGACGTTGGCGAACGTCGGCTCCAGCAACATGGTGATATAGCCGTCCTTGTTGACCTGAGGCGTGACCCTCAGCTTGACTCCGGTGTTGTAGCGTTCGGCCTGCTGAACGGATTGAGTGACCCCGAAGCCTCCCGCCAAGGTGCTTTCGATCGCGACGGCCTGGTCCTGCTGAATCTCGATCGTCGCGGTCTTGTTGTTCAGCGTCAGGACTTTGGGCTTGCCCAAGAAGCGTGCCTCGGAGCTCTCCACGAGAGCGCGCAGGGTCACCGCCAGCGAGGTAAGGTCCAGGACGCTGGTCTGCAGGTAAGAACCGAACAGTTGGGTATTCTGGGTCGCGGCGCCGCCGCCAGCGCCGGTCGTGCCCAGCGCCGCGGCGCCGCTGGCACCTCCGGAGAGCATGCCGATCGTGCTAATCACGCCGCCCGGCAGCAGCAACGGATCGAAAAAGTGCGTGTTCGACGGAGTCCCAGAAATATTCAAAGGGAATGTCGTGTCGCGTTTGCCTCCGGTGAAGGTCGCCAACTCGCCGTTCTGACCGCCCCACTCGAAACCGAGGTTGCGCGTGCGCGTCGAATCGATTTCCACGATCTGCGTCTCGATGAGCACCTGCGGGGCCTTCTTATCCAGTTCGGAGAGGATCTGCTCCACCTGCGGGAAGCTCTCGGGGATATCCGTGACGATGATCGAATTCGTGCGCGGCTCGATCTCGATATCGCCGGATTTAGAAAGCACCGAACAGAGGATGCGCGCGATGTCGATGGTCCGGTTTTTGGGAGAGCATGGTTTATTGTTTCCTCCTCCCGGCCCCCCGGCGCCGCCGGTCCCACCGGTCCCGCCGCTCGCAGCCGTGGGCGAAGGTGTGGGCGCACCCCCGGTCGGGGAGCCTCCGGACGCGCTCGAGGCGACAGACGTCACATCCTTGGCGGTCAGGTCGATGAGCGGTATGTAGGAGAGCGCGTAGATGCGCGTCACCAGATTCTCGGCCTGCTTTGAGCGCTGGGTCACGACATAGGTGTTGGTCTTACCGATGCGCTGATACGTCAGTCCTTTGATTTCGAGCAGAACCTGCAGCGCATCGCGCACCGTCACGTTTTGGAGAAAGGCCGTGACGCGCTTCTCTTCCAGGCCTTCGGTGATGATGAAGTTGATCTTGGCTTGAGCCGAGATCGTGTCCAGGAACGTCGCCAGAGGCACGCCCTTGACGCGCACGGTCACGCGCGTCTCCAGCGGAGTCGTCTCCACTGGCACGGCTTCCACTGGCGCGGGCGCGGCTCCGATCTGAACGCTTTGCACGCTGCGCGGCTCGCCCAAGGCGGTATCGGACCCGACCGGGGCCGGAGAGGCCGCCGCCGGCGCCACCATTCCCGGTTCGGCGACCGGCGCGCCCGCATCGCTGGGGGCCCCGGAGGTCTGGCCCTGGAACGCGGGATTGGCGTCCGGTTCGGCCTGGCGGCGCTGCGCATAGGCGGGAACGTCGCCAAACGCAAGACTCGCGCCGACGGCCAGGGCCGCCGCGGAACGCGGGATTGACGTGCGTCGCGACTGCGTGACGAGCCTCATGATGCCTCCAGGCACTACTCGTTGCTGATGACTTTTTTAAAGCGTCGCTTCTTGTAGACAAACCAGACCGTGTCGGACGTAATCTCCTCGACGGTCACCCGGCCTTCGTGCCCCGGGGCGCGGAAGGTCTCGCCTTTGGCCAAAGTCTCGTTGTTTATGATGGCCCGGGCGCTGCCGTCCGGCGTCGTGATCACGCCCTGAAGTTCGACGTCCTGCTCGACCTTGCGCTCAACGGGACGAGCATGGTGGTGAATCACGGGCCGCGAAGCCGCCAGCGCCGCCAGTCGCTGACGCTCGCGCTCCGCCGCGGCCTCGCGCTGACGAACGATGTCCAGCGGCGACACGAACGGGTCGCGCGACAGCGTCACCGCGGCGCTGGACAACACCACGGGCGCCGCGACGGCAGTGCCGGGCCCGTTCGGCTGGACGGAAGGCGCCGACAAAGGAAGGACTTTCTTTGAAGGCAATGCCGCCGGACGCGCCGCCGCGGTCGTCGCCATGGGAGTCGAGGTCGACGCGCGCACATTTGTCGCCGATGCGCCGGGCGCGATCGGATTAACGAGGCGCCCTCCTGAGGGAGGCGTTGCAAACAACGCGCCCTCTGCCGCCCGGCTCATCGCCTTGCCGGACAAAGCCCGCTCGTGTTCCGCTTTCATGCTGCGCGACCAGTTATAAAAAAGGAACCCGGGAACGGCAAGCGCCGCGACCAAAATCAGCCAGCCGGCCCCACCGCGACGGCGTCCCTCGCTCTCGCTCATTGGAATCTCTTGATCGGAATCACGGTCGAGATGTCGCAGTCGATATGGGCGATTCCGGCATCGTCCGGATCGCTTCGTGGAAGCTTCGCCATGTCGATGCGCTGGATGTGCATCAGCGGACGGGCGTTCTCCGCGCGAAGCAGAACGCCGTACACGTCCGAGAAATGCGCGTCGAAGGAGATCATCGCGGACTGAAAGACCAGGCCGTTGTGCTCGGTCTCGTCCGACGGCCCGAAATTGTCGCTCTGCAGATTTCCGGCCTCCAAAAGCGCGCGCGTCGAGTTCGCCAACCACTGGGGGCGGTCGGTCGGGGAGGGAAGACGCGAATACGCGGCAACGGTTTGCTCGCGCAAGGCCTTATATTTTTCGCCGTAGTCGAAGATCTGTTTTGCGTGAGCGATCTGCGCCTCCAGCTTTTCGCTCTTATTTTGCGGCGGCCGATAAACGAGCATGTAGGACGCGGCGATCATGATGCCCGCCAGGGCAAAAGTCCGGCCGAATCGCTTGGCGCCTTTGTCCCGGAGAGTGCCAAAAACGAGCTCAATCTCTTTGACCGCGAGATCGGAAAATTTCTTCAGGTCGATAGGCTCTGCCATCAGTGTTTTGAGTTCACTTCCAAAGTGAATTTGGTGCGATCCTCGAGCTTCTGGCGCAGGAGCTCCGGGTCCATGCCCGACGACGGGGACACGTTGGTGCCCTCGCCCTTCTCCAGGGAGATTTGAATATTGAAATAACGCCCGATCATAGGCGAACGCAGCAGGTCGTCCTTAAACTTGAAAGCCGCGGCCTGTTCGCTTGAAACAGAGTCGCTCTGCGCGCGCCCCTCAAGAACCATCTTGAACTTGGAATGCTCTGCCTCCACCAGGGGGCTGAAGATGGAGATTCGTGTCAGCCAAATTTTATCGGGCATCCGCTGAATGATTTCCGCGAGCAAGGCGGTCATTTTCGGACGATTGGTCGGAACGATGACCTGAAGATCCGTCGCCTGCTTCTGCATTTCGACAAGCAAAGTATCGATCTGAGCAGGCGGCATCGTGCCGATCGCGGCTTTCACATTCGCGTCGAGAGGATATTTGGCGAGCTCCTGCGCCCGGTAGGCGTAAGTCGCGGATTTGAAGGCGCCCGCGGCCGCCAAGACAGCCGCAAAAGCCGTGCCCGTTAGCAGGATATCACGCGAAACGCGGCGCTCATCGTCGCTGACGCGGTCCAGCGCGCCGAGGTCCAGCTTCAAAGGCGTGGAAACCAGCGCGTGCGCCGAAGCTCCCAAGGCCGCGTAGCCGCCCCACTCGCCGCTCTTGATCGAGAGCAATGCCGGGGTGTCCTGAATTTCCGCCTCGACGCCCGCCTCAGCGGAAAAAGCCGCGCGAAGCTCCTCGACGTTGGCGACATTGCCGCTGACGCGGACACGAGAAACGCTCGCGATGCCCAACTGCTTTTGGATATAGGACAGACAGCCGGCCAGGTCGATCTTACGCAAATCGTTGAGCGTCGGATCAGAGCCCAGGAAGACCTCGCGGAAGAAAATCGGCACGCCGTGCTCACTGACCATCACGCGCACGTTGCCACCGTCCATGTGAACGTGCGCGAAGGCCCCGACTTCCTTCGAGGGATTCACGGCCTGCCACAAACGAAGAACGGAACAGGGCGCGACCTCCAAGCCATCGAGCTTCAGGCCCAGGCTGTTGAGCAGGCCGATGATGTTCGGCACATTCTTGTTCTGTGTGACCGCGATCAGCACGCCGACGCGGCTCTTTCCCGCGGAGTCAGGCGGCAGGGGCATCGTTTGAAAGTCGTGGACCAGAACGTCGAACGGAATGGGGATGTATTTTTTAGATTCCAAGGGCACTGCGGTCTGGAGGAAGCGTTTCTCCAGAGTCGGCATCGTGAAATACCGCAGCATGCCCAGGTGATGAGAAAGGGTGACCCGGACGTTCTTGGAGTTCCAGCGCGTTTGCGCCATCGACTGCTGAATCAGACCGGCGATCTTCTGCGGATCGGCCAGGAAATCTGTGTTCATCGTCGCCGTCGCACCAGCACCCTTGACCGCGGCCGGGATCGGGATGCGCACCAGGTGGTCCACGACGAATTTCCCGGCTCGGTCGACGTGCGACTCCGCAAGATAGATCGTGTCCGGACTCAGGTAAAGACCCAAGCTCGGACCGGGCTTGCGCTTCTCTTTGCCGAAGGCGAGCTGCTCGACGATGTCGTCTAGGTCCGGCATCCTAGTCCTTGCCGCCCACGATCACCTCGACCATCGCCACGTCGGACGCGTCGGACGTCGACATCTCGATGCTCTTCGGGTCGATCTGATATCGGTTGATCAGCAGGCCGACGACCAGCTTCGCGCGCCGATCGGCCAGAGCGGCGGCATCGGCCTCATCGGGGCCGGCGTGCCCGATGACCTTCAACGTTCCCCCGGGCGCGAACGCTCCCGCCGCCTTGGCCAACGCGCGTTCAGCCGCGGCCGTCAATTCATGAGTGGTCGGATCGAATTTAAGCTTGTAGCGCCCGGGCTTGGCGGCTGCGGCGTCGCTCGAATCGGGCTGGGCCTTCGCGTGAACCTTCTTCTTTCGCCCCGCTCGTTTCGCCACGCGCCGCGTCGGTTTCTGAACATGAGCGGGCTTCGGCGCGATCTCCGCGTCGGCCTTCACGCCTTTGACCAAAGGGGCGGGAGCGTCGCCGCCGGGGAGAGCATCCCCCGGAGCGGCCGGAGCGGCGACAGACGCGCTCACGACCGTCGCAGCCTGGACCTTTTCGGCGGGCGTCGCCAGCAGATTTTCCTCCGGTTCGCTTTCGCCCAAGACGGTGATCCAGCGATGCAGGGCGCGCTGACGGTTCTTCGTGTCCGTGGCGGTCAGCACGCACTCGTAGCGCCCCGGTGCCAACGGCGCGCCAAAATAGTTCTGCCGCGCGTTCCAAAAGATTTGATGGAACACGGGGCCTCCTCCGATGACCTCCTGCAGCGGCGCCAATTCCTCCCCCCCGGCGGCGGGCTGAAGGAGCTGGAATTTCCACGAGGTCAGGCCCGATGGCGGATCGGAGACCGAGAACTCGATGATCGCGCCCTGATTGCGCGAGGGCCGCAGTTGCGGCGGGAAAACGCCCAAGGAGATGGGCGGGCCAAGTTCGTCGCCCACCTCGCTTTCGGCCTCTAGGTTCATTGGTTGGTCATACACGAAAGTGATCACCACGCCTTTGAAGTCCAGCAGGCCGCGGGGCAGATCGACCTGAGTGTTCAGCAGGTTCACGCGCACGCGCGGAGGCGCCACGCCCTCTTCGTAGAGATGCGCCGAGATGCCCATCGTGCGGCGCATGTCCAAAACCTTCGCGTCGCCGATGGCCGTGCCTTCGGGCAGAATCACGACCTGGGTTTCGCCCAGCGCGAAAACCAGCTTCGTCAGCGGGTCCAGGATGCGCCCCGCGTCGCGTTGAAAGGAAATCCCGGAACGGAACAATAGCGGCGACGGTATGCCGATGGCGGCCGGCTTGCCGTTGGCCCGCATGATCACGCGCACGCCGTCGAGCTCGCGCAGATCCGCCACGCTCTTCTCCTGCGCGGCGCGAAGGCGCGCCTGAATCTCCTGACGCATCAACACCTTATTGGCCGCGCTCATCGGCTCCGCCGAAGAGGATGGCGGCTTGACCACCGGAACATTTTCCTCCACCGGCTTCGGGGCTGGAGCCGGCGGAGGCGCGGGCTCCGAGGATTCCACGGCCACCGGGGGCTGGACGGGCGCGGGCGTCGGCGCCGGGGCGGGAGCCGCCGGAGCGCCGCCCGCTCCTCCAGAACTGCTCATGCGCTTCGTAATTAAATTCAGATACTGATTCGCCATCGGCCGCTCGGACGGGTCGCCGTGCGTCAGAATGTCCATGAAGCGATTCATGGACTCCATGTCGTCGCCGACTTCATAAAGGTGGATGGCGGATTTCATCTGACGGCTCAGCCTAGGATGCTCGTCGCCTGAGTCCTGAGCGCGGACGGAGGACCCTGCCAGGCAAAGCGCGAGGATAATAGTGATTTTCAGGTCGGGCATACAATGAGGCCCCCGACTCCGGGAGCCTTCCACGGCAGGATAAACGATAGCGATTGCTGAATTATTGCGGACATATGGCCGCCATGGCAAGTGTTCATTTGATCGCGCCCAGCGCGCGAAGTTGAGCGAGCACCTGGGGATTGTTCGGCTCGTCAGAGATCGCCGCCTGAAATTGCGTCCGAGCCTCGGCCTCGCGGCCCAACGCGCGGTAGGCCGCGCCCAGGTTCAGGCGTGGCGCGGCCTTGGAGGGAAGGCGGGAGACCACGTATTCCAATTCGGGCAGCGCGGCAGCGGCCCGGCCGCGAGCCAGCAGAAGGCTGCCATACAAAAAGCGTCCCTTCAAGATGTCCGGCGCCAGGCGCACGACGGCAGCGGCCCGCGCCAGCGTCGCGTCGGAGGAGTCGCGGCGCGCGACGGCGGCGGTCACGGTCTGAAGGTCGCGCAGCGCCCGCAGGATGGGCGCCGGAGGACGCCCGGACTGCGCGGACTCGCTCTCCAGATTGCGCAGGGCCGTCGGCATGTCGGGGGCGAGTTCCAAGGCGCGCGTGTAGGCCGCTTCCGCGCCCGGCCAGTCGCGACGCGCGGCCAGCACGTAGCCCAGGTTGTTCCAGTGGTCGGGATTCTCCGGAAAATCGCGCGTGGCTTGGCGCAGGACCTGCTCAGCGGCGTCGCCGTCCCGGGCGGGATCGCGCAGATAGATCGCGCTCAGCGCGTTATCGAGGCCGCTCGACAAGGGATTGATGGCCCAGGCGACCTGATAAAGTCCGCGCGCCTCGTCGGGGCGGGCAAGCACCGTGTTGTCGAGGGTTCCCAGGTTGAAGTAAATTTCGTCGTAGCCGGCGTTGGCCGAGAGCGCGGCGCGGTAGGCGCCCGAGGCCTTGTGCGGATGCGAACCACGCGCGTAGACGTTGCCCAATTCATAGAGCGCGTTGACTTCCCGCGGGCCGATCGCGCGCGAGCGCTCCAGGTCGCTTTGAGCCAGAACCAGATCGCCTCCCTTCGAGCGCTTGAACCCGGCAAAATACCAGGCCTCGCGCCGCCAAACCCGGACCGAAACCCAGACCGTGGCCGCGGCGGCCAGGGTCAGCGCCGCCGCCGCGGCGCGGCCAGCCCCTTGCGGCAGAATCCGCGCAGGCGTGGTCGCGCCCTCGCGCTCGCCGCGTCCCATGGCGGTACCAGCCAGCCACCAAAATAGGAAGGCGGGCACAGTGAAGTGCAAGGAAACGTTGAGCAGGTTGTCGACCAGCACGCCCGCGCAGCCGGCCACCGCGCCCGTCCACAGCGGGTCCGCGCCCGCGCGGCCGCGCCCCCAGCGCCGCGCCGCTTCGAAGAACGCGGCCCAGAAGGCCAGGAACGCGCCCAAGCCCAGCAGACCCACCTGCGCGAAATTCTCCACGATCTCGTTGTGCGCGTTGTTGGCGTGCGTGCGCATGTTGTGGAAGAACGGGTAGGCGTGTAGCATCGTGCCTTGATAAAAAGGATAGAACAACTCGAAGACTCCCGCGCCCTTGCCCAGCAGGGGCGCTTCGCGGCCCATCAGCCACGCGCTGCCCCAGATCAGCACGCGCTGGTGCAGAGGGCTGTAGGAACCGTCGCGCTTGAGAAAAGCACCGATCTCGGTCAGGCGGTCCACCACCGTGGGTGTGTAGCCGGTCGTGATCGAACTGGACGGCCACAGCACGGCGAGCGCGGCCGCGGCCGCCAGAAGAAGCCCGACGAAGCGCGCGTCGCGTCGCAGACGCTCGCGCAGGGGAGCGAAGGCGGCCAGAGCAAAACAAGCCGCGCCCGCGCCCACCCACGACGAGCGCGTGAGCGTGGCCAGCAAAGCGCCCTCCAGCGTCAAGAACACCCCCGCGTAAACGACACGTCGAGCCGTCTTCCGTTCGGTCAAGAACAGCGCCAGCGCAATGGGCATCAGTGCAACGTCGTAGCTGGAGAGAAAGTTAGGGTTGCCGAACGTCGAAACCGCACGGCCCCCGTAAGGATTCAGCGCGTACGGCCAGATGAAATCCAGGTTGAAATATTGCAGAACGCCGTAGGCCGAGGCCAAGAAGCCCACGCACAACGCCAGGTGAAGAAAATCCGTCACGCGCCCGCGCCGCGTCAGGCGCAGGACGCCGGCCAGGCCCAGCGACCAGACTAGCGCGCCGTATGGATCCCAGAAAAAAGCCCACAAGTCCTCGGGCGGAGCGTAGACGGCGGCCCGAACCTGCGGATACAACGTCCACAACAACCCCCAACCCAGTGCGAAGCCCACCCACGCGCCCAACGACACGTCCACGGAGCCGTCGTCGCGCGCCGCGATCCCGGCCGCCAGCAGGAACGCCGCGGCACAGACGGATCCCTGAAAGAAAAGCGCGTGCAGTCCCAACGCCGCGATCGACGGGCGGAAGAACGCGGGGTGGACCAGCCATGAGCGAGCCAGGCTCAAGACCCAGAGCGCCGCGAACAGCGCCAGCGGCAGGGAAACCGGAAGCTGCGGCGGCCGCCAGCCGCCGGGTCGACGTGCTTCGTCCCACGCCCAGACCGCCAGGCCGAGCGCCAATCCCGCCTGCACCAGCGCGATCTGACCTTCGTAGGGATTGCGCGTCAGGTTCGTGAAGAAGATCAGCGGCCCAACGAAATGGCAGGCGACAAGCAACCAGCGCCGCATCGTCGCCGAGGCATCCTTCACGGTCGATAATGATACGACATTCAAGGCGGAAAACGGCCGGGGCCCCGCCGCGCGCGGATATCAGTGAGAGCCGAACCAGCGCAGAAGCTGGAGTGGTCTGCGCGCAGCACGACTGAGAGGCTGGCGTGACCGCTGTTGCCGGGACGGAACTCACCGTCGAGGTTCGAAGGAAAATACGAGCATCGGCTGGCACGCTGAGTCAGCGTGCCCGAAAGAAGATCGAGGAACTTTGGGGCGAGGGCAAAGAACTGCACGGATTGCGACGCTTTGCTCGGCGACAGCTCAAAAACGTTCGTCAGGAAGCATTCATGATCGGCTGGGTGCTCAACCTCAAGCGGATCGCAACCCGCCAGGCCGCCGTTTAGCCGAAAATAGAGCGGGACGAATCCCGACTAAAAAAATCGACTGACGCGGAAGTCACCATTTTCAGCGCGCCAGTGGTTTTTCAGCAGCCTGCTAGAAATAGAAAGCCGGGGATGGGATTCGAACCCACAACCTATCGCTTACGAAGCGATTGCTCTACCGTTGAGCTACCCCGGCACGGCCGACATTATACCCTACTTCAGCGCAGAAGCGCCGCGACGGTCTTCGCCCGAAAGGCGAAGATGCGCGCCAACTCCGCCGCGATCAGCGGCGCCGCCAGCGCGCCGAAGGGTCCGTAGGGCAGAATATAGCGCACCTCGTCGGTCATTTTCGTGCCGCCGAGGGCCTCCTCGAACGTGTGCGTGTGGTGCCAGTAGGCGTAGGGTCCGCGCAACTGCACGTCGCTGAAGCGCCGCGGAGGATCGTAGGACTCGATGTAGGTCGTCCAGCGCTGGGGAAATCCCAGCGGCCGCACGCGGTAGTCGATCAACGCGCCTTCCCGCATGCGGATGGGCGACGGCGTCAGGACCTCGAAGCCCAGGCGCGGCGGGGTCAAGCGCGCCAGATTCTCGGGCGTCTCGAAGAAGCGGAAGACCTCGGCCCGCGGCCGAGGCAGAAGCTGTTCACGCAGGAATATTTTCACGCTCATTTCGTCCTCCCGGCCTGCCGCGCCCAGTCGCGCGCCTCCAAGGCGGCCGCCTCCTTGGCGCGCGCCTCGACCATCACGTCCAGGTCGATGCCGCGCGATTCCTCCAGAAATTCCTCGAATTCACCTTTCACGATCGTCTCGCCGTGCGTTCCCGCCTTCTCTCCGGCGGCCTGCGACGAAAAATGCACCTTCGGCCTCCCGTCGCGACGCCGCCAGGTTTTCACCGCGCGCCTCAACAGCGCGGCGACCGGCGCGCCGGAAGGTCCGCCGTAGACGCGGTGATGGAAGCGGTCGAAGACCATCGGCGCGTCCAGGCGCTCGGCGGCGTCAAGCGCCTCCTGCGCCGAATACAGACGTTCGTCGTTTTCCAAGACGAGCCTGCGCCGCACGTCTCGCGGCAGGCGCGCCCAGGCCCCGTCCAGGCGCCGCAGCGCGGCGGGCTTGTCGCCGTAGACGCCGCCCAAATGAATGACGACCTTGCTGTCCTGCGCCATGCCGAGCGCGTCCAGAAAATCGGCGTGATACTTCAACTCCGCGACCGACGCCGCGACGACGTCGGGAGACGGAGAATTAAGCACCGTGAACTGTCCCGGATGCATGGACAGCCGCAGTCCCAGCCGCCGCGCCTTGCGCCCCAGCGCGGCCAGCGGCGCGGCATAGAGCCGGGTCCACGGTAAGCCGTTGACCGGATGAGACGCGAAAGGGATGACGCCCGAGTTGATCCGGAAAAGCTCCAGATTCAAGCGCGCGACGTAGTCCAAGCAGGCATCCAGCGCCGCAAGGTTCGCCTCAATGAGTTCGCGCAGACGCGAAGGCGTCGCGTTTTCAAGGCGGCAGGTACGCACGACGGGCTGGGGCAGGCCCAGCGGGATGCAGGCGAAGCCGAAGCGAAGTTTTCCAACCGCCGCCGTCGCCGCGGACGCCGGCGTCACGGCGCGCCCCCCGCCCCGGCGGCGGCGCGCGGGTCGCGGCGCGCGAAGGCCGCCAGCGCGCGCAGACGCGCCTGCGCATGCTCGACGACGGGACGCGGGTAGTTCTTGCCCAGTTCCACGCCGGCTTCGCGCAGCACCTCGAGCGGCGCGGACCACGGCTCGTGAATCCAGCGCGCAGGCAGGCGCGAAAGCTCCGGCACCCAGCGCTTGACGTACGCGCCGTCCTCGTCCCAACGCACGCCCTGCTGAATCGGGTTGAAGACTCGGAAGAAAGGTGCCGCGTCCGCGCCGCAGCCCGCCGTCCACTGCCAGCCCAAGGTGTTGGCCGCCAGATCGGCGTCCACCAGGGTGTCCCAGAACCAGCGCGCGCCCTCGCGCCAATCGATCAGCAGGTCCTTGCACAGAAACGAGGCGACGATCATCCGCGCGCGGTTGTGCATCCAGCCGGTACGCCACAATTCGCGCATGCCCGCGTCCACGATGGGATAGCCGGTCTTGCCGCGGCGCCAGACCTTCAGCCCGGCGTCGTCGCGCCGCCAGTCGAATCTGGAAAAGCGCGCGTCGAGCGGCTCCTCCGGCGTTTGCGGCTGGTGATGGAGAACGTGGTGCGCGAACTCCCGCCAGCCCAGTTCGCTTAAAAATCCCCCTTTCATGTTCGCCGCAGGCGCGCGCCGACTCGCCTCCTTCCAGACCCGGCCCACGCTCAATTCGCCGAAGTGCAGGCGCGCGGAGAGGCGCGACGTACCGGCGCGCGCGGGCAGATCGCGCGCCGTGCGGTAGTCCGTCAGGCCGTCGTCGAGAAATCTCCGCAGCTCCCGCCTCGCCCCCGCCTCTCCCGGCGCGAAGCTTTCTCCCAGACCCGCGTCCCAGCCGATCGTCGGCTTCAAACCCAGCGCGGCCAGCGCCAGGCCGCGCGGCGCCCGCGCCGGCGCGCGCAGGTCGCCGGGATCGCCGCACGGCGGCGGCGGGGACGGCAGTTCCGCGCAGCGCGACCAAAACGGCGTGAACACGCGGTAGGGCTTGCCCTCGCGCCCGCGCACGGCGTCCGGATCGTAGAGAAGATTCGCCGGGAAGGCGCGCGCCTCGATGCCGGCGGCCGCCAGGGCTTGCGCGACCTCCCGCTCCTGCGCCGCCGCCGCCGGTTCGACGCGGCGTGAAAAATACACAGCCCGAGCCCCGGCCGCGCGCGCCGATTCGACCAAAACGCGTGCCGCCGGTCCCGCGGCCAGCACCAGCCGCACGCCGCGCGCCGCGAACGCCGCCCCCAAGGACTCCAAGCTTCCATGAAGCCACCAGCGCGAAGCCGCGCCCTCAGGCCACGCCCCTTCCTCCTGCGGCGACCAAACGTAGACCGGGAGCACGGCCCCCGCGCGGGCGGCCTCCTGAAGCGCGGGATTGTCCTGCAGACGCAGGTCCGCGCGCAGCCAGACTAGCGAGGTCCTCATGGTGCCAGCTCCGCGGCGATGCGCGCCGTGCCGCCGGGAAGATCCGTGCCCAAAAAGGCCGCGCCCATGTCCCGGATCAGATTCGCATGTCGCGGGCTGGCCTGACCGCACACATATAAGCGCAGGCGCGGGAAGCGCCGCCGCAGATCGGCAAGAACGGCGCGCAGCTCGCGGCGCGCCAAGTCCGCCGTCAACGTCAGCGCTAGGCCCCGCGCCTTCACGCGCGCCAACGCCGCCGTCAGGCTCTCCTGCGGCAGGTCGGCGCCCAGATACAGGCAGCCCACGCCGAGAGATTCCAATCGACACAGCGCGGCCAACATGCCCAACTCATGCCGGTCGCCGGCGGGTGCGGCCAGCACCAGCGCCGGCGGGCCGTCGGCGCGCGCCTCTTGGGCCGCGCCGAGCAGGCGCTCGCGCAGAAAAGCGGAGGCGAAATGCTCGGCGGCGATCCAGAAGCCGCCGCGCGCGTGGGCGCGCGCGCCGACCACCGCCAGCGTCGGAAGCCAAACCTGGGAGACGGCGCGCTCCAAGCCCTGGCGGCGCAGACTGGCGTCGAAGACCCGTCCCAGGCGACGCCGGTCCAACGCGCCGATCGCCGCGACGGTCTCATTTTTAATGCGGCCGATCCAAGGGTCCGCGCGAAGCGATGCGCGCCGTGCCGAGCGGGCCGCGGCACCCGCGCTCAGGCCTTGCCGGCGCAGCGCGGCGAAACGGCGCAGACGCTCCAGGTCCGCGTCGTCATAAGAGCGGTAGCCGTTGCGCCTGCGGCGCGGCGCCACCACCGCGTGGCGCGACTCCCATTTGCGCAGCGTGTCGGCGGGCACGCCCAGGTAACCCGACACTTCCTTCAAATCATGAAGCACACGTGAATTATACGTCGCCACCTTAAATGTGTCCAGTGTATTTATGTTATTTACATAATAACATTGGACATTTAAAAAAATAGCAGGGGCCCGGGCGCGCACGAGGCTTACAGTCCCAGGTAGGCTTTTTGCACGGCCGGGTCCCGGAGCAGGGACGCGGAGTCGCCGGCGGAGACGATCTCGCCGGTCTCCAGGACGTAGGCGCGCGCGGCGGCCTTCAGCGCGCGGCGCGCGTTCTGCTCCACCAGCAGGACGGTCACGCCCTCCTGGTTGATGCGGGCGATGATCTCGAAGATCTTGTCGACGACGACGGGGGCCAGGCCCATCGACGGCTCGTCGAGCATCAGCAGCTTGGGCGCGGCCATCAACGCGCGGCCCATGGCCAGCATCTGCTGTTCACCGCCGGACAGAGTGCCGCCCAGCTGGGCGCGCCGCCGGCCCAGCACGGGAAAAAGAGTGAAGACATGCTCGTATTCGCGCGCCAACTCCGCGCCGTGCGCGCGGGAATACGCGCCCATCTCCAGGTTTTCCATCACGGTCAGGCGCGGGAAAATGCGCCGTCCCTCCGGCACCAGGGACAGGCCCATGCGCATGACCTCGTGCGGCGGCAGGCCGGACAACGCGCGGCCCTGAAAGGTCACGCGCCCCTTTTCCGGGGCCAGGAGGCCCGCGATCGTCTTCATCAGGGTGGTCTTGCCCGCGCCGTTGTTGCCGATCAGCGCGACCACTTCCCCGGCGCGCACCTCCAGGCTCACGCCGCGCAGGGCGCGGATCTTGCGGCCGTAGACGGCGTGGACGCCGTCCAGCGAAAGCATCGCGCCCCCGCTCACGCGGCCTCCTGGCCCAGGTAGGCCTCGATGACGCGCGGGTTGGCCGTGACCTCGCGCGGCGCGCCCTCGGCGATCTTGACGCCGTAGTCGAAGACGAACACGCGGTCGGAGACGTCCATGACCACGCGCATCTGGTGCTCGATGAGCAGGACGGTCACGCCGCGCTCGCGCACGCGGCGCACGAGGGCCACCAGGTCGGCGCTCTCCGTCGGGTTCATGCCGGCGGTCGGCTCGTCGAGGATGAGGAGCTTGGGTTCGCTGGCCAGCGCGCGGGCCACCTCCAGGCGGCGCTGGGCGCCGTAGGCTAGGTTGCGCGCGCGCTCGTTGCCGAGAGCCTTCAGGCCCACGAAGGCCAGCAGCTCCTTGGCGCGCGCCTCGATGTCCGCCTCCTCGCGGCGGAAGGCGGCGGTGCGCAGAAGCGGGCCGAGCAGGAACTCCGATGAGCGCGCGTGGCGTCCGACCATGACGTTTTCGAGCGCGCTCATGTCGGAGAAGAGCCGGATGTTCTGGAACGTGCGCGCGATGCCGCGCGCGACGATCTCGTGCGCGGGGCGCCCGCGGATAGGACTGCCGTCGAAGAAGATCTCGCCGCGCGTGCCGGGATAGACGCCGGTCAGCACGTTGAAGAACGTGGTCTTGCCCGCGCCGTTGGGGCCGATGAGGGCGGCGATCTCGCCGGCGCGGATGGAGAGCGTGACCTGGTCGACGGCCTTCAGGCCGCCGAAGTGCTGGGCCAGGTCGCGGACTTCCAGCAAGGCGCGCGCGCCGCTCATGAGGACAGCTCCGCCTCGCGCCGCGCCGAGGGCAGGAGCCCCTGCGGCCGGAACAAGGTCATCAGCACCAGGATGACCCCGAAGAAGAGATAGCGATAGTCGATCCACTGCGGCGACAGCGTGGCTTCCATCAAGAGCGGGATGCCGCCCAGAATGAGCGCGCCCAGCAGCACCCCGGCAATCGAGCCCATCCCCCCCAGCACCACGATGGCCACCAGCAGGATCGATTCCCAAAAAATAAACGACTCCGGCGTGACGAACTGGTCCCACAGCGCGAACAGCGCGCCCGCCAGGCCCGCGAAGACGGCGGAGAGAGTGAAGGCCAGCAGCTTGTACTCGCGCACGGGGATGCCGGATAGGCGCGCGGCGACCTCGTCCTCGCGGATGGCCACCCAGGCGCGGCCCACGCGGGAGTCCTCAAGCCTCCGCGAGGCCTCGGCGGCCAAAAACACCGCCGCGACGATCAAGAAGTAGAACTGGACGTTGGACTCCTTGCGCACGAACTCCAGCGGCTTCCACGCGCCCAAAAACGCCAGCGGCCGCCACGGCCGCACCTGCAGTCCCTTGGGACCGTTGGTCAGCGCGTCGAGGTTGTTGAAGGTCAGGCGCGCGATCTCCCCGAAGCCCATGGTCACGACCGCCAGATAGTCGCCGCGCAGGCGTAAAATCGTCAACCCCAGGAGGAAACGGATCAAGACGGTCAGCGCGACGGCCAGCAGGACGGCCAGAGGTGCGGCCACGTGCGCGCGCATGAGGATGGCCGTGGCGTAGGCGCCGACGGCGTAGAACGCGATGAAGCCCAGGTCGAAGAGGCCCACGTAGCCCAAAGTGACGTTGAGGCCCAGGGACAAGAGCATCAGCAGGCCGACGACGCCGCCGACGCGAGTCAAGAATGAGAACTCCAGCGCGCGCGCCAGAAACGGAAGGCTCAGCGCCGCCGCCAGCAGGACCCACTGCGTGCGGCGCGAATGCAGCAGGCCCTTCATACTTTCTCCGCCAGCTTCTCGCCCAGCAGTCCCGACGGGCGCACCAGCAGGACCAAGATCAGCACGGAGAACGCGATCACGTCGCGCCACTGCGCGCCGTTGGGGATGTAGCCGGCGGCCAGCACTTCAAGAAAACCCAGGATGAAGCCGCCCAGCACCGCGCCGCGCACGTTGCCGATGCCGCCCAGCACGGCGGCGGTAAACGCCTTGGCGCCGGGCAGGAAGCCCAGGTTGTATTTGGTCGAGCCGTAGCTCATGGAGTAGAGCACGCCCGCCGCCCCGCCCAGCGCGCCGCCGATGAAGAACGTGGCCGCGATGACCACGTCCGCGTCGACGCCCATCAAGCCCGCCGCCTCCAGATCATCGGCGCACGCGCGCATGGCCTTGCCGATGCGAGTTTTCTCCACGACGAAGTGCAGCAGCGCCATCAGGATCAGCGCGGCGGCCAAGGTCACCGCCTGCAAAGAACTGATCTGCGCGCCGCCGAACAACGGGATCTGGCGGATGGCGATGGGCTGGGGAAACGCCACCGACTGGTCGCTGACCCACAGGAACACGGCGTTCTGCAGTATGATCGAGACCCCGATAGCCGAGATCAGCGGGGCCAGGCGCGAGACGGCGCGCAAGGGACGGTAGGCGAAGCGCTCGATGAACGCGTTGAGCGCGCCCGCGGCCAGCATGCCGGCCGCGAACAGGCCCGCCAGCGCCAAGGGGCCCGTGCCGAACGCGGCCGGGGCGAACGCGGCCAAACCGAGCGCCGCGAAGGAGCCCAGCATGAGCACCTCCGAATGCGCGAAGTTGATCATCGCGAGTATCCCGTAGACCAAGGTGTAGCCGAGCGCGATCAGCGCGTAGATGGCGCCGAGAGCCAGGCCGTTGACGATCTGCTGGGTCAGCATCTCAGCGCACCGAGGGGAACGCCCGGTCCTTGGCGCGCGCGCGCGTCATGGTCACGATCTTGTTCTGGGTGTCGCCCTTGTCGTCGAAGACGGTCTCGCCGAGGATGCCTTTGTGGCGCACGCCGGGCAGGGCGGCCAGGACTTTCTCGCGGTCGGGCGGCACGCCCGCCTGCGCGAGCGCGTCCAGCACGATCTGCGCGGCCTCGTAGCCGAAGTGGTCGAAAGGCTTGATGTCCTGGGACGCGCCGGTCCAGCGCTTTTTATAGCGGCGGATGAAGTCCTGGGCGCTGGGCAGTTCCTCCACCGGCACGCCGATGGTCGTCAGGTAGGCGCCGTCGGCGGCGTCTCCCGCCACCTCGTAGAGCACCGGCGACTGCGCGCCGTCGTCGGACATGAATACAAATGGAGCCTTGAGGCCCAGCTCGCGCATCTGCACGAGGATCAGGCCCGCCTCGGTGTAGAGGCCGCCGAAGTAGATCCCCTGCGGCCGGTCCGACGAATCCTTGATCTTGGTGAGCAGGGCCTTGAAGTCCCGGTCGCCCACGGAGATACCGTCGAAGCTGACGACCTTGCCGCCCAGCGCCTCGAACGTCTTTTGAAACTGCTCGGCGATGCCCTGGCCGTAGGGCGTCTTGTCGTGGACCAGCGCCATGCGTCTTTTGCCCAGGCGGTTGTAGGCGAACTGCGCGGCGGCGGCACCCTGCACGTCGTCGGTGGCCACGTCACGGAACACCACCCGCGGCCCGATCCAGTCCGGCGACAACTGCTGGAGCGTGACCTCCGGAGTGGTGGCGCCCGGGGAGATCATCGCGATGGGCGCGCGCGCGTACACCTTCGCGGCGGGAATGGAGCAGCCCGACGTGTAGTGGCCCACCACCGCCACGATGCGCGGGTCGGAGATGATCAGGTTGGCGACGTTGACGGCCTCCTTCGGATCGGCGCGGTCGTCGAAGGGCTTGGCTTCGATCTTATACGGGAACCGATGAGACGCGTTGGCTTCCTCCACGGCCATGATCACGGCGCGCTTGATGCCTTGGCCTTCCGCGCCCGTGTCGCCCGTCAAGGGCGCGGCCACCGCGATGATCACGGAATGGTCCCGCGGCCCGCACGCGCACAGCGCGGCGGCGCAAAGCAACCAGGCGGCCCGGCGTGAGGCGCGCACGCCTCGGCTCGTCTTAGCCATCGCTGCGCGCATTATGCCTGATTGCCAACGGCAAGCGCCATGCTTACGCGATCAGCCGCAAAACGCCGAGCCGTCACCGAAGCCGCAATGCTCCGGCGGATCGGGCTGCGGCGTCGGCGGCGGCGCCGGACGTGGCATAGGCCTCGGATACGGCCGCGGCTGCGGCGCGGGTTGGGGTGCGGGCTGCGGATTTGGCTGGGGCTGAGGTTCCGGCGCAGGCGCCGGCTGAGGTTCAGCCGGCGCGGGCGGTGCCGCTTGCGCCTGGGCCGGCAGCGCCTGGTCGCTCAAAGTCGTTACGTTCAAAGGCAGGGATTGCGCGATATCCGAAGCCAAAATTTTATACACGTCGAAGGCGCAACTCCCGGTTTCGACACCTGGGCCGGAGGGATCGGCCCCAGTCAAGACGCCGCCGTTGCGAGGCATAGCAAGCGCGTCCAGTTCCGACTGCGCGACGTTGCCTCCGAGCGCGCAGAATCTGATCGCGAATTCACGATACTGCGAGACCGTTCGCTCATCCTTCTCCTGATCGGCTTGCGCGCGAGCCCGCTTAAGTTCCAGGGCCATGGCTTGGCTGATATCGTCGAAGCGCTCCTCGATCCTGTAAAGGTCGTCGGAATCATGCGCCTGCGCCTCAGCCCTTCCCTGGCTCGGCGTCCACAATCCGAACGTCCATTTTTTCAAAAGCCGCTCCTTCTCGACTTGATTCGTGAAGGACCGGATTTGCGGATCGACCAGCTCCTTGAGCAGCAGCGCCCTCTCTTCGTCGCTGAACCCCAGTTTCAAGAGGTACTCCTTCGTCGCCTCCCAGGCCTGCTCCTCGCGCTCCGCATACGACATCGCGGCGCCTTGATCTTCAGTCGTGAACTGCCGGTAATGGACATACTCATGCGCCAAGATCAGCGCCAAGAATTCCGGCGTCTCAAATTCAGGCCGATTGAATTCCGACGGGAAGACCGTCGTGACCCCGTCGACGCCCGTCAAGGCGAAAGTCCCGGGTGTTACACCGCCGAAATAAGTGGTTTCGCCATGACCGCCCGTCCCATAACGATCCCCCAGGTCGCGCGCGGTCGCCAGCCACGTGATTTCTTTACCGTCGTATGCGCCCGGCATCCGGCCTTCGCTCACGGGCATCTGCGGCAGGCCGTCCGAAGCGGCCGTGACGATCCCGTAGGCCGTCAAGGTGAGATGGATCGCCTTGTCGTAGTCCAGGTCGCGTTCGCGGGTATCGTCTATGAGGTATTCGTTAAAGTCACGCAACATTTGATTGTCCTTCGCAATTCCTGAGACGTCATTATTGGCGGTATCGTATGCCAGAATTTCCTTTTCATCTTTTATGCTTTTAGCAAGTTCCTGGACCTCGACCTGCTGAGAATCTCCCGCTGCGAACAGTTCGGCGATCTTTCCTCTATCGTCGATAGATGCGGGATGGAGTGCGAGTGCCGGTGATGCCCATAACAGCGCCATGGAGGCTGTCACAAACATTTTCATGGAACGACCTCAAAGTCGATATCGGAAGTCTCGACCCGGACATCCACGTATGATTCATAATCGCGAAGCCTCTGATCGGTGATGTTCCATACCCTATCATCGCTTGGACAGAGGATCGTTCCAGACACGCGGCGACAACGATGCGGGATTTGATCGTAGACCGCTCTGATGCGATACCGGCCCGGATGAAGGTCAAAATAATACGGCAGGGCCACCTCCGTGTAGGAGCCGAGAGGAGCATGCTGGTTCTCGGCGAATTTGTCCGCGTAAGCGACCGTTTGGATCGACTGCCCCGGCAGGAGCGCGACGGTGCGTGCCGCCGCTTCGGCCTCACGACGTTGCATCGACATCTCTTCGCTCAAGTCGAGGACCTTCAGCCGGATTTGATCTTCGCTCACACCCTGGGCGCGCCAACCGCGCACCTTGGCGGTCACGATATCGGCGCCCTTGCGCTGTTCCGGCGTCATCTGGTCATACGTGATCATTCGCGGCTCGACGTCTACGGAAGGTGGCGACGCAGTCATGACCTTTCCTAACGAATCGACGATCTCGACGTAGACGCCGCGGGCGGTCTTTGGGTTGACAACGTCCAGCGCCGTCGGCTCGTAGAAGCAATCGTCGGTGACGACCAGATGGCGGTCGCCGATGTTGGCGAGCGCGACCTGCACCCAAAGGGAGCCCGTCCGTTTGACGCTCTTGCGGTAGAGCCTCAGCGTCAGCTTGACCGGCGACTGCTCGCCCGTCGCCGCCGCCTCGGGCGCAAGCGGGGCGGAAGCCGGCCGTTGCGAACTCGACGGCATGGACAGGTCGAAGGCGCGAGACGGCGCGCTTTTCTTTCCGCAACCGGCCGCGAACGTCAACAGAAGCGCCGCGGCGGCGAATTCCCGGCTCATCCGTTTTTGCATGAGTCTCCCCACGAAAAATAAAAAAACCAGCGACTCGGGCGCGCGTGCGCCTTCAAGTCTCTGGTCTCACCCGGTTGCGGCCGGATCGTGGATGCCCCGGGGCCGATCCCCCAGGCTACAGAGTATTCATTTCAACTACGACCGAAGTGTAGTCGGCACCGTGGATGCGCGCCTGAGGCGATCGCCCCAAACAGTCATAGGACCAAAGACCTCCTGATCGAGAACATCGGTCCGACCAAACGGACGATATAATGGTAGGATCGACGCCCGATCCCGATGACACCGGAGGCACGCCGCCGATGAAGCACCTGTTCGAGACCAAACCCCTCAGTCTTCTGCTGGAAGAAATGAAGGGCGAAAATCGACTGCACCGCGTGCTGGGGCCGCTCCATCTGACCAGCCTGGGCGTGGGTGCCATCATCGGCACCGGCATCTTCGTGCTGACCGGCGTGGCCGCGCACGACAAGGCCGGCCCCGCGCTGATCCTTTCCTTCGTGCTGGCCGGCGTGGCCTGCATCTTCGCGGCACTTTGCTATTCGGAGTTCGCCTCCATGGTGCCCATCGCGGGCTCGGCCTACACCTACGCCTACGCCACTCTGGGCGAGCTCTTCGCCTGGATCATCGGCTGGGATTTGATCCTGGAGTACACCGTCGCCTCCTCCGCCGTCGCCCACGGCTGGTCGCACTACTTCCAGGACTTCATCAGCGTGTTCGGACTGCACATCCCCCGAGTGCTCTCCAACGCGCCCTTCGACTTCAACGCCGTCGGCCACCTGGCCGCCACCGGCACCTGGTTCGACCTGCCCGCCATCGTCATCACCGCCATCGTCGCGACCATCCTCGTCATCGGCATTCAAGAGAGCGCCACGTTCAACACGACCATGGTGATCACGAAGGTGACCATCGTGCTCTTCGTCATCGTGGTGGGCGCGTTCTACGTCAAGCCCGCCAACTGGCACCCGTTCGCCCCGTTCGGCTACACCGGCGTCAGCTTCTTCGGCAGGACCTTGATGGGCCAGACCGGCGCCAACGGGGAGCCGCTGGGCGTCTTCGCGGGGGCGGCGATGATCTTCTTCGCCTACATCGGCTTCGACTCCATCTCCACCCACGCCGAGGAGGCGATCAACCCGCAGAAGGACCTGCCCATCGGCATCATCACCTCGCTGATCGTGTGCACTATCCTTTATATATTGGTCACCGCGGTCCTGACCGGCATGGTCCCCTACGGGAAACTCAGCATCGACTCCCCAGTGTCCGACGCCTTCCGCCAAGTGGGCCTGCCCTGGGCGCAGTTCTTGATCTCCCTGGGCGCGATCGCGGGCATCACCTCGGTCCTGCTCGTCATGATGCTCAGCCAGCCGCGGGTGTTCCTGGCCATGGCGCGCGACGGGCTGGTACCGGAAAGCTTCTTCGGTGCCGTGCACCCGAAGTTCCGCACGCCCTACAAGTCCACCATTCTCACCGCCATCATCGTGGCCACGATGGCCGCCTTCGTGCCCCTGCGCATACTCGCGGAACTGGTCAACATCGGCACCTTGCTGGCCTTCGTCATCGTCTGCGGGGCCGTGCTGATCATGCGCAAGACCAACCCCGAGGCGGACCGGCCTTTCCGCTGTCCGATGGTGCCGCTGGTGCCCATGCTTGGCATCGGCTTCTGCCTCCTGCTGATGTTCTCCTTGCCGGTCGAGAACTGGTGGCGGCTGATCATCTGGCTGGGCATCGGCTTCGCCATCTATTTCTCCTACGGACGCCATCACAGCGTGCTGGCCAAGCGCCGCGCCGCCGCGCGCTCCTAGCGCATGACCGCGCGCACAGCACTTCTGGCGGCGCTGGGAGTCCTCTCCGCGGCGTTCACCGTCTTGTGGCTGGTCCGCCTGCGCACCGAAGGCGCGCGCCGGCCCAGCGCCGCGGAACTCGGCGTGGGCTTCTTGACCGATTTCCTGGACACTTTGGGCATCGGTTCCTTCGCGGTCACCACGGCTCTTTATAAACTCCTGCGTCTCGTGCCCGACGAAGACATCCCCGGCACGCTCAACGTCGGCCACGCGATTCCCACTTTTTTGGAAGCCTTCATCTTCATCGCGATCGTGGCCGTGGAGGGCCGCACGCTGGTGCTGATGATCACCGCGTCGGTGGTGGGCGCGTGGCTGGGTGCCGGCACCGTCAGCCGCTGGCCGCGGCGCCGCATACAGTGGGGCATGGGCGTGGCTCTGATCGCGGCCGCGGGCTTCTTCGTCATGAAGAACCTGGGGCTGTTTCCCGGCGGCGGAGCCGCGCTGGGTCTGAGCGGCGCGAAGCTTGCCGTCGGCCTGGCCTTCAACTTCATCTTCGGCGCGTTGATGACCTTGGGCATCGGCGCCTACGCGCCGTGCATGATCCTGACCAGCCTGCTGGGGATGAACCCGACGACGGCCTTTCCCATCATGATGGGTTCCTGCGCGTTCCTGATGCCGGCCGCCTCCATCCGCTTCATCCGCCAGAAGCGCTACGCGCCGGGTCCGGCGCTGGGCCTGACCGTGGGCGGCGCGCCGGCGGTCCTGCTGGCCGCCTACGTGGTCAAGTCCCTGCCGCTGACGGCGGTGCGCTGGCTGGTGATCGTCGTGGTGCTTTATACCGCGGTCGCGATGCTGCGCTCGGCACGGTCAGAGTTGAACTCTTCGCGCTGAAACGGATACGGCTTCGTGAGGGTGTGCGAGCGCCCGCACACCTGACACAAACGCGACAATTTGAGCGGGACAATTAAAGCGCCGCGCCGGCGCGAAGCGGTTGGACGCGGTGTCGAGCGGCGACGGCGGCGAGGCCGTGATTCCTCCGTCCGCCGCGCAAGCGATGCCATGCGGCGGTCAATCCGCCGCGTTCCCGGCCAAACGCTTCGCGCGCGACCGATCAATAGCGGCGGAACTGACGCCGCACATGGCGGCGGTAGCGCTCCAACAATCCGCGCAGATCCCGCGTGACAAGATGGCAGCAGCCGAACCCCTGGGCCTCTGCGGCGGCCTGCGTCGGAGAGACGCCCTCGACGATCACGCGGTAGGCCGCGATCACCACGCCGGTGCGGTCCTGGCCGTGGAGGCAATGGACCAAGATGGGCCGCGGCGTGGCCGGGTCCGTCAGCACCGCCAGCGCGCGGTCCAATTCTCCGAACGTCGGCGCCCACGCGCCGCTCATCGGCACGCTCTCCACGCCGATGCCCGCGCGCGCGGCCGCGCGGCGCTCCAGCGCCGCGGTGATCGGGTCGCGCAGGTCCAGCAAGGTCGCCATGCCGAAGCCGCTCAGCCAGCCGATGTTCTCCAGCGACGGCTGAGCCGAACGGTAAAGACCGGGAGACACCAGATGAAAGCCGTGCGGCGCCGCGTCGATGTTCTCCGGAGCCGGGCCCTCGGAAGCTTCATCCGGAAAAAACAGTCCGCCGCTCATCGTCGCGAAGGCTCCGTCCACCAGCTCCAGCGCGGCGTGATAGGAGCCCGCAAGGCCGTAGGGCGCGGAGGTCTGCGCCAAACACGGCGCCACGGTCAGCATAAAAGCCATCGTAAGCGTGCGCATGGCGCGATCATACATATTTTCTCTCAAAACCGCCGCGAAGAACCGCGCGGGGCGCGGCGATCATGGTCCGAGATTCCGGCGCGTCGGTGGGGGTGCCGCTGTGGGGCCTGCTCCTGGCGATCGCCGGCGTGCTCTCGTTCTTCATCACCTGGTTCGGACTCGCTCAGGGACGCCGAATACAGGGACGGGCCCAACGCAGCAAATCCGTGGAAGCCTCCAAGCCGTAAGACGCAAAGTCCTAGACATCGGCTAGGCCTTTCGGGTATCATCTTCGTAATCCCAGCCCCGGAGGCTCCCGATGACCCTAACGCCGACCCTCGCCGTCCTCCTCCTCGCCGCCGCCCCCGCGTTCTCAGCACCAGACGCGTCCTTCGACCAAGGTGTGGACGTTTCCGCCCTGGCGTCCCAAGCGAAGATGGCCGCCGCGAAAGACACGACCAAGACCCAGTCGATGATGGGCATGCGCTACGACATGTCCTGCACGAACATCGTCTTCCACGCCGGCGACAAGCCGACGTCCAACGGCGTCTGGCTGAAAAGTCAGGAATGGGACACGCAGTGCCAATACGTGGGCGCTCCACCCTACGGAAGCCAGCAGTGCTGGGACGTGCCCGGCAACTCCTGGAGCCAGCAGGTGACCGTGACCATCTCCAATCCTCAGCCGTTGCTCCCCTGGGAGCAGAACGTGTTCCGTGTCTGCCTGCAGGGCCCGTGGCTGACCACCGACCCGGTGCAGGCCGCCTACTCGTTCAAGGTCGTCTCCGACGGCTACGACACCGGCGGCGTGGTGGTCTCCGCCGGTGCGCGCACGCCGGAGGCGCCGGATCCCGTGGGCGTGACCGGCCAACTGAACGCCCAGCTTCATCTCCAGCTGACCGACAAGTGGTCCACGTATTACAAGGGCGAACAGACCGTCGTCAAGGTCGAGCTCAAGAAGCACGTCGACTTCTGGCCCGACGAGTCTTTGATTGAGACGTCGGTCACCCTCCCCGTGGCCGCGTCCTACGACGTGGACCTCAACCGCTACGCCGCCCAGTTCTCCCAGAAGCCCGCGGCCGGCAGCCGCTACTACGTGGAGTACTCGGTCGAGCGTGTCGGCTCGGTCTCCTCGGCGGAATTCACACCTGAGCTGAAGACCGCGCAGGTCTCCTACGCCCCTGGGGCGCTGGCCTTCGCGCGCTGACGCCTCCGTCTTAAACGCCCCGCGCGGTCCCTGCCCGCGCGGGGCGCTTTTTCCACGTCGGCGGGAGTGCTCCGGCGTGGTATAATCTCCCCCATGCTCAAAAACCTGGTCTCAGGCTGGCTGGCCGAAGGCCGCCGCTACAGAAAACCCCAGGACTGGGCCGATCACGTCCGCCCGGACGCCCCCGCGGCCGCCGAAGGCCCCCTGCCGGAAGCTCTAACCCAGACCATCCGCCGCTCGCAGGAGGCGCTCCTGCGCCAGCAGAATCCCGAGGAAGGCTACTGGTGCGGCCCGATCTTCGGCGACACCACCATCGACTCGGACACGATCATGCTGCTGAATTTCCTCGGCCGGGGAAATTCGATCAAGGTCCGGCGCATCGCCAACCACCTCCTCAACAAGCAGAACCCGGACGGCGGCTGGCCCATCTACGACAACGGCCCCTCGGAAATCTCCGCGACGGTCAAGGCCTACTGGGCCCTGAAGTTCGCCGGCCACTCGCCGCAGGAGCCGTGCCTGGAGTCCGCGCGCAAGCGCATCAAGGCGCTGGGCGGCATCCACAAGGTCAACTCCTACACCAAGTTCTACCTCGCCTTGTTCGGCCAATACGACTGGCGCGGCGTGCCCTCCATCCCCCCGGAGATCATGCTGTTCCCAAAGTGGTTCTACTTCAACCTCTATGAGATGTCGGCCTGGACGCGGCCCATCGTGGTGCCGCTGTCCATCGTCTGGGCGTTCCAGCCCGCGGTGCCGTGTCCCGCGCACGCCACCATCGACGAATTGTTCCCGGACACGCGCCGCCACGTCCCTCTCTCCGAGGCCGTGGGTCCGCACCGCCTGGTCTCCTGGACCACGTTCTTCCTGATGTGGGACTCTTTCTTAAAGGGCATGGAAGGCCGCGGCGGCCATTGGATTCGCGTCTGGGCCCTGCGCCTGGCGGAGGATTGGATCCTGGAGCGCCTGCAGGACTCCGACGGCCCCGGCGCCATCTATCCGCCCATCGTCAACGCGATCATGGCCATGAAGTGCCTGGGCTACCCGGACACGGACCCTCGGCTGGTCTCTCTTCTGCAGGAGCTCGACCGCCTGGAGCACCCGGGCACGGACTCCACGCGCTATCAGCCCTCGCGCTCGCCGGTCTGGGACACGGCCATCACCATGATCGCGCTGGCGGAGTCGGGCCTGGACCGCGCGCATCCAGCGCTGGTGCAGGCCTGCCAGTGGACGATCTCCAAGGAGATCAAGGTCCGCGGCGACTGGGCCGTCACCAACCCGCACGGCCCCACCGGCGGCTGGCATTTTCAATTCAACAACGTCTTCTACCCGGATGTCGACGACACGGCCATGGTCCTGCTGGCCCTGCGCCACGTCCACCTGGAAGACACGAACGCGCAAATCCGGGAGAAATCGTTCCTGCGCGGCCTCAACTGGATTCTCTCCATGCAGTCGGCGACCGGCGGCTGGGCGGCCTTCGACAAGGAGAACACCAAGGTCGTCCTGACCAAAATCCCGTTCGCCGACCACAACGCGATGATCGACCCGCCCACGTCGGACATCACCGCGCGTGTGCTGGAACTGCTGGGTTGCGTGGGCTACGACGAGAGCTACGCGCCCGTCCACAAGGCCATCAAGTTTCTGAAGGCCGAGCAGGAAACCGACGGCTCCTGGTACGGACGCTGGGGCGTCAACTACATCTACGGCACCTGGCAGTCCCTGCGCGGCCTGGCCGCCATCGGCGAGGACATGCGCAAGCCCTACGTCCAGCGCGCGGCCGCGTGGCTCCGGTCCGTCCAGCACGCCGACGGCGGCTGGGGCGAGACGTGCGAGACGTACGAAAATCCCGCCGCCAAGGGCCGCGGCCCCTCCACGCCCGCGCAGACCGCTTGGGCGCTGATGGGCCTGCTCGCCGCCGGAGCCGACGACGAGAGCGTGCGCCGCGGCGTGGCCTACTTGGCCGCCACCCAGCGCGTGGACGGCACCTGGGATGAGACGGAGTTCACCGGCACTGGATTTCCGAAGGTCTATTACCTGGAATACACGATGTATCGCAACTACTTCCCCCTCCAGGCGCTGGGAACGTATCGCAAGGCCCTGCTGTCGGGCCGCGCGCGCGCGTAGGAATTTTCGAGCCGCAAGGAGAACGTCATGGCCATGTCGATGCAGGCGCAGTTGTCGGTGTTCAAATACCTGGTCACGCAGAAGATGAAGGGCGTGGAGAAGTACCCCCTGGTGATGATGCTGGAGCCACTGTTCGCCTGCAACCTGGAATGCGCCGGCTGCGGCAAGATCCAGTATCCCACCGACATCCTGCGCAAGCGCATGACGCCCCAGGAATGCTTCGACGCCGTCGAGGAGTGCGGCGCGCCCGTGGTCTCCATCGCCGGCGGCGAGCCTCTGATCCACCCGGAGATCGCGGAGATCGTCAACGGAATGGTCGCGCGCAAGAAGCCCGTCTATCTGTGCACGAACGCCATCCTTCTTGAAAAAAACCTGCACAAGTTCACGCCTTCGCCCTACCTGATCTTCTCCGTGCATTTGGACGGCGTCGAGAAGACGCACGACCGCATGGTCTGCCAGAAGGGCGTTTATAAGACCGCGATTGCGGCCATTCGTGCCGCGAAAAATCGCGGTTTCTGCGTGATGACGAACTCCACCATCTTCCAGGGCGAGGACGCCGCGGAGTTCCGGCAGTTCTTCGACGACAACATGGCCATGGGCCTGGACGGCATGATGATCTCCCCCGGCTACGCCTACGAGAAGGCGCCGGAGCAGCAGCTCTTCCTCAAGCAGGAGCAGTCCAAGGCGTGGTTTAAAGAGGCGCTCAAGGACTGGCGCAAGAAGGGCTGGGCGTTCAACCACTCCCCGTTCTACATGGACTTCCTGGAAGGCAAGCGCCAATACGACTGCACGCCGTGGGGCAACCCCCTGCGCAACGTCTTCGGCTGGCAGCGCCCGTGCTACCTGATGAACGAGGGCGGCTACGCGAAGACGTATCACGAGCTTCTGGAAACCACGGACTGGTCCAAATACGGCCACGCGTCCGGCAACCCCAAGTGCTTGAACTGCATGACGCACTGCGGCTTCGAGCCCACGTCGGTGGCCGAGGCGTTCGGCAGCTTCTCCAGCTTCTTCGAGCTGGTCGCCGACTTCGCCTCCATCAAGGCCCCGAAGAAGGTCCAGGCGTCTTACGACCGCACCGGCACCTACGAAGAGCAGGTCGCGCGCGAGGAGTCCAAGACTCTCACCGGCACCAAGTCCTAAGTGGACTCGGCGTTCCTGACGGGCGGGACGGGCTTCGTCGGAGCAAGTCTCGCCCGTCTGCTTTTACAGAAGGGCATCGCCGTTAAGGCCCTCGCCAGAAAAGGGAGCGATCGGCGAAACCTCGAAGGCTTAAACGTAGAAATCGTCGAAGGCGGCCTTCTGGATCGCGATGCCATCGAGAAAGGCGTCGCCGGTTGCCGTTACGTCTTCCATGTCGCCGCGGATTATCGAATATGGGTGCCCAACCCCGCCGACATGTACCGCGCCAACGTGGACGGCACCGAGCTGATGATTCGCGCCGCCGCGAAAGCCGGCGCCGAGAAAATCGTTCATTGCTCGTCGGTGGCCGCCATCAAAGTGCCCGACGATCACACCCCCGTCGACGAGACCAGCGAATATTCTTCCGTGGACGAAGTCGTCGGCGTCTACAAAAAATCAAAATTTCTAGCCGACATCCTCGCCCGCAAGATCGCGAAAGAAGAAGGCCTGCCCGTCGTCATCGTCAATCCCGCCGCGCCCATCGGCCCGCGCGACATCAAGCCCACGCCCACCGGCAGGATCGTCGTCGATTTCTTGAACGGCAAGATGCCCTCATACATCGACACCGGCATGAACATCGTCCACGTCGACGACGTGGCCATGGGCCATTGGTTGGCCGCGACGAAAGGCCGCGTCGGCGAACGCTACATCCTGGGCGGCGAAAACCTCACGCTCAAGGGCGTCCTCGACGAGCTTGCCGCCGTCACGGGCCGCGCCGCCCCGCGCTTCAAGACCCCCTACGCGGTGGCCTATGCCTTCGGCGCCGTCGACACGGCCATCGCGAAGCTTCGCGGCGTCGAACCCATGGCCCCCCTCGACGCCATCAAGATGGCGCGGCACTACATGTGGTTCTCATCGCAAAAAGCCAAGCGCGAACTGGGCTACGAGTCGCGCGCCGCGCGCCTCGCATTAAAAGACGCCGCCGACTGGTTCACCGTCAACGGATACGTCCGCTCAAAGACCGCCGCTTAACGCGCTTTGGCGAGCGGTCGGGAGAGGATGCGTCCCAGTTCTACCCCGGACGCACCCAGCGCAAGATGATATCGCACCAACAGATCGATCGAGACCGAAGCGTCGGCCGCCTTCATCTTCGCGACACGACTCTGACTTGAGTGGATGATCTTCGCAAAAGGAATTTGTCCTATTCCTTTTTGTAAACGAAAAAAGCCCGAGCGCTGGCTCTTGACAGAAGGTGCCGCCGGTGATATCATGCAGGAATGAAGGCGCGGGCGCTCTTGGCACGGATACGGATCAAGAGACAGAACGTGCGCTTCTCGGATTTCGTCGCGCTGATCGAGGCGCTCGGATTCGCGTTCGACCGGCAGCGCGGGAGCCACAAAGCCTATCGCCATCCCTGCGGCGCGGTTCTCAACATTCAAGAGTCGGGCGGCGAGGCGAAGTCATACCAGATCGTCCAGTTGCTCCAGGCCGTCGACGCATACGGGCTGAAATTGAAATAGGCGACACCAGGGAGATTCGATATGAGAAAGATGCGCGCGGTGCCGGGAAGCGCCTACGTCCGCAAAGTGTTCTTCAGCCCCGAGGACAAGTGCTGGGTCGCGGTCGCGCCCGAGCTCATGGGGTGCGCGGCTCACGGCGACACCGACGCGGAGGCATTGAAGGAACTGGACGTCGCCATCCAGCTCCATCTGGACGTGCGCCGCTCGGCCGGGCTCTCGATTCCGAAACCGGCCGCGGGTCAAGAAAATGACGGCCGCGTGCTCTTGCGTCTCCCCAAGACGCTCCAGAAAAGCCTTCGCGAAGCGGCGCAGGTCGAGGGCATCTCGGTCAACCAATACGCGCTCTACCTGATCGCGATGGCGCACGGGCAACGGCACCC
This sequence comes from bacterium, assembly GCA_021782205.1. Lineage (GTDB taxonomy): Bacteria > Elusimicrobiota > Elusimicrobia > UBA1565 > UBA9628 > GWA2-66-18. Next base: position 7,712 of record JAJXVH010000010.1, on the reverse strand, counting down.
GGTCCTGGCCTGATACGACATGGCGGCCCCTAACCTAAAAAGACAAGGGCCAGGCACGCGGCGAACATTGGAGATCGCTTCAAGTTGATCCTGCACCGGCGACAACTCCGCCACATTCATGTGACGAAAAAGACATTCCACCGTCTAAAAACCCCTCAAAAATGGGTCGAAAAATGGGATAATAGACAGGATGGCCCAGTTGATGGAAGAATCATCCCAGACGCCCCAGATCAAGCTCCCGAAGACGCCCGTTCTCATCACGGCGGCGACGAAATGGGAGGCTCAGCCGCTCGCGAAGGGCTTGGGTCTGTCCCCCTCCGGCGACGGGCGCTGGGAAGGCAACTTGGGCGGCCGGCGCGTGGTGCTGGTCAAGACCGGCATGGGGGCGCAGAAGACTTCCGCGGTTTTGGCTAAGGATTTCGTGGCCGGAGACTTCGGGCTGGTGCTGAGCGCGGGTCTTTGCGGGGCGATGAATCCGGACGTGCATTTGGGAGACGTCGTCGCCGATCCGGCCGAAGTGGAGATGGACTTCGTGCGGCCGCTGCGCGAGACGGCGAAGAATCTGGGACTGGCGTTTCACTTTGGACGGATACTGCACACGAACGTCGTTTTGAAGCCGGAGATGAAGCGCAAGCTGGGCGCGGAGCAGCGCGCGGTGGCGTGCGACATGGAGACGGCGGCGGTGCGGCGCTGGGCGTCGCCGAAGGCGCCGGCCATCGGCGTGCGCGTGGTTTTAGACGAGCTGGACGAGGAACTGCCCGGCGACGCGCCCGAAGGCGAGGACGCGGCGTCCTTGGCGAAGTTCGCGCTGACGCACGCGGCCGGCCTGCCCGGCATGATCGGCGTGGGACTGCGGACCGGACGCGCGATGAAGACGCTGTCACGGTTTTTGAAGGCGTACCTGGAGGCGATTTGAACACGACGCTGGCGCGCGCCATGGACAAGAATACCGCTTTGGTCGACGAGGCCATCGAGAAGCTGCTCGCCCCCACCGCCGATCTGCCGGAGACGTTGCGCAAGGCCATGCGCTACTCTTTGTTCGCGGGCGGCAAGCGCCTGCGGCCCACGCTCGTGCTCGCCGCAGCGGAGACGTGCGGCCTGGCGCCGCGCAAGGCGCTGAAGACGGCGGCGGCCCTTGAGATGATCCATACGTATTCCTTGATCCACGACGACCTCCCGGCGATGGACGACGACGACCTGCGCCGCGGCAAGCCGACGAACCACAAAGTCTTCGGCGAGGCGCTGGCCATTCTCGCCGGCGACGGGCTTTTGACCAAGGCGTTCGAGGCCGCGGCGCAGAACGCCGCGGAGCTCAAGCTGAACGGCTCCGCGTGCGCGGAACTGGTGCGCCTGATCGCCTTCGGCGCGGGCGCCGAGGGCATGGTGGGCGGGCAGGTCGCCGACCTGGCGGCCGAAGGCATGACCAAGAAGATCTCCAAGGCGGCCGCGGCCCGAGTGCTGGAGGCCGTGCACCGTCGCAAGACCGGCGCCTTGATCATCGCCAGCCTCGACGCCGGCGCGCTGCTGGCCGGCGCCTCCCAAGCCAAGCGCGAGGCGCTTCGCTCCTACGGCGAATGCGTGGGCCTGGCCTTCCAGATCGCCGACGACGTGCTCGACGTGGTGGGCGACAAGAAGAAGCTGGGCAAGAAAGGCTCAGATCGGGACAACGACAAGCTGACCTACGCCTCGCTCTACGGCGTGGACGGGGCGCGCGCGAAGGCCCGCGCGCTCGTGGAAATGGCGCACGCGCACCTGAAGTCGTTCGGGACGCGCGCCGCCGTGCTGCATGAGCTGGCCGACTACATCAGCAAGGGGGATAAATGACCATGGAACTGCTGAAACAAATCGACTCGCCGGCGGACCTCAAGAAGCTCAAACCAGAGCAGTTGCCGCAGGTCGCCTCTGAAATGCGCGCCTTCATCGTGGAGACCGTCTCCAAGCTGGGCGGCCATCTGGCCTCAAGCCTGGGTTCCGCGGACATCACCGTGGCCCTCCACTACGTCTTCGACACGCCCAAGGACAAGCTGGTGTGGGACACCGGCCACCAGACCTACGGCCACAAGGTGCTCACCGGACGGCGCGAGAAGATGAACACCATCCGCCAGTTCGGCGGCCTCTCCGGATTCTTGAAGCGCTCCGAGTCCCCCTACGACTCCTTCGGTGCCGGCCACGCCTCCACCGCGATCTCGGCGGCTCTCGGCATGGCCGTGGCGCGCGACCTCAAGGGCGACAAGACCAAGGTCGTGGCCATCGTCTCCGACGGCTGCATGACCGGCGGCGAGTCCTACGAGGGCCTGCAGAACGCCGGCCAGGTGCAGACCGACTTGATCGTGGTCTTGAACGACAACCAGATGTTCATCTCCAACCGCGTGGGCGCGCTGGGCGCGTTCCTGTCCAAGCTGCTCACCTTGGGCGCGGTGCGCGACGCGGAGCACAGCATCAAGAAGTTTCTCGCGCGCTTCCAGTTCTGGGGCGAGAGCATCCTGCGCGTGGCCAGGCGCGCGAAGGTCCTCCTGTTTCCCGGCATGCTGTTCGAGGAGATGGGCTTCTCCTACTTCGGTCCCGTGGACGGCCATGACGTGGTCCAGCTCGCCAAGGTCTTCGAGCATGTGAAAAAACTCAAGGGCCCCATCCTGGTCCACTGCGTGACCAAGAAGGGCAAGGGCTACGCGCCCGCCGAGGAAGACCAGTACACCTGGCACGGCCCGGGCAAGTTCGACGTGGCCACCGCGAAGTTCCTGAAGGCCCCCATCACCAAGACGCCGCCGCCCACCTACACGGCGGTCTTCGGCAAGTCCGTGGTCGCCGAGGCCGAGGCCGACCCGCGCATCGTCGGCATCACCGCCGCCATGCCGGAAGGCACCGGCATGGACGCGTTTCGCGACGCCTTCCCGCGCCGCTACTTCGACGTGGGCCTGGCCGAGGAGCACGCGGTCACCTTCGCCGCGGGCCTGGCCAGCGAGGGCTACAAGCCCGTGGTCGCCATCTACTCGACGTTCCTGCAGCGCGCTTACGACCAGATCGAGCACGACGTCTGCCTGCAGAAGCTGCCGGTGGTGCTCTGCCTGGACCGCGCCGGCCTGGTGGGCGAGGACGGCCCCACGCACCACGGCGTGTTCGATCTCTCCTACCTGCGCATGATCCCGGGCATGACCGTGGCCGCCCCCGCCGACGAGAACGAACTGCGCCACATGCTGCACACCGCCATCCGCTTCAACGGCCCCATCGCCCTGCGCTACCCGCGCGGCGCGGGCGTGGGCGTGACGCTGGACGCGGAGCTCAAGGAGTTGCCCATCGGCAAGGGCGTGCGCCTGAAGGACGGCGCGGACGTGACCATCCTCGCCATCGGCAACCGCGTGCACCCGGCGCTGGAGGCCGCGCAGTTGCTGGAGGACAAGGGCATCTCCTGCGGCGTCGTCAACATGCGCTTCGTCAAGCCCTTGGACGTGGAACTTCTCAAGGAGTGCGCGGCCAAGACCCCTCGCCTCGTCACCGTGGAAGACAACGTCTTGCAGGGCGGCTTCGGTTCCGCGGTTTTGGAAGCCCTCACCCCCGGCCGCGCCGAGGTCCTGCGCCTGGGCCTGCCGGACTCCTACGTGGAGCACGGCGCGCCGAACCTGCTCTACGACGCCGTCGGCCTGTCGGCCCCCAAGATCGCCGAGAAGATCGCCGCCTGGGTGCCGAACAAGTCCAAGAACCTGGTTTAAGCAAGGAGTCAACATGAGCCCCCAAGCCCCGTCTCAGATCAAGATCGACAAGCTGATCCTCGCCAAGGTCCGCGGCTTCTGCGCGGGCGTGGTGCGCGCCATCGAGGTCGTCGAGCGCGCCCTGGAGCTGTGCGGCAAGCCCGTCTACGTCCGCCACGAGATCATCCACAACCGCTACGTCGTCGACGAACTGCGCAAGAAAGGCGCGGTGTTCGTCGAGGATTTGAAGGAGGTCCCCGAGGGCTCCTGGCTGATCTTCTCCGCGCACGGCGTGGGCCCGGACGTGGTGTCGGAAGCCAAGGCGCGCAAGCTCAAGATCATCGACGCCACCTGCCCGCTGGTGACCAAGGTGCACCTGGAAGCCATCGCGCTGGCCAAGCACGACTACACCATCATCCTGATCGGCCACCGCGATCACGTGGAGACCATCGGCACGCTCGGCGAGGCGCCGGAGCACATGCTCGTGGTCGGCAACGTCCAGGAAGCCGAGACCATCGCGGTACCCAACCCTGAAAAAATCGCCTACCTCACCCAGACCACGCTGTCGCTCGACGACACGCGCGAGATCGTGGCCGTGCTCAAGCGGCGCTTTCCCAAGCTGATGCCGCCCAAGAAGGACGACATCTGCTACGCCACCCAGAACCGCCAGAACGCGGTCAAGGCGATGATCCCGCAGGTCGAAGTCCTGCTGGTGCTGGGCGCGCCCAACAGCTCGAACTCCAACCGCCTCTGCGAGGTCGCCCGCTCCAAGGGCATCCGCTCCTACCTCATCGAGCGCGCCGCCGACATCAAGGACGAGTGGCTTGAGGGCGTCAAGACCATGGGTCTGACCTCCGGCGCGTCCGCGCCCGAGATCCTGATCCAGGAAGTCGTCGCCCTGGCCCACGACCGCTACGGCGTCAAGAGCGTGGAGGAGTTGGAAACCGTGGAGGAGACCGAGCACTTCGGCCTGCCCGCGGAGATCGTCAAGCTCATCAAGGACAGCGGCGCGGCCTGACGCCCGCGGAGAACTCCATGACCGAAACCTTGGCCGAAGAACTGATCATCGAAGGCCCCCAGACCGACGCCCCCGTCAAGGAGGCTCCCGAAGAGGAGTCCGACCTGCGCAAGCTCATGAAGCGCAAGCCGCCGACCGACGGCCTGTGCCGCCGCTGCGGCGACAACAAGCCCATCAACCGCCTGATGCTCTGCTACCCGTGCTGGGTCAAGGTCCAGCTGGAGAAGGACGGCTGGCGCGAAGGCCAGCCGCACCCGGAGTCCTGCGGTTGCGAAGGCATCGGCGGGCACGCCGAGCGCAAGTCGACGGGCAACTGACGCCGTCCGGCGGGCGCTTCAGCGAAAGACGGTCTTGCGGTAGTGGCGCAGTTCGTCGATGGACTCGTGTACGTCGGCCAGCGACAGGTGCTGCTTGGTCTTTGAGTACACGTACTTCGCCTCGGGATACCAGCGCGAAACCAGCTCCTTGATCGAGGAGACATCGATGGAGCGGTAGTGGAAGAAATCGTTCAGGCGCGGCATATACTTAACAAGGAAGCGCCGGTCCTGACCGATGGTGTTGCCGCACAGCGGCGACTTGCCCGCCGCGCACAGCGGCGCCAAAAATTCCAACGTGCGCGCCTGCGCGTCCAGCGTCGAGATTTTAGACTCGCGGCAGCGTTGCGTCAGGCCGGACTTGCCGTGCTGCTCGACGCACCACGGATCCATCCCGTCCAGCACCGCGTCCGGATGATGGATCGCCAGGCACGGCCCCTCGGCCAGCACGTTGAGCTGGCCGTCGGTGACGACCGTCGCGATCTCTAGGATCACGTCCTTCTCCGGATCCAGCCCCGTCATCTCCAGGTCCAGCCAGATCAGGTTGCGCTCATCGGCGTTCGGCATGGTCGCAATCCTACCAAAAACCGCGGCATGGCGATCCAAAAGCATGTGACCGGGTTGACACGCCGTTTGCTTGACACCCCACCCACGGTCTGTTAGACTCAGGGCGTACGCAAACGACACAGATTCGCGTCCGTGGCGTCATAGACACAGGAGGAACACAACCATGAAGCGTTTGTCCACTTTCGTCGCCGCGGCCGCCGCCGCGTTCGTGCTCGGCGCCTGCGCGCACTACAAGCCCTCGCCCGTCGCCGACAATGCGCCGGACTGGGTCAATAAGGGCTCCGGCGCGTTCAAGGACGCCGCCGGCAAGCAGGTGTTCTACGGCGTGGGCGCCATCGAGGGCGTGCGCAACATCCCCCTGGCACGCGCGGCGTCCGAGGATCGCGGCCGCGCGGACCTGGCCAAGATCATGGACTCCTACGTGACCTCGCTGAGCAAGGACTACCAGGCCTCGATCACGGCCGGCGACATGTCCAAGTCGAGCGAGGAGCAGATGGTCTCGCAGACCATGAAGAACTTCGCCAAGTTCACGCTGCACGGCGCGGTGCCCGTCGACCACTGGGTCGACCGCCAGAACAACGTCGTCTACGCGCTGGTCAAGCTCGACATGGCCTCCGTCCAGGACAGCATCGCCCAGTCCAAGGATCTGGACTCCAAGCTGCGCGACTACGTGAAGGCCAACGCCGACAAGGCCTTCGACGACCTCTCGGCCGAAGAGGCGAAGCACTAAAATGCGCCGCCTTCCCGCCCTCGTCGCGCTGGGCTCCACGCTGGCCTTCTCGGCCTGCGCGACCAGCGTAACCCGGATGGACCCGAACGCGGTCAAGGACATCAGCGGCCGCTGGGACGACACGGACTCGCGCCTGGTGGCCGATGAGATGATCACGGACTGCCTGTCGCGGCCGTGGCTGGCCGACGCCCAGCAGAAGCTGGGCAAGAACCCGACCGTGATCGTGGGCCGGGTGCGCAACCAGTCCCAGGAGCACATCGCGACCGACACGTTCATCGAGGACCTGCAGCGCTCGCTGATCAACTCGGGCAAGGTGGACTTCGTCGCCTCCCGCAACGAGCGCGGCGACGTGCGCGACGAGCGCATGGATCAAGACACGAACGCCTCGGCCGCCACGCGCAACGCCAACGGCCAAGAGACGGGAGCGAACTTCATGCTCAGCGGCGTCATCAACTCGATCGTGGACCAAGAGGGCGGCCGCGCCGTCATCTTCTACCAGGTCGACCTGAAACTGCTGAACATGACCACCAACGAGATCGCCTGGATCGGCCAGAAGAAGCTCAAGAAATTCGTCGAGAGGCCGCGCGCGTCCTGGTAGGCCCTTGAACAACCGCGGCGTCCGGCGGCCCCTCCTCTCGCGCGCGAAAGGAGGGGCCGCGTTTTTTGCTGGCCTGGCGCTTCTGCTGGCGGCGTGCGCGGGCCCTTCCGAGAGGCTCGTGCGCCGCGTCGACTCCCGCATCGCCGCGCGCGACTACGCCGGCGCCCAGTCGCTGATCGAGGACGCCAAATACACGTCCTACGGACACAAGAACGAGGCGCTCTACTACCTCGACCTGGGCCAGGTCCAACTCGACGGCGGCCAAGACAAACCGGCCATCCAAAGCTTCGCGACCGCCGAGCGACGCATGGACGAACTCTTCACCAAAAGCATCCACAAGGAGTTGGGTGCGCTCCTGCTCAACGACAATACCGTCGACTACGCCGGAGAGCGCTTCGAGCGCGCGCTGGCCAACGTCGACGGTGCGCTGGCCTATCTCCTGTCAGGAGACCGCAGCGGCGCCATGGTGGAAATCCGCCGCCTCTCGCGCCTTCTGCAGGAGTACTCCGACGTCTACGGCGCGCGCAAGAACGCCTACAAGGACGACGCCTTCGGCGAATATATCTCCGGATTGCTCTACGCCGACGCCGGCCAGCCCGACGACGCGCGCATCAGCTTCGACAAGGCCGAGGCCTTGATCGGCGGCCGCGACGACCGCGAAGGCCCCGGCGCGCCGCCTCTGCGCCCGGGCCAAGGCGAGGTCGTCTTCATCCACGCCAACGGCACCGCGCCGCGCAAGATCAGCAAGAGCTATCAAGTCGCCTGGAACGACGCCGTCTTCGCCCTGCAGACCACCAAT
>JAJXVH010000160.1 GCA_021782205.1 bacterium | reverse complement strand
CGACGACGCGACCTCGATTTACTGGAACCCGGCGGGCTTGGCCCAGGTGCCCCGCGCCTCCGCAAGTTTCATGTTCGCCGACTACGTGGCCGGCATCACCTACAACGACCTGGCCTACGCCCAGCGCGTCGACGAGACCTCGGTGATCGGCGCGGGCGTGCGCTACCTCAACGCGGGCTCCGTCGCGGGGACCGACATCAACGGCCAGTCCAACGGAACCTTCACGCCTTACGACTTCGTGGCCGAGGCTGGCTGGGGACAGTCCATCTACGAGATGTCGGACAGCGAGTCCGACGTGATGATGGGCGTCAGCGCCAAGATGATTCACTCGAGCCTGGGCGACGCCACCGCCAACGGATTCGCCGGCGACATCGGTTTTCTGTCGCACCTGTACACGACGGAGCGCGGCTACGACGTCGGCTTGACCATCCAGAACCTCGGCTCCGGCCAGAAGTTCGATCAATACCGTGACAGCATGCCCACGCGCGCGCAGTTCGGCGCCTCCTTCAAGCCGATCCCGTCCTTGCTGCTGACCTCGAACCTGGTCGCCCCCATCGGCTACAACATGTACGGCGCCGTCGGCGCCGAGTATACGGCGGATTTCGACCGGGGCATGGCCGGCGCGCTGCGCCTGGGCTTGAGCTCCGAGAACTACTCCTCACTGGGCTTCGTCTCCATCCCGACGTTCGGCCTGGGCCTCAAGCTCAACGACTTCAGCTTCGACTACGCCTTCCAGCCCATGGGGCCGCTCGGCATCGCCGCGCACCGCCTGTCGATCAGCTGGAGCCTGCCCGCGAAGGCGTCGAGCAAATACCGGGAGCGCTAGGCTCCGCGCGTCGCCGAGCCGGCGCGGCGCAAATATTTCATTATTGCTTAACAACATTTCCGTGAAAGGCGGCTATTCTTACCGTATGCCGCCCGAACAGAGTCGATCGCGCGACGACGCGACCGGCGGAGGACCGCGATGAGCTCCGAAGAAACGCCGCGCCCGATTCCTCCCGCCCCGCCGCGGCCGGAGTGGCTCAAGCCCGTGACGCCGCCGACGACGCCGGGGCTGACGCCGATGATGGATTTCTTTCAACGGCGCGTGGAGACCCTGGAACGCGAGCTGGCGCTCGAGCGCGAGCGCGCGCAGGCGGCGGGCGGCCTGCTGGCCCAGCAGGAGGCGCTTAAAAACGAGGTCGACGCGCACCTGAAGGCGATCACAGACCAACTGCGGCGCGAGAAGCTGGAGCGCGACGGCAACGAGGCGCGGTCCCACGCGCAGGGCCGCGTGGAAGCGCTGGAAAAGCGCCTGGACGAGAGTTCCGCGACCTTCGCGCAATTGATCAAGGAGGCCGTCGCCGGCCGCGGCGAGGCCGGACCTTCCGCCGGTGCCTTGGCCGCGGAACTGGCATCCTTTCGCGCCGCGATGAAGGACGCCGTGGACGGAATCACGCGCTGGCGCGGCGAAGTGCGCGACCTGGCGGCGCTGGCCCCACGGGTGCAGGAACTCACGGAACGTCTTCCCCAGGATGAAAAGCTATTAGAAGAAGGCCTCGGCCGCCGCATCGAGGAACTCTCCGGCCGGCTGTCGCGCTCCCTGGACGATTGGCGGCGCGCACAGGACGCCGACCGCGCGCGCCTGGACGAACGCGTGGAGGCGCTGGCGCGCGAGCGCGCCGAGCTTCAGCGCTTCTGGGAGGAGCAGGCGCGCGCCGCGCGCGAGGCCGAACGAAAGGAGCGCGTCGCCCGCGAGGCCGAGCTCGCCTCGCGCCTGGAATCCCTGGCGACCGGCCTTCAAGGCGCGGGCCGCGAGTCCGCCGAGGCGCGCGCGGCGCTGGAGCGCGTGGTGAATATCCTCACCGCCACGCCCAAGGCCAAGGATGAGGTCATCGCCGCGCTTGAGGCCGAGAAGGCCGAGTTGATGGGGGAACTGCGCGAGCGCCACGAGTCCTTCCGTCGCTTCGTCGCCGAGCGCGCCGCCATCGAAAAATCGCTGGGCGACAGCCTGGCGCGCGCGGCCTCGGACGTGGAGGAGGAACGCGCCCGCACGCGCGCCGCGGACGCCCGCGCGGCGGAACTGCTGGGACGCGTGGAGACCTCCGCCGCGCGCGCCGCCGACCTGGAGCGGGCGCTGGCCGAGCGCGACGAGCGCGTGCGCGCCGCCCACGCCGAGCGCGACGAGCTGGCGCGCGCGCTCATCGACGAGTCCGAGCGGGCCCGCGCCGCTCTCGCCGGACGCCGCGAGGCCGAGGCCGCCGCCGCGGCCAAGGACGAAGCCGCCCGGCTTCGCCTGGACGAGGTCGTCGCGCGCCTGGCCGCGGCCGAATCCTCCGCCGCCGAGGCCCGCGCCCAACTGGGGGCGCTGGCCGGCCAGTCCGCGCGCGCCCTGCAGGAGCGCGACGCGGCCCTGGCGCGCCATTCGGATTGGGACAACGAGCGCCGCCGCCTGCTCGAGGTCCTGCGCAAGAAAGACGAGATGATCTCCCTGCTCTCGGCCACGTTCCAAGGCGCGCTCAAGAAAGACGCCTGACGCCCGACGCGCCGGTTTTGATAAGATCGGCGTCGTGAAAGCGGTCGTCTTGAAGGCGTACGGCGGGCCCGAGAATCTGGCGCTGGAAACCGTGCCCGACCCGACGCCCGGCCCCGGCGAAGTGCTCCTGCGCGTGCGTGCCTGCGCGCTCAATCACCTGGACCTCTGGATCCGCGCGGGCCTGCCCGTGGCCAAGCCTCCGTTCATTCTCGGCTGCGACGTCGCCGGCGAGGTCGCGGCTCTGGGCCCCGGCGTGACGGACATAAAAGTCGGGGCGCGCTTCGCCGTGCATCCCGGCCGTTCCTGCGGCCGGTGCGACGCCTGCCGCGGCGGCCGCGAGTCCGACTGCCCGACCTACGGGATCATCGGCGCCTACCGCGGCCTGACCGGCGGCTACGCGGAGCTCCTGCGCGTGCCCGTCGAACACCTGCTGGCCATGCCCGACGCCATGTCCTTCGTCGACGCGGCGGCGACGCCGCTGACTTTTCTGACCGCCTGGCACATGGTCGTGACGTTGGCGGAGCTCCGGGCGGGGGAGACGATCCTGATCGTCGGCGCGGGCGCCGGCGTGGCCACGGCCGCGGTGCAGATCGCCAAGCTCTGCGGCGCGCGCGCGATCGCGACGTCGACGTCCGAAGATAAGCTTTCGCGCGCGAAGGCGCTGGGCGCCGACGCGGGCATACTGCACCCGCCCGAGGACCTGCCGCGCGCGGTGCGCAAGCTCACCGGCGGCGCCATGGCCGACGCCGCGTTCGAGCACGTGGGCGGGACCGTCTTCGGCGAGGCGCTCAAGAGCCTGCGCCGCTCCGGCCGGCTGGTCACCTGCGGTGCGACCGCGGGCCACG
>JAJXVH010000055.1 GCA_021782205.1 bacterium | reverse complement strand
GGCGCAGCGGCCACCGGCGGCGCGGCGGCCAGCGGCGACGCGGCGGCGACGGCGGCCGCTCCCGACAACGACACGGCCAAGGCCGGCACGGGCACAGCGGCGGCCGCCGGCGCGGAGAGCGCCGCAACTTCGGGCGCCAGTTCCACGGTGTCGATCTGCGCGCGCGCGGACGCGGCGCACAGCGCGACCCACGCGGCCAAGCACGCGGAGATCAGCAAGCGCATATCCGCAATCATAACAGCCGCCGCGACTCCGCGCCAGGGGACTTACGGCCCGGGCGGGTCCGGGCCTTTCAGGACGCGCGCCGGGAGGGAATGTTTCTACAATACGGCCATGCGCAGCGCCCGAATCCTCGCCGTCGACGACGAGCCGGCCAACGTGGAAATCCTCACGCGCTATCTGGCGACGAAAGGCCACGCCGTGACCGGCGCCTGCGACGGCGAACGCGCCCTCTCCATCGCGCGGGAGCGAGACTTCGACCTGATTCTGCTCGATCTCGTCCTGCCCGGCCGGACCGGGCTTCAGATCATGGCGGAACTGCTGAGCCTGACGAGCGCTCCGGTCCTCGCGATGAGCGGACAGAGCGACGACGAGACGCGCCGCGACGCGATGCTTCTGGGTGCCGCGGGCTTCCTGCCCAAGCCCCTCGATCTCTCCGCGCTTTGCGCGCTGATCGACTCCCTGCCCGAGCCGGGTGCCTGACGCCCCGCGGCGTCAGGCGTCGAGTATCTCCCGCACCTTGCGGACCAGTTCGTCCAGCGCATACGGCTTGCGCAGCACGGCGCGGCCGCGCTCGCCTTGGCGCAGCGCCGCGTCGTCGGTGTAGCCGGTGACGAACAGGATCCGCGCGTCCGGACGCGCGCGCAATATCTCGTCGGCCATTTTCTGGCCGCCCATCCTCGGCATCACCAGGTCGGTGATCACCAGACTCAACCGCCCGGAGTCGCCGGTCCGGAAGGCCGCCAGCCCCTGCTCGCCGTCGCAGGCCTCGACGACCTGGTAGCCGCGCGCGCGCAGGACGCGCGCGGTCATCCGGCGCACGGCCTCGTCGTCTTCGACCAGCAGGATCGTCTCCGCGCCGCGCGCGCGGGGAACAGCCTCCGACGTCTCCTGCGTCAGGGGCACCGCGTCCTCGACCCGCGGCAAGAGCACCTCGAACGTGGTGCCGCGTCCCGGCTCGCTGAACACGTCGATACGTCCGCCGTTCTGCTTGACGATGCCGTAGCACGTCGCCAGGCCCAGGCCGGTGCCCTTGCCCTGCTCCTTCGTGGTGAAGAACGGCTCGAACGCGTGAGCCAGCACGTGGGCGCTCATCCCGCAACCGGTGTCGCGCACCGTCAGCTTGACGTAGTCGCCGGCGAGCGCGCCCGGACGGGCCAGGACGAACGCCTCGTCGGCCGTGAAGTTCGCGGTCTCCAGGGTCAGCGCGCCGCCGTCGGCCATCGCGTCTCGGGCGTTGACGGCCAGATTGACGATCAGCTGCTCCATCTGACCCGGGTCCACGCGCGTCTTGCCCACCGCGGGACCGACCCGGCAGGACAGCTCGATGTCCTCGCCGATCAGCCGGCGCAGGAGCTTGGCGACGTTGAGCACGATGTCGTTGAACATGACGACTTTCGGCGCGATGATCTGACGCCGCGAGAAGGTCAGCAACTGCTGCGTCAATTGGGCCGCGCGGCGCCCGGTCTCCTGGATCTCGCGGATGTCCGCCGCGTTCGGGTCGCCCTCGGGCAGGCCGTCGAGCACGACCTCGGCCAGCCCCAGGATCACCGTCAGCAGGTTGTTGAAGTCGTGCGCCACGCCGCCGGCCAGCCGCCCGATCTCCTCCATCTTCTGCGACTGGCGCAGGCGGTCCTCGCTGGCGCTCAGCGCCTCCTGCGCGCGCACGCGCTCGGTGATATCACGCGCGATCATCAGGAGCTGGCCGCCGCCGCAGGCGACGATGCGCGCCTCCCAATACTTTTTGCCGGACGAGACGGACAGCGGGTATTCGATCGAGACGACCTCGCCGCCCTCGGCTGCGCGCAGGAGCGCCAGCTCCAGCGCCCGGCCCAAAGGCTCCGGCAGGCCTTCTTGTATGCGCGTGCCGAGCAGCTCCAGCGCCGGCCGATTCAGGTCCTGGGTCCTTCCGGCGCTGACGTCGCGGATGGTCCCGTCGTGGTCCAAACGCAGGAAGACATCCGGAAACGCCGCCAGCAGCGCGCGCATCTCCGCATTGCGCGTGAGCAGTTCCTGCGAACTGAGGTCCAGCGACCGCTCCAGGCGCTCGCGGTCCTCATCAGACTGGCGGTAAGCCGCGTCGACGGCGTCCAGGAATTCATGCAACTCCGCAGGCGGCCCGGCCGCTCCAAAGTGCTTGCGCAGTTGACGCCTCAACAGGCTGTGGCGCGGCTCCATGTCAGGCCGGCTCCGACAGAGTGGTGATGGTCATCGTCTCATTGTGCAGTTCGCAGCGCGCGCCGCCCGCGAACGGAGCGATCTCGCCGTAGGAATAGAACCCGCTCAGCGCCGCGCCCGGGCCCAGCGCCTCGCGGACCGCCTCCAACTCCTCCTCGACGCGCTGGCCCAGCACCATCTTGCGTCCCGCGCAGCTGATCAGCAAGGCCAATTCGGCGGGCGCAGCGCCCATGGCCTCGCGGCAGAGGGCGGCCGCGGCGGACGCGCCGTCGATCAGGCGGTCGTAGTTCGCCTTCATCAGCCGCGCGTATACCCCTTGCGGGACGTCGCCCGCGAAAATCATGCTTTGCTCGACCTCATCGATGGCCAGCACGGTGCGCACGACGCCTTCCTCACCCTGCTTGGCCCGCAGCGCCAGCGGGTAGTGCACGGCGGCCCCGGGAAGATTGCCCGCGTGATCGCCCAGGTATTTCTTATACAGCTCCAGCGCCGATTGCCCATCCAGTTCGTAGAGCACGTTTCCGCGAGAACGCGTGATCAGTCTTTCAGGACCAAACGGATCCCAGCCCCCGCGCGAACTGTAGCTGACTTTCAGAGCCGCTCCGTAGAATCCCACGGCCGCCGCGCCGCCGACGGCCGCGCCGTCCCAAACCACGCGGGCACGCTCGAAGCGTTCGCCGTCGCCGGCGACGCCGCCTGTCACGGCGACGCCCGGAGGCAAATTCACCATCATCCCTTTCACCAGTTCGCCGGCATTGACCGCGGGGGGCGCCTCGGCAAGAAGCAGGATGTGCGTCAAACCCTCCGGCGCCAGCGCGCGCGCCAGCCGCGCTCCGGCGGCGAAGCTGTCCGCGGTCCCGGAAATATCCGTGCGCGCCCCGGCGACCTTCGCGCGCGCGAAGGCGACCGCGGTCAAGGCCGCCGTGCCGTCGCGCACCTCGACGCCCAGTATCTCGCCCGCCGTCGAGCAGCCGGTCACGACGGCCCCGGGATAAATGCGGCGCGCGTCCTTCAAGACGCGGCCGTCCTCCAGGACGTCCCGGTCGCCAAAAATCAAGACCAGTCCGGCGCGCCCGGCCAGGCGTCCCGGGGCCGCCGGCGTCCAGCCTTCGTTCGCAGTCCAGCGCGCCTGCTCGATCTCCACGCACGAGCCTCCTGAGGGCGTCTGCCCCCAGTGTAGCGGGTCCGCGCATGGATTCAAGACCCGCGCGCTGAAATCCGCATGAAGAAAATGCGAAATCTTCGCGCGTCGCGACGACTTTAGCGCGCCGCGCCCAGCGCGGCCAAGGTGAGCAACCAGCGCTCCTCGCGTCGCAGATCGGCGATCGACTCGTACAGATATTCGGACGACGGCCGCCGCGCCAGCAGCGCGCGCGTGCCCCGGCCGCGCAGGGCGCGCGGCGCGCGCGCCGACAACTCCGCCAAGAGCAAGGAAAAATTGACCTCCGCGCCGTGGAGCATCTTGTCGCCCAGAAGCGCGTAGTCGAAGCGCGCCGCCTCCACGCGCAGTACGCGCGCGGGCTCCACGAAGAGAAGGTCGACCAGCAGGAGACGGTCGTGCGACTCGATGACGCGCTTCTTCTCTCCGCCGCCCATGGGCAGGGGAATGCCGGTGGCCAGCGTCAGTCCCAGGCGCACGGCCTTGGCGCCCAGGTCGGCGCCCTCGGTCACGGTCTTGCGCTCCGACGTGGCCAGCGCCGCGGCGGCGATCACGGCCAGGCGCGTCCAGTTGAGCCGCTCCGGCGCCAGGTGCGCGGGTCCGGAGACGACGTCAAATCCGTCGCCGGTCAGTTCCGCCTTGCCCAACAAGGCGGGCTCCTCCGGCGTTTCTAATAGGCTCTGCGGGACCGCGACGGAGTCAAGCCCCTCCGCCGTCAATTCCGCGGCCATTTTTTCGGCGTCGACGGCCGGCAAGGCTTCCGCGACCACGCCCCAGTTGCGCCGCGCGGCGACCATGAAGTCCAAGGCCGGAGCCTTCGCGCGCCGCGCCAGCGCCGCGGCCACGGCCGGCGCGGAGAACTTGTCCGGCGCGCGCAGCAGTACCGCGTGCGGCGGACGCTCGGCCTGGCTCACGACGCGGTCGGGATCAGCGCGTAACCGCGGCCGGTCACGCTGACCAGCCACTGGTCGGATTTCCAGCCCAGCTTGAGACGCACGCGGCGCACGTGCACCTCGACGGTCTTCAGCGCCCCCTCCGACGGCGGCTCCACGCCCCAGACCTCGCGATAGATCGTCGCGCGGTCGCTGGGCGTGGGAGTGCGCCCGGCCAGGAAATAGAGCAGCTCGAACTCCTTGGGCGTCAGGTGCGCGTGCTCCTTGCGTCCCAGGATGGCGACCTTGCGCGCGTAGTCCAGCGCCAGTTCGCCGACCTCCAAGCGCGCGGGCAAGGGCTCGCGCGACTCGCCGGCGGTACGGCGCAGGATCGAGCGGCAGTAGGCCAGCAGGCGCTCGGACTTCACCGGCTTGGTCAGGTAGTCGTCAGCACCCATGTCCAGGCACGCCACGTCCTGGCCGTCCTTGTCGTTGCCGGTCAGGATCAGGACCGGCACGCGCGCGGTCTGCGCGTCCTGCTTCAGATACTGGCACACCTCGGTGCCCTTCATGCCCGGCATGACGATGTCCAGGATGATCAGATCCGGCATCTGGCTCTGCGCGGCGAGTATGCCGGCTTTGCCCGAAGGCGCCTGCGTGACGGCGTAGCCCTCCGCGCTCAAAACATCAGCGAGCGTGCCGCGAAACGCGGCGTTGTCTTCGATGAGCAGGACCTTCGAGGGCACGCCCCGATTTTATATAAATAGCGCATGGAGTCCAAGCTCATTGCGGCGGCGGCGCTGTCCGCCGCGGCCGGGACGGCGATCGGCTGGGCTTGGGCGCGGCGCGGCGGGCGCGCGCGGGCCCCGATGCCTGATGAGGACCGCCTGGCTTGGCTCCAGCGCCTGTCGACGATCGGCCAGATGATGTCCGGCGTGGTCCATGAGGTGCGCACGCCGCTCAACACCGTCATCCTCAATATCGAACTGGCCGAGAAGCTGGCCGCGCGCGGCGAGGACCCGCACGAGCGCCTGAGCGTGGCCGTGCGCGAGGCCGACCGCGCCGTGGAGATCCTCTCCGACATCCTGGACTTCGGCAAGCCCTCCCCGTTGGACCTGCAGCCCCTGGAGCTGGGCCCCCTGCTGAACGGAGCATTGGAGCCGCTGGCCTCGCGCTTCGACGAACGCGGCGTGTCCACGAAGATCGACGCGCCTGCCGGACTGCGCGTGCTGGCCAGCACGCGCCACTTCCATCAAGTCCTCACGATCCTTCTGCTCAACGCGCTGGACGCCCTGCCCTTCGGCGGCCGGCTCGACATCGACGGGTGCCGCGACGGCGCGGTCGTGCGGGTGAGCGTGCGCGACAACGGCCTGGGCATAGCCCCCGAAACGCTGGCCCGACTTTTTCAGCCGTTCTCCACGGGCCGGCCGGACAGCGGCGGCACCGGACTGGGACTGACGGTCGCGCGCTGGATCATGACCAAGCACGGCGGCGACGTGGCGCTTTCGAGCGCGGGCCTGGGCAAAGGCACGACGGTCGCCCTGACTTTGCGCGCCGCCGGGACGCCCACCCCGCCCGCCACCCCTTGACCGGGACGTTCTCGGAAATTACAATCTTTTTATGGCGAAAATATTGGTCATCGACGACGACGCCGTGATCGTCGATCTGCTGCGCCTGCGCCTCGGCGAACTGGGCCACCAGGTGATCGCCGCGATGGACGCCTACGGCGCCGCCGGCGTCGCCTCGCGCGAGAAGCCCGACATCATCACTCTGGACTTCCAAATGCCGGCCGGAGACGGCGTCACCGCCTACAACCGCCTGCGCGGAAACACGTTCACGCTCAAGACCCCGATCATCTTCGTGACCGGCACCAACCCGGGCGACATCCTGGCGCGCATCCCCAATGATCCCCTCGTGAAGGTGCTTCAAAAGCCGATCGAGATCGAAGAACTCTGCCGCCTGATCGCGCAGCTCCTCTATCCCTCCGCCGCCCTGCCGGCGGCCCCGCCGGCCGCCCCGGCGCCCGCCGCGCCCGCGCCGAAGCCGCCGAAAAGCTCCGGCCTGGCCGGAGGCGCCATGGGCGGAGACATCCTCGACCTGGACCTCTGACGCGTTCAGCGCGCGGGTTTGACCGGAGTCGCGTCCGCGGGCGTCTTATCCGAAGCCAACGCGCCGCCTTTAGGAATCAGCGCCTGGTCCCAGCCGCCGCCCAGCGCCCGGATCAAGGACACCGCCGCGACCATGCGTCGGCCCAAAAGTTGGGCCGAGGCGCGCTCGTTGCCCAAAGTGATGTTCTGCTGGGTGATCACGTTCAGGTAGGAGTCGACGCCGCCCTTGTAGCGCTGCATTTCGAGCGTCAACGCCTGCTCGGCCTCGCGCGTGGCCGCGTCCTGCTCGCCGGCTTCCAGGGAGAGATACGAGAGCGCGGCCAGTTCGTCCTCGACGTCCTGGAACGCGGCCAGCGCCGTCTGGCGGTAGGCGGCCACGGAGGCCTCGTAGGCGGCCTTGGCGCCGTGCAGTTCGGCCTGAAGCCCGCCGAAGTTGAACAAGGTCATGGCGCTGGACGCGCCCAACGACCACGCGCGCTGGGGCCAGGCGATCCACTGCGCGAAAGTGGCGCTCTGATAGCCGCCGGTCGCCGTCAGCGAGATGGACGGAAAAAACGCCACGCGCGTCAGCCCCACCGTGGCGTTGGCCGCGGCGACCTGGCGCTCGGCGGAGGCCACGTCGGGACGGCGCTCGAGCAGCTGCGACGGTACGCCCACCGGGATGGGCGGCGGCACGCCCGAGATCGTACCGGTGCTGAGCGAAAACGCCGACGGCGGCCGGCCCACCAGCACCGCGATCGCGTGCTCCAGCTGCGCGCGCGTCAGCGCCAGGTCGGTGGCCTGCGCCAGCGTGGCGTCCAGTTGGGTGCGCGCCTGGATCACATCGGCCTGCGAGGCGATGCCGGCGCTGAAGCGGTTCTGCGTCAGGTCCAGCGCGACGCGATAGGACGCGATGGCCGAACTGAGCATCACGCCCTCCATGTCCGCCTCGCTCATGGAGAAGTAATCGGAGGCCAGCTCCGACTGCACGCTCAAGCGCGCGTTTTCCAGCTGCGCCGCGCCCGCCTGCGCGCCGGCCGCGGCGATGTCCACGTTGAGCCCGATCTGTCCCCAGAAGTCCGGCTCCCAGGACGCCACGCCGGGCAGGTCGAAGTTGTTGAAGCGACCGTGGAAGCCGCCGGCGTTGACCTTGTCGCGGCTGAGCGACGGCTGGACGCCCAGCGTCGGGAAATACGTGGAGCGCGCGTAGGCCAACTGATCGCGCGCCTCGCGGTACTGCGCGGCGGCCTGGCGCACGGTCTGGTTGGCCGCGGCGGCCTGGACTTCCAGCGCGTTCAGGCGCGCGTCGCCGAAAATCTCCCACCACCGGCCGCGGCGCACGCGGTCGCCGGGATCGGCCGGGCGCCAGATGCCTTCGCCCACGGCGAAGGCCTCCTTGAACGCCGGCGCCGACGGCACGTCCGGGCGGCGGTATTTGGGCCCCAGCGAGCAGGCTTGGGCGAACAAGACGGCGGCCAGCGCGGGCACGCCGCGCCTCAGGTGATTTCGAGTCATGCGTTTTCCCCGGAGCCCGCGCCGCGCAGCCGCGCCCGGACGCGGTCGCGCACGCGCGCCGCGAAATGCGGAAGCTCCTCCATGTAAAGATACACGATCGGCGTGGTGAACAGCGTCAGCATCTGGCTGACGATCAGGCCGCCCACGATCGCGATGCCCAGCGGGCGGCGCAGTTCCGAGCCCATGCCCGTGCCCACGGCCAGCGGCACCGCGCCCAGCAACGCCGCCATCGTCGTCATCGTGATGGGCCGAAAACGCAGGAGGCAGGCCTCGTAGATGGCGTCGCGCGGGCTCTTGCCCTCCTTGCGCTGCGCCTCCAGCGCGAAGTCGATCATCATGATCGCGTTCTTCTTGACGATGCCGATGAGCAGAATGATGCCGATCAGCGCGATCACGCTCAGCTCCGTGCGCGTCAGCAGAAGCGCCAGCAGCGCGCCGACGCCGGCCGAGGGCAGGGTGGACAGGATCGTGATCGGATGGATGAAGCTTTCATAAAGAATGCCCAGCACGATGTAGACGGCGATCAGCGCGGTCGCGATCAGCATGGGCTCGTTGGCGAGGGAAGCCTTGAAGGCCTCCGCCGTCCCGGAGAAGGTGCCCGACACGGCCGCGGGCACGCCCATTTTTCGCTCGGCCGCGGCGATCGCGTCGACGGCCTGGCCCAAGGCGACGCCGGGCTTCAGATTGAAGGAGATCGTCACCGCTGGAAAGAAGCCCTGATGATTTACCACCAGCGGCGTGAAGCCGGGCTTGAGGCGCGCGAAGGCCGACAGCGGCACCTCGCGGCCCGACGGCGTGCGCGCGTAGAGCGTGCGCAAGGTCTGCGGCGACTGCCAGTAGCGGGGAGCGACCTCCATGACGACGTGGTATTGGTTCATCTCCGTATACATCGTCGAGACCTGGCGCTGGCCGAACGCGTCGTAGAGCGCGTCGTCGACGTTCTGCGCGCTCAGGCCCAGCCGCGAGGCGGTGTCGCGGTCGATCTCCACGTCCGCCTCCAGGCCGCTGTTCTGCTGGTCGGTGTTGACGTCGACGAGGCCGGGCAGGGTCTTGAGCGTGTCGAAGACGCGCGGCGCCCACTCGGTGAGCAGTCCCAGGTCCGCGCACTGAAGCGTGTATTGATAGAGCGCGTTGCTGGCGCGTCCTCCGATGTGCAGGTCCTGGATGGGCTGAAGAAACAGGCGCGCGCCGGGAACCGAGGACGCCTTGCGGCGCACGCGCGCCATGATCTCCGCGATGGGCGCGCGCGCGCCGAACGGCTTGAGCCCCACGAACATACGTCCGGAGTTCGTCCCGCCCGCGCCGCCGGTGAAGGCGATCACCTGATCCACGTCCGGGTCGCTCTTGACGATGCGGATGAATTCGAAGAGCTTGCCGCGCATGGCCTGAAACGAGATGTCCTGCTCGGCCTGGATGCCGCCCATCATGCGGCCGATGTCCTGCTCCGGGAAAAAGCCCTTCGGTATGGCCAGGAACAGCGCCAGGTTCAGCGCCGCCGCGGCCACGACGCTGGCCAAGGTCTTGCCGGGATGGTCCAGCACGAAGATCAGCCCGCGCTCGTAGAGCGCCAGCGTGCCCTGATAGGCGCGCTCGATGGCGTTGTAGAGGCGTCCGTGGCCGCGCTTGCCCTCGCGGTGCAGGAACAAAGCGCACATCATCGGCGTGGTGGTCAGCGAGATCACCAAGGAGACCGCGATGGCCGCCGACAGCGTGACCGCGAACTCCCGGAACAGCCGGCCGACGAAGCCGCTCATCAGCAGGATCGGGATGAAGACCGCGATCAAGGAAGCGCTCATCGACACCACGGTAAATCCGATCTCGGACGAGCCCTTGAGCGCCGCCGAGAACGGCGTCTCGCCCAGGTCCAGGTAGCGCGCGATGTTCTCGATGACCACGATCGCGTCGTCGACGACGAAGCCCGTCGAAATGGTCAGCGCCACCAAGGACAGATTGTCCAGGCTGTAGCCGAACAGATACATGACGCCGAAAGTCCCGATCAGGGTCAGCGGCACCACGACGCTCGGGATGGCGGTGGCCACGGGGTCGCGCAGGAACAGGAACACCACCAGGATGACCAGCACGATGGAGATCAGCATGGTGCGCTCCACGTCGGCCACCGAGGCGCGGATCGACAGCGTGCGGTCGACGATGGTGTGCAGGACGACCGCCGAAGGCAGGGAGGCCTGCAGGAGCGGCATCGCGGCGAACACGCGGTCGACGGTCTCGATGATGTTGGCGCCGGGCTGGCGGAAGATGATCAGGAACACGGAGGGCTTGCCGTTGAGGCCGCCCGCGTTGCGCAGGTCCTCGACGGAGTCGACCACGTCGCCGAGCTGGGACAGGCGGACCGGAGCGCCGTTGCGGTAGGCGACGATCAGCGGCTTGTAGAGATCGGCCGAGAAGAGCTGGTCCTGGGCGCCGATGCAGTAGATGCGCCCGCCGTCCTCGACGGCCCCTTTGGGTCGGTCGACGTTCGCGCGGCCCAGGAAGGTCCGCACCTGCGCCGTGCCCAGGCTGTATTTGCTCAAGGCGTCCGGATTCAGCTCCACGCGCACCGCCGGCAGGGAACTGCCGCCGACGATCACCTGGCCCACGCCCTCGATCTGCGACAGGCGCTGCTGCAGGATCGACGAGGCGGCGTCATACATCCGCGCCTGCGTCTGCACGTCGGAGGTCAGCGCCAGAACCAAGATGGGCGCGTCGGCCGGGTTGACCTTGCGCCAGATGGGGTTGCTGGGCAGGTTCGTGGGCAGGTAGCTGCGCGCGGCGTTGATGCCCGCCTGCACGTCGCGCGCCGCGGCGTCCGGGTCGCGGCTGAGGTCGAACTGCAGGATCACGGTCGTCGAGCCCAGGTAGCTGGTCGAGGTCATCTCCGTGACGCCGGCGATGTGGCCGAACTGGCGCTCCAGCGGCGTGGCCACCGAGGAGGCCATGGTTTCCGGACTGGCGCCGGGAAGGGCCGCGCCGACCATCACCGTGGGAAAGTCCACCTGCGGCAGGGCCGACACCGGCAGCTGGCGAAAAGCCGCCCAGCCCGACAGCGCCAGCGCGATGGTCAGCAGGGAGGTCCCGACCGGGCGCCGGATGAACGGCTCGGACAGGCTCACGGCGCGTCCGCGGCGCGTCCGCGGCGGCGGGCGAAGGCGCGCGTCAGGCGGTCGAACTGAAGATAGACGACGGGCGTGGTGTAGAGCGTCAGCAACTGGCTGACCAGAAGGCCGCCGATGATGGTCACGCCCAGCGGGCGGCGCAACTCCGCGCCGGTGCCGTTGCCCAGCGCCAGCGGCACCGCGCCCAGCAGGGCGGCCATGGTGGTCATCATGATGGGCCGAAAGCGCAGCAGGCAGGCCTGATAGATGGCGTCGTGCGGCGTCTTGCCGCCCTTGCGCTCGGCCTCCAGCGCGAAGTCGATCATCATGATCGCGTTCTTCTTGACGATGCCGATGAGCAGGATCACGCCGATCAGCGCGATCACGTCGAAGTCCATGCGGCAGAGGATCAGCGCGGCGACCGCGCCCACGCCGGCCGACGGCAAGGTGGACAGGATGGTCAGAGGGTGGATGTAGCTTTCGTAGAGCACGCCCAGGACGATGTAGACGGTGATGATCGCGGCCAGCACGAGGATGGGCTCGTTGGCCAAAGAGGCCTCGAAGGCGGCGGCGGTGCCCTGGAAGGACGTCTGCAGGGAGGCCGGAGGTGAAAGTGCGG
The DNA here is from genome assembly GCA_021782205.1 of bacterium. Taxonomy (GTDB): domain Bacteria; phylum Elusimicrobiota; class Elusimicrobia; order UBA1565; family UBA9628; genus GWA2-66-18. The sequence continues at coordinate 4,074 of JAJXVH010000055.1, read as the reverse complement.
CGACCGCGCGGCGCACCGCGGCCACGGCCGCGCCCAGCGACGCGTGCGGCGCCAGGTTGAAGGACAGTGTGACCGAGGGAAACTGGTCCTGGTGATTGACCAGCAGGGACGCCGAGTCCAGGCGCTGGCGCACCAGCGCGGCCAGCGGCGCCTGTCCGCCGGAGGCGGTCGGAATGTAGAGGTCGCCCAGCGCCGCGGGTCCCTTCTGCCATTGCGACGCGGCTTCCAAGACGACGTGGTACTGGTTGGACTGCGTGTAGATGGTGGAGACCTGGCGTTGGCCGAAGGCGTCGTAGAGGCTGTCGTCGATGGTCTGCGGCGTGATGCCCAGGCGCGAGGCGGTGTCGCGGTCGAAATCCAGCGCGATGCCCAAGCCGTCGCTCTGGCGGTCGGTGGCCACGTCGCGCAGTTCCGGGACGGCCGCCAGCGCCGAGGACACGCGCGGGGTCCAGTCGTCGAGGGTCTTTGCGTCCGGGCTTTCCAGCGTGTATTGATACTGGGTGCGGCTGACGCGGTCCTCGACGGTGAGGTCCTGGACCGGCTGCATGTACAGCGCGATGCCGGGCACGCGCGCCAGCGCGGGCTGGAGGCGGGCGATGACGCCCGCGGCGTCGGTGTCGCGGTCCTCGCGCGGCTTGAGCGCGATCTGCAGGCGTCCGCTGTTGAGCGTGGCGTTGGTGTCGTCGACGCCGATGAACGACGACAGGCTCTCCACGGCGGGATCGGCCAGGACCACGTCGGCCAGCGCCTTCTGGCGCTCGCTCATGGCGGCAAAGGACACGTCCTGCGGCGCCTGCGACACGCCCAGGATCATGCCCGTGTCCTGGACCGGGAAGAAGCCCTTGTCGACGACCAGGAACAAGACCAGCGTGGCCGCCAGCGTGCCGCCCGCCACCCACAGGGTTTCCTTCTGGCGGCGGAGCACCACCTGCAGGGTGCGGTCGTAGGCGCGGGTCAGGCGCTCGAAGCCCTCCTCAAAAAGGCGCAGAACGCGGTGTTCCTCCTCGCCTTCGCGCCGCCGCGACAAGATGCGCGCGGCCATCATGGGCGTCAGCGTCAGGGAGACGATGGCCGACATCACGATGGTCACGGCCAAGGTGACGGCGAACTCGCGAAAGAGGCGGCCCACGACGTCGCCCATGAACAGGAGCGGGATCAGCACCGCGATCAGGGAGACGGTCAGAGAGACGATGGTGAAGCCGATCTCGGAGGCGCCCTTCAGCGCCGCCTGCAGCGGCGCCTCGCCCTTTTCAATGTAGCGGGAGATGTTTTCCACCATGACGATGGCGTCGTCGACGACGAAGCCGGTGGAGATGGTCAGCGCCATCAGCGAGAGGTTGTCCAGGCTGTAGCCGAGCGCGTACATGGCGGCGAAGGTGCCGATCAGCGACAGCGGCACGGCCACGGCCGGGATCACGGTGGCGGCGGCGTCGCGCAGGAAGAGGAAAATGACGAGCACGACCAGGACGATGGTCAGCAGAAGCTCGAACTCCACGTCGCGCACCGAGGCGCGGATGGTGATGGTGCGGTCGGAGAGGACGCGCACGTCGATGGAGGCCGGCAAGGACGCGCTCAGCGCGGGCAGGACCTTCTTGATGCGGTCGACCAGGGCGATGATGTTGGTGCCGGGCTGGCGCTGGATGTTGACGATGACGGCCGGCGTGCGGCCCGCCCACGCGGCCTGGCGCACGTCCTCGGCGCCGTCGATCACGGTCGCCACGTCGGAGAGCCGCACCGGCGCGCCGCCGCGGTAGGCCACGACCAGCGGCAGATACTCCGCGGCCTTGAACAGCTGGTCGTTGGCGTTGATGGTCCAGGACTGGCGCGCGCCGTCGAAGCTGCCCTTGGCCAGGTTGACGTTGGCCTGCGCCAGCGCCGCGCGCAGGTCCTCCAGGCTCATGTGGTAGGACGCCAGCGCCACGGGGTTGGCCTGCACGCGCACGGCCGGCCGCTGGCCGCCGCTGATGCTGACCAGGCCCACGCCGGGAAGCTGGGCGATCTTCTGGGCCAGGCGCGTGTCGGCCAGCTCCTCCACGTCGGGCAGGGGCATGATCTTGGAGGTCAGCGCGAGCGTGAGGATGGGCGCGTCGGCGGGGTTGGTCTTGCTGTAGACCGGCGGCGTGGGCAGGTCGACGGGCAGGTAGGTGGTGGCGGCGTTGATGGCGGCCTGGACGCCCTGCTCGGCCACGTCGATGCTGACGTCCAGGCCGAACTGCAGCGTGATCAGCGAGCGGCCGAAGGAGCTGGACGAGGACATGCGCGCCAGGCCCGGCACCTGGCCGAACTGGCGCTCCAGGGGCGCGGTGACGGTGGCCGCCATCACGTCCGGGCTGGCGCCGGGGTAGAAAGTCTCCACCTCGATGGTGGGATAGTCCACCTGCGGCAGGGCGGACACGGGCAGTTGACGAAACGCGGTCAGACCCACCAGCACCACGCCGGCCATCAACAGCGCGGTGGCCACCGGCCGCAGGATGAATAAACGCGACGGGTTCACGGCGTCGTCAGCGTCCCGGCGCGCCCGCGTCGACGACGACCTTGGAGCCGGGCTGGACGGCGTCGGCGCCGTCCACGATCACCGTCTCCCCGGCCTCCAGGCCGGAGACGATCTCCGCGTCGGCGCCTTCCACCACGCCGACCGTCACCGGGCGCACCGAAGCGGTCCCGTCCTTGGCCACCACGTCCACGTACGTCCCCTGCGCGCCGCGCAGGACGGCCGAGGAGGCAACGAGCACGCGCCCGCGGCGCGTTTCCAAAAGCAGGCGCACGTTGACGAACTGGTTGGGAAACAGCGAATTGTCCTTGTTGGCGAACTCCGCCTTCAGGCGCGAGGTGCCGGTGGTCGGATCGATCTGGTTGTCCATGGTCAGCAGGCGGCCGGTCGCCAGCAGGGCGCTCTTGTCGCGGTTGTAGGCCAGCGCGGTCAAGGTGGCGCCCGCGGAGATCTTGCGCATGACCTGCGGCACCACGTCCTCGGGCAAGGTGAAGACCGCGGCGATGGGCTGAAGCTGGGTCACCACCACCACGCCGCCCGCGTCGGCGGCGTGGACGATGTTGCCCGGGTCGACCAGGCGCAGGCCCACGCGCCCGTCGATGGGCGAGGTGATGCGGCAGTAGTCGAGCTGCACCTGCGCGGCCTCCACGGTGGCTTGGTCGTTCTGGACGGTGCCTTCGTCCTGGCCCACCAGCGCCACCTGCGTGTCGAGCTGCTGCTTAGGAATGGCGTCCTGGGCGATCAATTCTTTGTAGCGCGCCAGGTCCAGCTTCGCGTTGGCCAGCAGCGCGCGGTCGCGCGCCAGCTGTCCCTTGGCCTGGTCCAGCGCCGCCTGGAACGGCCGCGGGTCGATGAGCGCCAGCACGTCGCCCTGATGCACGAACTGCCCTTCCTGAAATCCCACCGACATCAACTGCCCGTCCACGCGGGTGTGCACGGTCACCGTGTAGTAGGCGATGACGTTGCCCAGGCCGTCCAGATACACCGGGATATCGCCGCGCCGCGCCGTCGCCACGCCCACCGGCGTGGGTCCGCCGCCCTTCTTGGTCAGCGCCGCGAGCGCGGCCAGCCGATGCTTGTGCCAGCCCCACGCCGCCGCCAGCAGCAACGCGCCCGCGATCCAAGCCCAGCGCCGAGACGGGGACGGAGCCGCGCCGCGACCGTGCGCGCGCCCCGTCGACAATGATTTCTCGACGATGGTTTCCATGCGCGGCTCTCCCTCGGTTTCAAAGCTCATGCGGCTGTCTGCCCCAGAAATGACTGATTAGTCATTATAACCTCCCGCGCCCGTTTCGCGCAAGGGCCTTTTGTCCTTGACTCGCGGCGGACTGCGGCGTTAAGCTATGACTCAGTCGCCCCCGCGAGGTGTCTCCATGAAGACCGCCGATCCCGCCGTGACCGCCGCCGAACGCGCGCTGGAGTCCGCCAAGTCCGATTTAAAGAAGGCCAAACACGCCCACAAGCTCGCCAAGAAAGCCGTCAAGCGCGCCAAGAAGGCGCTCAAAGCCGCGCGCCGCGCCGCCGCCGACGCGCCGCCGCCCGCCCGCAAGCCGCGCCGCGCCCCGGCCAAAGCCTCCCCGCCC
>JAJXVH010000054.1 GCA_021782205.1 bacterium | reverse complement strand
GCGCCCGGGTGCGCGTCCAGCGCTTTTCGCGCGGCGGCGGCGTCGCCCTCGGCCAGCGCCGCCAGCAGGGGCGCGCGCAGGCCGGCCAGCGCGGCAGCCTCGGCGCGCAGGAGCTGGAAGCGGTCGACGATGACCGCGACCGCGGCCACCGAGGCCAGCAGCAGGGCCCAGATCACCCAGCCGCCGCCGGTCAGCGCGAGGGCCGTCAGGGCGGACTGCACGCTATTGGTCCTTGCGCGGCGTGAGCTTGACCAGCGCGTCCAGGATCTCCGCCTTCACCTGCGGGTCCTGCTCGTTGCCCAGCTCGCGCTGGAGACGGACGTAGTCGTCGCCCGCGCCCAACTCGCCCATGTAGTGGTCGGCCATCGCGCGCGTCAGCCAGTCCGGATTTTGATAGAGCCGCAGGAGAATCTCGCGGCCCTGGATGTCGCCGGAGCGCCACATCTCCGCGGCGGAGTAGATCTGCACGGGGATGGACGGATCCGTGCGCGCGGCGTTGTCGATCTGCAGCTCCGACATGGACTCGCCCAGCACCATCAAGGACTCCAGCGCCGCGAAGCGCACCGTCACGCTCTCCGTCGGGTTGAGGCCGTTCTGGAACAGCAGGAGGTAGCGCGAGTCGCGCGCGTAGGCCAGCGCGATCAGCGCCGCCGCGCGCGACTGGGCGTTCGTGGCCCGGCGCGCGACGTTCTCCAGCGCGGTCTGCAGCTCGTAGTCCGTCGTGCCGGCCAGGCCCTCGGTGAGCAGGAAGCTCAACTGCGTGTAGCGCGTCTGCAGGTTGTAGCCGGTCAAAGTCGTCAGGCGGCCCAAGGTGGCGATCGACGCGTCGAACTGCGCGCCGTTGTTGGGCCGCTCGTTCATGTGCGACTGCAGCATGCGCAGAAGCTGCTGGTCGATGCGCGGGTCGATCAGGTCCACCTGCGCTTTCAGACGGGGAGCGGTGACCAGCAGGGGTTCCAGCTCGTAGGCCGACTCCGCGTCGACCAGCAGGTCGCCGTTGATCGACTGGTCGCCCAGGCGCTTGGTGCCCTGCACCGACGCGACCTGCGCGGCCTTGAACTTGGGATACAGCCGCAGAGCGTCGACGCAGAACTCCGCCACCACGAAATCGTTGCCCACCTCGCCGTCGATGCGCTTGAGGATCCGGCCGTAGTCCTCGGCCGTGCCCTGCTCGCCGATGTACTTGGCCGACAACGCCCGCACGATCCAGGACCCGTCGCTCAGCGACTGCCTCAGCCGCGCCAGCCCCGCCGGATCGCCCAGGCGCGCCAGCCCCGCCGCCGCGTAGACGCGCAGAATCGGCTCCGGATCCTGGTCGGCGGCCGCGCCCAGCAGGGCCAGCGCCTCGCGCTTGTAGCCCCAGGTGACCAGAGCCTCGATGGCGCCGAAGCGCACGCCCGGGTCGATGTGGACCAAGGCCTCGTTGAAGATCTCCATGTCGTTGTAGTTGTGCCAGCGCGCCAGCGCGATCAGCGCGTTGGCGCGCGACTCCGGGTTGGCGTCCCAGCGCGCGATCTGCACCAGCTGATCGCGGAAGGTCGGGTCGGCGCTGGTCGAGAACGCCTCGGCCAGCGGCACCCCGATGTTCAGGTAGCGGTTGCGCATCTCGTAGCCGATCGGCGAGCCCAGGTTGATGATGTCGCCGATCGGCGTGCCGCCCTGCACGTCGCCGCTGGACAGCGCGCGCGTGAACGCGCCCTGGTTCTGCGCCAGATCGACCAGGCCCGCGGAGATCTGCGGATCGACCGCGAACGCCGCCGCGGTGGTCGTGGACATCGCCAGCGAGCCGGGAATCACGGTGCCGCGCGCGCCGTACGCCTGCGGCAGGCCGGTGTTCATCGGCACTCCTCCGCAGCTCGCGAGGACGAAGCCGGCGGCGAGGGCGGCGAACGGAGGCAGACGTCGCGCAAGGGAGATCATGGCCTTATTATGGAATTATACGGCCGCGAAATTCCACGCGCCGCCCCGCGACGCGAAGATTTAACATCGCCGCAATCATTTCGTCATCGCCGCCCGCTATGCTGTGGTCAAGGCGCGGCGGTAGACCCTCCCAGGACCGCTGGCCGCGCCGATCTCACCCGAGAGCCCGCCCGGGACCGCGAGGTCCCGGGCGGGTCGTCTTATCTGGCTCTCACGCAAGCACCAAATTAGACTATATGATTATAAATTGCATAAAAGTCTTGACTATTATGCAAAGTAAACTATAATAGTCTCATGAAGCGGTATCTATGCGACGCCATCCGCGACGACCTGCGCAAGAAGATGGTTTTTCTGACCGGCCCTCGGCAGGTCGGCAAGACCTATCTCGCCAAGGACCTCCAGCGCGAGTTCCGAGAGCCGGTCTACCTGAACAACGACGACGTCTCCGACCTCAAAATCATCCGCAAGCGGACGTGGCCGCTGAGCGCGGAGCTCGTCATCCTTGATGAGATCCATAAGATGAAAGGCTGGAAGGGGTTCTTGAAAGGCACGTTCGACACGAAGCCGGCCCGTCAGTCCATCCTCGTCACGGGCAGCGCGAGGCTGGAGACCTTCCGCCAGACCGGAGATTCCCTGGCCGGCCGGTATTTCCTGCACCGCCTGCACCCGCTTTCAGTCAAGGAACTGTCCGGCATGATGACGCCGTACGAGGCGGTGTCGGCGTTGAACCGGTTGGGCGGCTTCCCCGAGCCTTTCCTCTCTTCGTCCGACGAGCAGGCGGACCGCTGGCGTAGGCAGTATTACACGGACTTGGTCCGAGAGGACATCATGGACTTCGGCCGCATCGGGGAGATTCGCGCCATACGCCTGCTGCTCGAGATGCTGCGCAAGCGCGTGGGAACCCCGCTGTCTTACGCGTCTCTGGCCCGGGATCTTCAATTGGCTCCGAACACCGTCCGCAAGTACGTGGATATTCTTGAGAGCCTGCATATCGTCTTCACCCTGCGCCCGTTCCACTCGAACATCGCCCGGTCATTATTGAAGGAGCCCAAGGCCTATTTTTTTGACAGCGGCTACGTGGACGGCGACGAGGGCGTCCGCCTCGAGAACACGGCCGCGGCGTGCCTGCTCAAGCATGTCCACTACCTGCAGGACGTCAAGGGGTCGGACGCCTCGCTCCATTACATCCGCACGAAGGACGGCCGGGAGGTCGACTTCGCCCTCGCCGAGAAGGGCGCGCTGACCCATTTGCTGGAAGTGAAGCTCTCCGAGGAAGTCCCGAGCCGGAATTTAAGGTATTTCAAAGAGCGGCATGCGCAGACCCGTGCCGTGCAATTGGTCCACAACGCGCGCCATGAACATCGGATCGACGAGATCGACGTCGTTGCGATGGGGAGCTGGCTGGCGAGATTGGACGCCTGACCGCATTCACGGGGATGCGGTGTGCGTCTTATCGGGGGCCCGCGCCGGGCGCGTCGCCGAAAGGCTTGACCAGGCGCTCCAGCCAGCGCGCGTCCATGTCGTCGAAATCCGACGAGGACTTGACCTCGAGCGCGGCCCAGACGCGCCCGTCCTTGTCGGCCACGGGCACGGCGATCGCGCCCGGCCCGCGCGCCGTCGACGCGGCGGCCAGCGCGTCGAACAACGGGCCCGAGGACGGCGCCGCGGACGCCGCCGCGGGAAACGCGCGGGAGGGCGTCAGCGTCCGGCCGTCGGGACCGACCTGCCAGGCTCCGCACCAAGTCCACCCGCCGCCCTCGAACGCGTCCCAGAGCGCGTCGACGAGCTCCCGCAGCATCCGCTCCGGCTGGGGATCGCGGCGCCGCCACTTGCGGTCCAGCGCGGTCCGCACGCGGTCGTAGCGCGCCCGCGAAGGCCGCCCCGCCAAGCCGTCCGGCCCCGGCTCCGCACCCGGCGCGGCGTCGTCGCTGTTCATCTTTTGCCCTCCAGCACGGCCAATTGCCCGCAGGCGCCGTCGATGTCGCGTCCCAAGTTCTGGCGCACGGTCGCCTTGAAGCCCGCCGCCATGATCCAGGCCTGGAAGCGGCGCGCGTCGGACTCGTCGGTGGGCGCGTGCGGCGTGTCGGTCTGATTGAAGACGATCAGGTTCACGTGCAGCAGCGCCGACGGCCCCAGGCCCGACAGCCAGCGTGAAAGCGCCGCCGCATCCTCGGCGCGGTCGTTCTCGCCCTTGAGCAGAACGTACTCGAAGAAGACCTTGCGGTTGGTTTGGGTCAGGTAGTCCTTCAGGGCCTCGGCGAGCTTCGCCAGCGGATAGGCCTTGTTCATGGGCACCAGCCGCGTCCTCAGCGCGTCGTCGGCCGCGTGCAGGGACAACGCCAGGTTCACCTGAGGAAAATCGCGGCCGAACTGCACGATCTTCGGCGCGATGCCCGAGGTCGAGACCGCAATGTGCCGCGCGCCGATCCCCAGCCGCTTCTGGTCGAGCAAGGCGCGCAGACTCTCCGCGGTTTCCTCGTAACAGGCGAACGGCTCGCCCATGCCCATGTAGACCACGTTGTCCAGACGCCCTTCCAGGCCGTTCTTCTTCATGTATTGGCGCCAGAATAGGACTTGGTCGGAGATCTCCTCCGGCGTCAGGCTGCGCGTCAGGCCCATGAGTCCGGTCGCGCAGAACGTGCAGGCCACCGCGCAGCCCACCTGCGAGGAGATGCAGGTGGTCCAGCGCGTGGGACTGGGGCGCAGCAGCACGGTCTCCACCGTGCGCCCGTCGCGCAGGTCGAGCAGGGCCTTGCGCGCGCGGCCGTCGGGGGAGGCCTCCACCCGGCGCTCGGTCAGCGACAGGATCGGCGCGCGTTGCGCCATGGCGCGGCGCACGTCGGCGGGCAGTACGGCGACCTCGTCGTAGGACGAGACGGCCTGCTCGTAGACGGCCCGGCGCACCTGCTCCCAGCGGTAGCCGGGCTGGCCGAGCTCCAGGAGTGCGGCCTGCGCGCGCGCCGCGTCCATCAGTAGGTCAGCTCCTTGACGTTGCTGTTGTTGAGCAGCTTGCGCACCACGTTCTTCTGCTCCAGGCGCGGGCCGGAGACGTACCACTCGCTGTAGTATTTACCGCCCTTCTTCATCAGCTTGCGGCGCAGCACCTTGACGCCGGCCTCGCGAAAGACCGTCTTGATCGCCTCCATGTCGTTCTCATCGAAGTCGGAGGTAATGCGGAAGGTGTGGCGCTGGCGCAGTTCGTCGACGTAGGCGTCCAGGCGCGGGAACAGGGACTGAATGATCAGCACCAGCACCGTCGTCGCCGCCGCGATCCGGTAGTTGCCGAAGCCCACCGTCATGCCGATGGCGGCCACCACCCAGATCGTCGCCGCGGTGGTCAGGCCCGTGACGTGCTCGCCGTCGCGCATGATGGCGCCCGCGCCCAGAAAGCCGATGCCCGAGACGATTTGCGCGGCGATGCGCGTGGGGTCGGCGTCCGGCTGGCCGGTGAACTCCCGCGAGACCATCATGAACAGGCACGCGCCCACGCAGATCAGGATGTTGGTGCGCAGTCCGGCGGCTTTGTCGGAGAGCTCGCGCTCGATGCCGATGGCGGCACCCAGCACCGTCGCGATCAGAAGACTAAGCGAGTGCTGCCACAGTGGCGTCATGCTTCCTCCAGGAACGTTCACTCCAAGCCAGTTCGGCGGCGCGCCGTCCCGAGCGCACGCAGTCCGGCAGGCCGACGCCGCCGTAGGAGCTGCCGGCCAGGATCAGCCCCGGATGGCTCCTCAGGCACGACGCCAGCCGTTCCAGGCGGCGCGCGTGGCCGACGTCGTATTGCGGGTTGGCCTTGAGCCAGCGCGTGGTCAGGCCCGCGGTGGGCGCTGCACCGCGCAGGGACAGCACGCGGTCCAGGTCCTTGCGCACGCGCGCCTCGATGCGCGCAGCCCCCGCCTCGGCCTCCGCGTCGCGGCCCGCGCCGCCCACGAACGCGCGCAGGACGACCTTGCCCGCGGGCGAGCGCGCGGGAAACTTGCTCGACGCGAACGTGGCCGCGGTCAAGGTCGTGCCCGCGCCGCGCGTGGTCAAGAATCCGAAGCCGCGCGGCGGCTGCGGCCAGGACGCCGCGTCGTAGATCAGGGAGACGGTCGCCGTGGACGCGAACGGGATCTCGCGCAGGCGCAGGGCCAGCTCCGGGTCCAGCCCTTCCGCCGCGTCGGCCAGCGCCGGGGCCGGAAGGGCGGAGATCACGGCGTCGGCCTCCAAAATCCCGCGCGGCGTGACGATCCGCCAGCCGTCGCCGCCGCGGGACAACGCGGTCGCCGGACAGTCCAGACGCGCGGCGCCCGGCGGCAGGGCGCGCGCCAATTCCTCGATCAGCCGCGACAGGCCGCACTTCAAAGTCATGAACGTGGAGAATCCCGCGCGCGGCGCGCGCTTGGGCGTGCGCGTCCACAGCCCGCGCGCAAGGCCGCCGCGCTTCTCCAGCTCCAGCAGCTGCGGAAACGCGCTGCGCACGCTCAGCTTTTCCGCGTCGCCCGCGAAGATGCCGGCCAGCATGGGCGCGACCAGATTGTCGAGCGCCTCCGCGCCCAGGCGGCGGCGCGTGAAGTCGGCCAGGGACTCGTCGGCGTCCGCGGGGCCCGGCGGCACCAACGGCTCCAGCGCCATGCGCAGCTTCGCGCGCCAGGAAAACAGCGGCGAGAACGCGAACGGCAGAAGGCGCGTCGGCGAGACCAGCTGCATTCCGGCGGGCATGGGCAGCAGCAGCCCGTCCTTGAGCACGCTGACGGTCGCGTCCGGGGCGGTGGCGATGAGCTCGCTTTCCAGCCCCAGCTCCTTGACCAGCTCCAACATCTCCGGCTTGAGCGTCACGAAGCTGTCCGGCCCGGTCTCCACGACGGCGCCGTCCACGGTCTCGGTGCGCACCTTGCCGCCCAGGCGGGGTCCGGCCTCCAAGACGACGACTTCGATGGGACGACGATTTTTTTGAGACAGGCGCAGCAGCTCGCGCGCCGCGACCAGGCCGGTGATGCCGGCGCCCAACACCACGATCTTGCGCGGCGCTTCACCGCGTCGCTCCCTCATCGGGCGCTCAACTCGTGGACGCAGGACGCGGCGTAGGCCACATGCTCGACCGGGGTCTGAGGAAGTATTCCGTGGCCCAGATTAAAAATATGGCCGCTTCTTCGGCCGTTGCGGTCAAGAACGTCTTTCACCGCTTTTTTGATCGTCTTTTTGTCCGAGAACAAAAGCACCGGGTCCAGATTGCCCTGCACGGGACGCTTTCCCAAGCGCCGCCGCGCCGCGTCCAGATCGATGCGCCAATCCACGCCGATCACGTCGCCGCCCGCCGCGGCGAAGTCCTCTAAAAATCCGTTGGTGCCGGTGCCGAAGGAGATCACGGGAACGCCCCACCGAGCGGCCTGCGCCAGCACCCAGGCCGAATGCGGGCGCACGTGGCGGCGGTACTGCTCCGGCGTCAGGTCGCCCACCCAGGAGTCGAAAAGCTGGACGGCCTGCGCGCCCGCGTCCACCTGCGCCTTCAAATACTCCGCGGTCACGCGCCGCACCTTGCGCATGAGCTTGTCCCAAAGCGCGGGCCGGTCGGTCATCATCGCCTTGACGATTTTATAGTGATCGGACGGGCCGCCCTCCACCATGTAGCTGGCCACGGTGTAAGGCGCGCCGGCAAAGCCGATCAGCGGAATCCGGCCCGCCAGTTCGCGCCGGATCAGGCGCACCGCGTCGTAGACGAAGCCCAGGTCCGCCGCGGCGCCGTCGACGCGGACGCGCGCGACGTCGCGGTCCGTGCGCACGGGATTGGAAATGGTCGGGCCCGGCGCGAACGCCAGCTCCAGGCCCATCGTCTCCACGGGCAAGAGGATGTCGGCGAACAGGATGGCCGCGTCCACCGGCAAGCGCCGCACAGGCTGGAGCGTGACCTCGCAGGCCAGCGCGGGCGTCTTGGCCAGCTCCAAAATGGAGTGGCGCTTGCGCAGGGCGCGGTATTCCTCCATGTAGCGGCCGGCCTGGCGCATGAACCAGACCGGGGTCGCGTCGACCGGCAATCCGCGGCACGCCCGCAGAAATCGAGTATTCTCGCTCGGCATCCGACGATGATATCACTTTCGCCTCGGTCTCCGGCCGGAGCGGACCGGGAGAAGTGGTAAAGTCTCCCCACGCTCGACGCGGGCGCGGAGACCATCACTTGAAATCATTCGACGAACTGAAGCTGAGCGAACCCGTGGCGCGCGCGGTCCACGAACTGGGCTTTGCCGTGCCCACGCCCATCCAGGCGCAGGCCCTGCCCATCCTGCTGGCCGGGCCCACCGACTTCATCGGCCTGGCGGCCACCGGCACCGGCAAGACCGCGGCCTTCGGACTGCCGCTGGTCGAACGCATGGACCCGTCGGCCAAGCACGTCCAGGGCCTGGTCCTCTGCCCCACGCGCGAGCTGGCGCTCCAGGTCTGCGGCCAGCTCAACTTGTTCGGCAAGCACAACGGAGTCAAGGCGATCCCGATCTACGGCGGCACCGGCTACGGCGAGCAACTCGAAGGCCTGCGCCGCAACCCGGCCATCGTCGTGGGCACGCCGGGGCGGCTGATCGACCACATCGACCGAGGCTCTTTGTCGCTCAAGGGCGTGAAGACGGTCGTGCTCGACGAGGCCGACGAGATGATCTCGATGGGCTTCAAGGAAGACCTGGAAAAAATACTCAAGACCACGCCTCGCGAGCACGCGCACACCTGGCTGTTCTCGGCGACGATGAGTCCGGAGGTCCGCCGCGTGGCCGACGCCTACCTGCGCCGCCCCAAGCAGGCGCAGGTCAACCGCGCGGAGATGCTGTCGACCACGGTCGACCAGATCTACTACGTGGTCCGCGAGATGGACAAGCCCGAGGTGCTGTGCAAGCTCGTGGAGTTGTCCGAGGATTTCTACGGCCTGATCTTCTGCCAGACCAAGTCCCTGGTCATGGATCTCTATCAATACCTGAGCGGCCGCGGCTACCGCGTGGACACGTTGCACGGCGACAAGTCGCAGGACGACCGGGAACGCACCATGCGCGCCTTCCGCGAGAAGAAAGTCACCATGCTGGTCTGCACCGACGTGGCCTCCCGCGGCCTGGACGTCAAGGAGCTCACGCACGTGATCAACTACTCGATCCCGCGCGAGCCCGAGGTCTACGTCCACCGCATCGGCCGCACCGCGCGCAGCGGCAAGGCGGGCGTGGCCATCAGCCTGGTGGCTCCCAGCCACCGCGCGCTCGTCAACCGCATCGAGTTCGTCACCAAAAGCCGCATGACCGAAGGCAAAATCCCCGGCCGCCGCGAGGTGGGCCTCAAGAAGGTCGGCCGGATTCTGACGCGCTTTCAAGAACAAACGCACCACGCGCGTGCCGCGGCCCTGCTGGGCCCGGAATGGGCGAAGGCCACCGAAGGCATGCTTTTGGACGAGATCCTGGGCCGCTTCATCGCGATGACCGCGCCCGAGATCTTCGAGGAGCACGCCAAGACTTTGCCGGCCTACACCCCGTCGGCCTCGAGCCCGGCGCACGCCGCGCACGCGGGCCGTCCCTCGGGTCACGCCGCGGCCAAGAAGCACCGCCCTTGGAAAAAAAGACCCCACGCGTAATAACGCGGCGGCCGCGCACACGAATGAACGGAGGAACACCATGAACCGATCCCGCCAGACTCTGCTGACCGCCCTCTTCGCCTGCGCCGCCGTCGCGTCCGCCGCCGCAGCGCCCCTGAAGGCCGGCGACAAGGCGCCCGACTTCTCCGCCCCGCTCAGCGACGGCACCACGTTCCATCTCCATGACTGGCTGGGCCGCGCTCCGCTGGTGCTCTACTTCTACCCGAAGGACTTCACGCCCGGCTGCACGAAGGAAGCCTGCTCCCTGCGCGACGAGTTCTCCGCCTTGCGCGGCCTGCACGCCACCGTGATCGGCGTCAGCTACGACAGCGTCGCCTCGCACAAGAAGTTCATCGCCAAGCACCACCTGCCGTTTGCGCTGATCTCCGACGCGAAGAAATCCGTCGCGAAAAGCTTCGGCGTGGGCGGCTGGCTGTTCGCGCAGCGCTCCACCTTCATCATCGGCCGCGACGGCGTCATCCTGTGGGCCGACCCGTCGGTGAATCCCGCCACGCACGGCGCGGAGCTGAAAGCCGCACTGGCCAAGCTCGCGGCGCCCGCGCCGGCCGCGCGCTGAACGGACCTCAGCGCCGGACGCAGCGCATGCCCACGGGGTTGTCGGGCAGGAACATGTGCGGCACCGGCCGCTCGATGCAGACGCGGCACTCCTGGCGCTTCTCGGGGCGCGCCAGGCGCTCGGCGCAGCCGGCGGGGTAGCGGATCTCCCGCTCGCCCGCGCAGCCCGAGGCGGCCACGGCCGAGGCCAGCAGAACCCAACGAATCGCGTCTTTCATGATATCCCCCGCGCGCTTATTTTCCGGAAACTCGACGGCGAACCAATCCTAGCAACTTGCCCGGGGCCCAAGCTCAACGCGCCTTCACGAAATAGCCCAGGTAGCCCACCGCCGTCGACTCCGTCAACGTGAAGGAAAAACCCGGATGGACGCGGCGATGGAGCAACGACCACCCGAACGCGCGGTTCAGCACCGGGCGAATGCCGGTCCGCTCCCGCGGCTCAAGCCCGGCCGCGCGGCCCGCGGCCTCCAGCTCCGCGGGTTTGACCAGCAGACGGTAGACGTGCACGTTGTGCGGCCCGTCCGTCGTGACCAGGCCGATGCCCTTGACCGCCAGCAGCCACGACAACGGCGTGCGGTTGAAGGTGTGGAACAGGAGGACGCCGCCGGGCTTCAAGGCGCGCGCGGCTTCGGCCACGGCGCGCGCGGGCTCCTCCAAATGTTCGAGCAGATCCATGATCAGCACGGCGTCGTAGACGGCGGAGCTTTCGCGCAGGTCCAGCGCGTCGCCGACGGCGAACTCGACCGGCGCGCCCGGCGTCGCGCGCGCGCGCGCCGCGGCCAACGACCCTTCCGAGCGGTCCACGCCCTTGACACGGTAGCCAGCGGCGGCCAGCGGCAGGCTCAGCAGGCCGCCGCCGCAGCCGACGTCCAGCACGCGCGCGCCCGGGCGCAGGCCCTCGCGCGCGAAGACCGCGCGCACGTAGTCCAGGCGCACGGGCGTCTCCGCGCGCAGCAGCGCGACCGCGTGCGCGTCGCCCTCATGCCACAACGCGCCCAGTTCGTCGTAGAAAGCGTTGTCCACGGCCTGCGCCTCCGGCCGCGCCCGGCGCCCCGCCAGCCAATACGCCCACTGATAAAACGCGTAGCCCAGCGCCAGCGCCGGCAGGGCCGCGCGCAGGAGGACGCCCTCGCCGCGCGACCACAGCGCCCCGACCGCGATCAGCACGCATGGATGCAGGACGAACAAAAGCGAGTGCACCCAGTGCTCCATGGGAACACACTCGCCCGCGTGGATCCATTCATCCTTGGTCGCCAGAAGGCTGGAGGCGACGGCCAGCGCCGCGAACAACAGCGCCGCGCCGCGCGTCGGCGCAAGCAGCGCCGCGGGCGCCAGCGCCGCCGTGAACACCAGCGAATCCAGCACATGGCCGCGCGCCTCCCAAACGCCCAGGCCGCGCCGGCGATGATGCACCGCCTCGTCGATCAGCATGACGCCCGCCTGCGCCGCGGACAGCGGCAGGGCCAGCGCGGCCAGCACGTCTCCCATCGGATTCATCGCTTCTCCAAAAGGTTGGCGACCGCGGTCAGCCCCGGACCGAAGGCAAGCGAGAGGATGCGCTCGCCGGGGCGCACGGCCGGGTCGGCCAGCATCCGCGCCCAGACGTGCGGCAAGGTCGCCGAGGACATGTTACCGCGCAGACGCAGAAGCTCGCGGCTGTGCGCGGCCGCGCTTTCCGGAAGTCCCAGCGCGCGCAGCACGTGCTCGATCACGCGCGGACCGCCGGGATGAATCGCGAAGTGCGCGACGTCGCCGAGAGCCAGGCCGCGCGTTTTCAAGAATTGCGCCGCGAAGCCCGCGACCGCCGCGCCCACGCGCGCGGGCACCTCGCGGCTGAGCGTCATCTCAAACGAGGAGTCGCGCAGGCGCCAAGTCATCTCGTCTTCCGACGACGGCAACAGCGTCTCCGCCGTGCCCAGCAGTGCGAGCGCGCCCTCGCGCGCGGCGACGCTCGCGTCGAAGCGGATGGCGCCGTCGCCGAACAAGGTGTTGACGACCACCTGCTCGTCGGCGACGGCCTCCGGGCGCAGATGCAGGGTCGGCAGCTCGACGACGAACAGAGAGGCGCGCCCCTCGCCGCCGTCTTGCGCCGCGTCGCGCGCCAGCGCCGCCGCCGCGGCCGCCGCCGGCACGGACGCGTAGCAGCCCATGTGCCCGACGTGCAGCACGCGCGGCGCCCAGCCGCGCCGCGCGGCCACGCGCTGGACCGCGTGCGGCGAGGCGTAGCCGGTGCAGGAGACCTGCACCAGCGCGCCGGGCGCGGCCTCTCCCGCGGGGAAGGCCGTCTCGGCCAGACTTAGGGCCGTCTCTTCAAATAGCGCCATGCGCGCCTCCAGCGGCGGCCGATGCCACGGCGCTCCCGCCGCGGGCTTGAACAGCGTCATGCGCTCCCAATCGGATTGCACGTAGTCGGCGACGGCGCTGACGCGCGCCGCGATGCCCCCGCCGCGCGCCAGCCGCGCATACAAGGAGTCGGCACGCTTCTGCGCCGCGCCGAAGCCGTCTACGTGAACGCGCGCCAGCGCCCGCCTCAGCCACGCCACGCCGTCGGCCTGAGCCACGCGCACGCCGAAATCGAGGGGACGAAAATCGTGCAGGTAGGCCCGCGGGCTCGGCGCAGTCACGGGCTCAGTCTAACAGGTTTCAAGCCGGTCCGGACTTAATCAAAGGCTGACGGCTCGGTCACAACCCGGCCGGGACCGAAAGCACCGGAACCCGCGAATGCCGAAGGACGCGCTCCACCGTGCCGCCCAGCACCCACGCGCTCAACAAGCGCTTGCGGCGCGCGGCCAGAACGACGAGGCCGTGACGAGTCGATTCCTCAAGAATGGCCGCGACGGATTCCCCGTGCGCCGTCTTCGCGCGCGGACGTATTTCTTTTCGCATTTCCGTCGGAAGACGCTCGATCAGTCCGCGCACCAAACGACGCGCCTCGCTTTCCCCCGCCGCATCCGGGCGCACGTTCAGCACCGTCAATTCCGCGCCGAGAAACGCCGCGGCTTGCGCCGCAAGCTCCAGGCCGGCGGAGGCATACGGCTCGCCGTTGACCGGCGCCAAAACGGATGCGACTTTGCCCAGCGGCGCGCCCACGGCCAGAACCGGGATATCGGCGTCCCTCGCCACCGCCTCCGCGACCGAGCCCAGCACCGCCCGGGACAACCCCACGCGGTGATGCGTGCCTAAAACCGCCAGGTCCGCGCGGCGGGCGCGGCGCAGGATGCGAAAAGCCGGATCGCCGCGCTCGACGCGGTATTCCGAGCCGCCGGACCGCCGCGCGCGCATGCGCGCGCGCAGACTCTCTTCATCGGCTTCGGTCAACTCCGGCGCAGGAAGGCCGAGTATCGGCGTGATGGGCGGGTCGTAGACGAACAAGGACTCCAAACGGGCCCGCGGAGCGGCGAAACGGCGCGCCCACGCCCACGTCCAGCGCGAGGCCGGAGTCAGATCGTCGGCAACGAGGATGCGGTTTGCGGGAAAAATCATAATCCCTCCGGCGGCGTTGAAATGTTTTGCAACGATCCGGCCGCGGCCGTCGCCGAAAGGCCCAGGGCGCGCTGGGCCTCTTGCTTGGACGCCGCGGCCTGTTCGGTCCTGGGGAAACGCGGCGCGCGCGGTTAAAATCTGCATGACATCGCAATGGCTTTCCGGTGACGCCGACGTCTTGCCCATGAAACCAACGAGAACGACGACGGGCGCGAAGGGTGCGCTGGCTCTTCTTGTTTCCGCGCTGGTCTGCGTTCCGAATTCCCCGCTCGTCGCCTCGGCCGCCGCGCAGTCGTTCGGCGCTTCCGAGGCCGGAGTCGAGGCCGCCGGCGTCGGTCTGCATGTTCCAGTCGGCCTTTCCGCGGGACTGACGCTCGGACCGACCCTGCGGACCGGACTCTCCGCGTCCTTGTCCGCGCCGTCGTCGCCCGCCCTCGCCGCCGCGCCTTCGATCTTCTCCGCCCAAGCGGCCGATGCCGCGGCATCCGTCGCCGCCCCGGCCTCCGTTTCGGCCGTCGCGGCTCCCGCGCTTTCCGCCGAGCCGGCTCCCGCCGCGGCGCTCGACGCCGTCGGATTTTCGCCGGCGGGCCGCGCTCCGGAGGCCGCGCGCTTTCTGGGACACCTCGCGTCGACGGCCCGCGGGACGGGGCTTTCCGCCGAGCGAGCGGGCGCGGATTTTTTTGACGGCGCCGCGGACGCCCGAGTCTTCCTGGTCCGTCCCGACGGCGCGCCGATCGCGACGACGCTCGGCGAACTGGGCCGCGTGCTGGCGGACCACCCCGAACTGGCCCGCGCCCTCAACAAGAACGGCGCGGTGCGTCTCGTTCAAGGAAGCGCGTCGGCCGACACGCTGGCGGCATCGCCGGAATTCCGGGCGAAATATCCCGGCGCGCTGGGCCTGCCGGAAGTCTCGCCGCTGAAGCAGGCGTGGGGCGGACTGATCGGCAATCCCCTGATCCGGCTCGTCGTCCTGCCCTACACCCTCCTGCGGCGCGCGCGAACGCCCGGCGCGCGCGCCCGCCCGTCCGTCCG
Organism: bacterium; assembly: GCA_021782205.1. Lineage (GTDB taxonomy): Bacteria > Elusimicrobiota > Elusimicrobia > UBA1565 > UBA9628 > GWA2-66-18. Next base: position 1,278 of record JAJXVH010000054.1, on the reverse strand, counting down.
CGCCGGTCTCGTCGCGCTGGCCCAGGCGCCCGGCCGCGCGATCGCCGAGGTCCGCTTCCTGGGCCGCACGTTCGCGGACGCGTTCACGCGCCCGTTGTGGAGCGAGGTCGCCGGAGGCGTGGCGACCAAAGCGTTTCCCCTGACCACCTCTCTGGGCGTGTATTGGGCCACGGTGGGGCTGTCGCACCCGCTGGCGTTGGGCGGGCTGGTGGCGTTGAGCCTGTTTCAAGAGACGTTCCACGGCGTGTTCCTCAACACCTGGAACAACTTCCAGCAAAGCCTCAGCCGCCTGCGCGGCTTCTCCTACCAGATGTATTTCAACCTGATCTACATGCAGGGCTTCGGCGCGCTCTACCGCGCGCTGGCCTGGTCCGCGCACCCCGACAAGGTGATCGCGCCGTGGAGCCTCGCCTATTGGAAAGACGTCGCGTTCATGAGCCTGGTCGGCACGTTCTTCGGCACGCTCGGCTACAACGGCCTCAATGCGCTCTACACGAAGGGCCGCCTCAAGCGCTGGCAGCGCTCGGGCATCCAGCAGTTGCGCGACATGCTGTTCCTGCTCGCGGGGCCTTTCTTCGCGACCGGCTCCATGCATCTGTTCTGGGCCGTGTTCGCCTTCCAGCAGTCGCTGGACTTGGCCATCGCCCTGCTGGCCTGGCGCGCGAGGACGCGCGCGATCCTCTACGTCGCCGCGCCTCCCGCGCAGGCCGACGCGGCGCGCAAGGCCCTGACGGAGCTGGGCGTGGCGGCCCCGGTCTCGACGGAACGGCTGACGCTGGAACCCGCGGCCGGCGCCGCGCCGCGCTGAGCGCCTCGTCCGGGCCCAATTTCGACTAGGCCTATTGGGCCCGCGGCCCTGCCTGGTGGTCCCTGGGGAGACGGAGGCAACCCGACTACAATTTCACCATGGACGGGGATCGTAAAAGCGAAGCGGGCGTCATAACAAGGAAGCCGGCCTCCGCGCTGTCGTTATTGCTCGCCTTCCTGCTGGCCGCGCCCGGCGCTTCGTTTGCTCAAATACTGGCGGCGGAAACCGCCGCCAGTGAAAGCTCCGCCGGCGTCGGCGGGGCGATTCGGGCGCTCCCGACCGCCCCGATCGCGCTCAGCCCCCTCGCCGTTTCGGCCCTGTCGGCCAAGCCGCTCTCCGCCCCGCCCGTTACCGCCGCAACTCCGGCCCCCGCCGCCGCCTTCGCCGCCGCGGCGACGCCGGTCGCCGCGCTTCCCGCTCTGCCGGCCGCCGCGGCCGGCGAATCCGCGCCGCCTTCGGCCGCACCCGCC
>JAJXVH010000053.1 GCA_021782205.1 bacterium | reverse complement strand
CCAGAGCCGATTCGGCGAGACAACCGCCACCTCATGCTCCCGCGACAAGCGGCGGCGCAGAATCAACGCGGCCGTGTGCCCCGCGATGCCGGCGCCCAGGATCAGAACCTTCGCCATAAACCTCCGCCCTCAAAGTTTGGATGCGCACGGACGGGAAAGGATTCAGGCATTTTCGCGGGCCGTCTAGGCCCCACCCGCCTCTCCCGCCGTCGACGCGCTCGACTCGCCGGACAAGGCCGCGCGCACGCGAACGAATTCGCCCTCGATCGCGGCCACCAAGGTCCCCAGCCCGGCCGTGCGTCCGGGACCCGCGGCCGCCTCCAGCCGGGCGCACAATTGCGCCAAGCGCCGCGCCCCGAAGCTTCCGGAAGCACCCTTGAGCGCGTGCACCGCCTGAAGCGCCCGCGGGGCGTCGCCGGCCTGAAAGGCCTCGCGCAGATCGGAGATCCGGCGCCGGCCGTCTTGAACGAACGTCTTCAGCAGATCGTCGAACGCGTCGGGCCCCGCGCCGGACGTCAATTCCCGCACCTGCTCCAGCGCGGCCGCGTCGAGCGGCGAAGTCCAGGCCGCCAGCGCGCGTGCCAAGTCCTCCGTCTTCACCGGCTTGGACACGTAGTCGTCCATCCCCGACGCCAGACATTTTTCCCGGTCGCCGTCGAGCGCATTGGCCGTCATCGCCACGATCGGAGTGCGCGGTCCGCTGCCTTCGCGCCGCCGCACCTCGGTCGCGGCCGTAAAGCCGTCCATCTCCGGCATCTGGCAGTCCATGAACACCAGCGCGTAAGGATAGCGCGCCAGAGCGTCGAGCGCCTCCAAGCCGTTGGCCACGGCGTCGGCCTCACAGCCCAGCTTGCGCAGCTGCAGCAGCGCCACGCGTTGGTTGACCGGGTTGTCCTCGACGACGAGCACCCGCGCGCCGCAGGGCGCGGGCTCCGGCGCTTTCATCGGCGCCTCCGGAGTCGGCTTTCGGCCTCCGGCCAAGAGCGAATACAAGGTCTCAAATAAAACCGCCTGGCGCACCGGCTTGGTCAGCGAAGCCGCCACGCCGCTTTCGCGCAGTTGCTCGGCCGAACGCCGGTGGTCCAGCGAGGTCATCATCACGACCGGAACGGCTCCCAGCGTCGGGTCGGCGCGCATCTCCCGGCTCAGATCGAAGCCGTCGCGCTCCGGCATCTGCAGGTCGGTCAAGACGACGCGATAGGGACGACCCGACGCGGCCTGGCGCCGCGCCAGCGCCAGCGCCGCGTCGACGCCGTCGGCCTCGTCGCAGGTCATCTTCCACGCGGCGAGTTGGCGGCGCACGATGCCGCGGTTGGTCGCATTGTCGTCGACGACAAGCACGTGAGTGCCCGCCAGATTCGCCGTCGGCGAGCCGTCGGCGACCGGCGCGCCGCGGCGTAGCGGCACGCTGAACCAGAACGTGGAGCCCTCCCCGGGCGCGCTGCGCAAGCCGATGGTCCCGCCCATCAGCTCGACCAAACGCTTGCTGATCGCCAGCCCCAGGCCGGTGCCGCCGAAGCGGCGCGTCGTCGACGCATCGGCCTGAGTGAAGGCTTGGAATAGCGTTCCCTGGATGTCGGAAGGGATGCCGACGCCGGTGTCGCGGACCTCGAAGAGTATCTCCAGGCCGCCGGCGGTCTCCGCGGCGCGCGCGACGCGCAGCACCACCTCGCCCTTCTGCGTGAACTTCACCGCGTTCGTGAGCAGGTTCGTCAGCACCTGGCGCAGGCGGCCCGGGTCGCCGACGACCTTCGTGCGCAGGTCCTCGCTCAGCGACGCCGCCAGCTCCAGCCCTTTGGCCTGCGCGCGCAGGGCGACGAGCTGGACGGACTCCTCGACCAGGTCGCGCACCGAGAACTCCACGTTCTCCAGCTCTAGCTTGCCGGACTCGATCTTGGAGAAGTCCAGGATCTCGTTGATGATGTCGAGCAAGATCTCGCTGGCGTTGTTGACGGTCTGCGCGAACTCGCGCTGTTCGGCGTCCAGGTTCGTGCCCATCAGCAGGCCGGTCATGCCCACGATCGCGTTGAGCGGCGTGCGGATCTCGTGGCTCATGTTGGCCAGGAACTCGGACTTGGCCTTGGCCAGGCCCAGCGCCGCCTCGTGCGCGCGGCCGAGCTCGTCGCGGCTGGCCTCCAGGTCCCGCGTGCGCTCCTCGATGCGCCGCTCCACGTCGGCATTGATCGCCTCCAGGTTCGCCTGGCGCAGGGCTAGGCCGCGCATCTCGACGAGGCTACGCCGGATCGAGATGACCAGGAACAGGTCCGCGAAACCCACCCAAGCCGCGTGCTCCAGAGTCCGCCACCACGGCGCCCAGGCCACTCCGTAGATGGAGACCGGCCACAGCGCGCCGCGGACCAAGTGGTCCGCGATGACGACCAAGGTCGCCGTGACCAGAACCTTCCAGTCGCGGTAAAACGCCAGGAAGGCCAGCGAGCCGAAAATATGGAAATGCGTCTCGATGCGCCCTCCGGTCAAGTGGATCAGCAGGGCCGAGAACATCATCTGCCCGGCCGCGACGACATGGCGCGTGCGGCGCTCTCCCGGCCGACGCACGGCCAAGAACACCGGCCAGACGGCGATCAGCAGGCCCAGGATCAGCGCGGCCCACACGTGCGGGTTGATCATGCGCGCCGGGCCGGTCCAGGTCCACGGCGAGACGAGCGCCGCGATCAATATGCCGCCCGCGTACTGAGCCACCATCAACTGCGCGAACATCGCGTCCGTTCCCTGGCGCACGCGGGTCAGATCCGAGGCGAGCAGCACGTCCGCGCGACGCGACACGGCCGCCGAAGTTTCGCCGTCCGTGTTCATAAGGCCCCCTCTTTCGTCCCGGTCCAGATCAAAGCACAGCCGAACACCGGTGCCTCGGCCGCGGCCGTCAACGTGCCCGCGATGGCCGCAAGCGCCGCTTCGCGCCCCGGCCCGTCGCCCTCGTGGCCGCGCCCGGGCGTGAGGCCGCCGTCGTAGAGCAGACGGCCGTCGGGCGCGTAGATCAGAGTCATGCCGGACGTGGCCGCGCCGAAGAGCCGCGCCTGCGCGCCGTCGGGATCCGCCGCGACGGAAACGCCGAGAGCCCGGGCCGCCTTCCACAACGCCGTGCGCGTCCAGGCTTCCGATTCGTCGGCGGGCCTGAAAAAATACGCGCGCGCCGCCACGCGGCCGCGCGCGCGCGTCAGCACCCACGCGAGGTCGTCCATGGTCGCGCGCGTGCACGGACACCGCGGATGGACGAACAACAAGAGCGTGGGCCGCGTCGGGTCCGGCCGCGTTGCCGCCGTGGCCGGCCACCGGCGCGGTACCGCGCCGATTTGGCCGGGCGTGCTGGCGTAGGACCAGAGAGCATACACGCCGGACGCGCAGAGGACCAGCCAGAGCGCGGTCACGGCCGTGGTCGCCTTGCTCACAGCCTTAAGTTAGCCCACGGGCTCGTCTCCCGCGCCCAAGCCCCGCTTAAATCCGTCTTAAGAGGCCCGCGTCAGCCGCCGAGCGCGGACTCGACCTCGGCCTTGAGCCGCGCCTCGGAGGGCCAATGCGACAGGAGAAACGCCGCGAACATGGCGGCCGGAGCGAGATCCACCCAGTAGACGGGAAAGGCGCCCAGCGCGCCGCAGGAGGCGGCGATCAGCGCGGTCGCCGCACCCAGAAGCGCCGCGCCCTCGCGCAGGGCCGCGCGCAAGATGAACGCGACCGGGACCCGAGCGGCGGCGGCCGCCGCGTCCGCGGCCAGCAGCTGTTGACGCCAGACGATGTCCGAGGCGAAGATCGCCACCAAGGTGCCGAACATCGAGACCACGGTCAGCAGGCGCACGCGCAGCAGCGCCTGCGGCGACGGCGCCGCGTTCGCCGCGCGCCCGGAGACGAAGACGACCGTCGCCGCCAGCGCCAGAACGACGGCGCCCATCGCGGCGCTCGTCGCGCGCAAAACGCGCGCGGTCCGCGGCGTCAGGCGGGCCGCGACGTCGCGGCCGAAACCCGGCGGGCTCAAAGCGCGCCGAGCTCGTACTGGACGAGCGTCACCGCGGCCGCGGCCGCGGTCTCCGCGCGCAGCACGCGCGGACCCAGGCCGAACAAGACGGCGCCCTCGGTTTCGGCCAGTTCGACCTCCTCTTCGGTGAAGCCGCCCTCGGGGCCGATGAAGATGAAGACGTCGAGCGGCTGGGCGCCGCGCCCGGCGTCGGCCGCCTTCAACGCCGCGCGCAGGCTCTCGCTTGCGACCGCGCCTTTCATGCCCTCCCACGCCAGCAAGATCAGCCCGCGGTCCTTGCAGGCGCGGATGGCGTCGCGAAACGCCTGCGGCTCCTTGACCGTCGGCAGTTCCGCGCGCCCGCACTGCTTGGCCGCCGCCATCACCACGCGCGCCCAGCGGTCTTGCTTGGCGCGCGCGCGCTCCACTTCGTGGATCAAGACGACCGTGCGCGGCGTCAAGATCGGCGTGAACGTGGCCGCGCCCAACTCCGTGCCCTTTTCCAGGGCATAGTCCCAATGGCTGGCCTTGAGCAGCCCCAACTGGAGATGCACGCGGACCGGGGCGCGCGCGTCGTCGGCCTGCAGCGTGGCCGTCAGCCGCCCCGCGACCGCGCCGTCCGGGGCCACGTCCTCGATCACCCCGGAGAAGCGCCCGCCCCGGCCGTCGAACAGCTCGATAGTCTGTCCCGGCGCGTAGCGCAGGACCTTGACCACGTGGAAGGCCTCCGGACCGGTCAGCCGGAACGACTTCTTCTGAATGTCCTCGGGAGCGACGAAGAACTGGGGCATGGCGAACCTCTCTGAAGACCGATTCTACCCAAAACGGAAGCCCCCTGCGCCGCGCGCGGCGCAGGGGGCTTCGTCAGGCGGTGTTCGTCAGCCGATTAGAGCTTGCGAACGTTTCCGGCGCGGGGGCCCTTGTCGGACTTCTCCACGTCGAACTCCACGGCCTGATTCTCGGCCAAAGTCTTGAAGCCTTCGCCCATGATGGACGAGTGGTGAACGAACAAGTCCTTAGACCCATCGTCCGGCGTGATGAATCCGAAGCCCTTCTGATCGTTGAACCACTTCACTTTTCCGGTCGCCATGTCGTTGTCTATCCTCTTCATTACGTCTTGCTCACTTACGTCTATGTGGCACGAGAAACCGTCTTCCCGATACCTTTATTCTACCACGAAGCGTCCCGCAACGGGGGATTATTTCGGCAAAAAGGGCGCTTCATTTCCCCCCCCCCGTCCGACGGGCTACTCCTTGCCGAAGATGCGGCCGAACACGCCGCCGTCTCCCTTGGCCTCGCCGTCGGGGTCGAAGGACTTGCGCAGCTCCTCCAAAAGCTCGCGCTGGCGCGAGGTGAGCTCGCGCGGGACGTCGACGCGGACCTGGACCAGCAGGTCGCCGCGGCCGCGGCCGTGCAGGCGGGGCATGCCCTTCTCGCGCACGCGGAAGGTCGCCCCGGCCTGGGCGCCGGCGGGGACTTTCACGCGCACCGGCTCGCCGTCGATGGTGGGCACCTCCACCGAGCCGCCCAGCGCCGCGGTGGCCACGTCCACGCCGGCCACGGCCTTCAGGTCGTCTTCGTGCCGCTCGAAACGCGGGTCGGGCTTGACCTTGATGTGGACGTACAGGTCCCCCGCGCCGGCCCCATGAGGACCCGTCTCTCCCTCGCCGGAGATGCGCAAAGTCGCGCCGTCGTAGATGCCGGGCGGAATCTTGATCTTCAGGTCCGCCTCGCGCCGCACGCGGCCCTGGCCGCGGCAGTCCTTGCACGGGTCCTCGACCATCTGGCCTTCGCCGCGGCAGCGCGGGCAGGCCTGGGACATGGAAAAGAAGCCCTGAGACAGCTGGATGCGTCCCGACCCCCGGCACTGAGCGCAACGCTTGAGGTGCGTGCCGGGCTTGGCGCCGGAGCCGGCGCAGGTCGCGCAGGCTTCCACGCGCGGGAACTTCAGCGGCAGCTGGGAGCCCGTGAACGCGTCTTCCAGAGAAATCTCCGTCTCATACTTCAGATCCGCGCCGGCCGCGCGCCGGCGACCGCCGCCGCGGCCGCCCGCCGCGCCGAAGAAATTCTCGAACAGGTCGCCGAACGCCTCGTTGACGTCCGCGCCCCCGAAGCCCTCGAAGCCGGGCGGAACCCCGCCGAAGCCCCCGGACGCGCCCGCGTTGACCCCGGCTTCGCCGTATTGGTCGTAGAGCTTGCGCTTGCGCTCGTCGGAGAGGACCTCGTAAGCGGTGCCGATCTTCTTGAACGTCTCCTCCGCCTCCTTGTTGCCCGGGTTGCGGTCCGGGTGGTGCTTCATGGCCAGCTTCCGGTACGCGGACTTGATCTCCGCCTCGGTCGCGTTGCGCGCGACGCCCAGAAGACCGTAGTAATCGTTAGCCATGCCCCACCCGGACCGCGCCCGCGGCCCTACTTGGAATCCTTGCCGTCCACGACCTCCGCGTCCACCACGCCCTCGCCGGGCTTGTCCGCGCCGCCGTCGGCCGCAGCACCCGCTCCCGCCCCGGCCTTGGCCTGCTCGGTCTTGTACATCTCCTCGGCCAGCTTATGCGAGGCCTTGAGCAAGGTCTCCTTGGCCTTGTTGATGGCGGCCACGTCGTCGCCCTTCAGGGCTTCCTTCAACTCGGAGACGCCGCGGTCGATGTTCTGGCGGTCCTCCGGAGAAACTTTATCGCCGTGGTCCTTGAGCGCCTTCTCCGCGGAGAACAGCAGGCCGTCGGCCTCGTTCTTGGCCGCGACCTTCTCCTTGAACTTCTTGTCCTCCTCGGCGAACTGCTCGGCCTGCTTGACGTATTTCTCCACCTCGGCCTTGTCGAGCTTGTTCGGGGCCGTGATCGTGATGTGCTGGGTCTTCTTGGTGCCCAGGTCCTCGGCCTTGACGCTCAAGATGCCGTTGGCGTCGATGGAGAACGTCACCTTGATCTGCGGCGTGCCGCGCGCCGCCGGGGGGATGCCGTCCAGGTCGAACTTGCCTAGGCTGACGTTGTCGGCCGCCTTCGGCCGCTCGCCCTGCAGCACGGAGACCGTGACGGCGGGCTGGTTGTCGGACGCCGTCGAGAATACTTGGGACTTCTCGACCGGGATGGTCGTGTTGCGTTCGATGACCGGGGTCATGACGCCGCCCAGCGTCTCGATGCCGAGAGTCAGGGGCGTCACGTCGAGCAGGAGGACGTCTTTGACGTCGCCGGTCAGCACCGCGGCCTGCACGGCGGCGCCCGAAGCCACGCACTCCATCGGGTCGATGCCGCGCTCCAGCTTCTTGCCCACGTAGTCCTCGACGAACTTCTGCACGATGGGCATGCGCGTGGGTCCGCCGACCAGGATCACGCGGGTGATGTCGGAGGACTTCAGCTTCGCGTCGGACAGGGCCTGCTCCATGGACGCCTTGCAGCGCTTGACGATGGGCTCCACGATCGACTCAAGTTTCGCGCGCGTCAGCTTCATGGCCAGATGCTTGGGCGCGTTGTCGACGGCGGTCAGGTAGGGAAGGTTCAGGTCGGTCTCGAAAGTGGTCGACAGCTCGATCTTGGCCTTCTCCACGGCCTCGCGCACGCGCTGGATGGCCATGGGGTCCTTCTTGATCTCGGCGCCGGTCTCCTTCTTGAACTCGCCCACGACGAAGTCGAGCAGGGCGTTGTCCATGTCCGTGCCGCCCAACTGCGTGTCGCCGGAGGTGGAGACCACCTCGAAGACGCCGCCGCCGAAGTCCATCACGGTCACGTCGAGCGTGCCGCCGCCCAGGTCGAAGACCATGATCTTCTCGTCCTTGCCCTTCTTGTCGATGCCGTAGGCCAGGCACGCGGCCGTGGGCTCGTTGACGATGCGCACGACCTCCAGGCCCGCGATGGTGCCCGCGTCCTTGGTGGCCTGGCGCTGGTTGTCGTTGAAGTAGGCCGGCACGGTGATGACCGCCTTCTCCACCTTGTCGCCCAAAAACGCTTCCGCGTCGCGCTTGACCTTCTGGAGCAGGAAGGCGGAGAGCTGCTGGGGCGTGTACTCCTTGCCGTCCGGGGCCTTGAACTTGTGGTCGGTGCCCATCTTGCGCTTGAAGGCCATGAACGTGCCTTCCGGGTTGGCCACGGCCTGGCGGCGCGCCGGCTCGCCGACGAGCAACTGGCCGTCCTTGGCGAACGCCACGTAGGACGGGAACGCCTTGCCGCCGATGGACGTGCCCTCGGCCGACGGGATGATGGTGGCCTTGCCGCCCTCCATCACCGACGCCGCCGTGTTCGAAGTGCCCAAGTCGATTCCGATGATTTTGCTCATATCTCCTCCTGCTTCTTTTTCTGCAGGCGGACCTTCGCGGTCCGCAAAACTTTATCGCCGAGAAGGTAGCCGGGCTGAAGCACGTCGGCGACAGCACCCTCCTCGACGTCCGGCCTGTCCACGAAGCCGAAGGCCTCGTGATAGTGCGGATCAAACGGCTTGCCGGCGGGGTCGACCCGCGCGACCCCCTCTTCCTTGAAAAGCTTCTCGAACTCGCGGAAGATCGCGTCCAAGCCCTTGGCCAGCGGGGTGTCCGCGTGCCCGCTCTTGACCTCCGCATGCGCGTGCTGGAGCAGGTCGTAGAGCGGCAAGAGCTTGGCCAGCACCTCCGCCCGTCCCAGCTTGAGCCACTCGGGGCGATCACGGTCCACGCGCTTGCGGTAGTTCTCGAACTCCGCCTTCAGCATCAGCAGTTGGCCGAAATAGTCCGGCGCCGCCTCCGCCGGGGCGGCGGCGTCCGCGGACGCGGCGGTCTTGGCTTCGTCGCTCACCGCTCGTCCTCCTGATCCCATTCCTGAAGCCGCCCTTCCACCAGGCGGCCGACGTAGTCCACCAGCCCCATCATCCGCGAATACTCCATGCGCTTGGACCCCAGTATGCCCAGCACGCCGACCACGCGGTCGCCGTGGCGGTAGACGTGGGTGACCAGGCTTGCGGCCTTCAACTCCGGCAGCCCCGCCTCCTCGCCGATGCGCACGCGCACGCGCGCGGGCAGGCGGGCGTCGTCGGCGTCGCGCACCTCGCGTTCCAGGATCTCCGCCAGGCGCTCCTTCTCCCCGATCACGCGCATCAAGGACTGCACGTCCTTCAGGTCGCCGAACTGCTCGGCCTGCGAGAGGATGTTGTCGGCGCCGTCGATATACAAGGAATCCGGCACGGCGACGCGGCCCAGGTCCTTCATCAACTCGCCCGCCAGTTCCGCCAGCGACTGGAACTCGCGCTCCATCGCGCCCAGGTTGGCCAGCACCAGCGCCTGCGCCTTCTCGACCGGGACGCCTTTCACCTGCTCGTTCAGAAAGTTATTGAGCAGCGTGAGCTGACGCGCGGTGGGAGCGAAGGTCAATTGGATGGGCCAATGACGGACCAGGCCTTCTTCGGTCACCATCACGCCCAGCACGTTGCGCCCGCCCAGCGCGACCAATTCCAGGCGCTTGAGCGTCTGGCGCTTGGCCTGGGGAGAGAGCACGATGCCCGCGCTGTGCGACACGCTCGACAAGAGACGGGACGTTTCCACCAGCAAGGTGTCCAGTTCTCCAATGCGCCGACGATACTGTTCCTCAATATTGTCCTTCTCGGTCGCGGCCAGGCGCTGGACGCCGGACAGATAGTCGACGAAGAAGCGGTAGCCCTTGTCGCTGGGCTCGCGTCCCGATGAGGAGTGCGGCTGGATCAGGTAGCCGTCTTCCTCCAACTCTTGAAGGATGCTGCGGATCGTCGCACTCGACAAGTCCAGCCCCGCCTCTTCGGCGATCAGCCCGGAGGACACCGGTCTGGAGGTCTTGATGTAATAGTGGACGATCCACTGCAGAAGGTGGCGCTTGCGTTCCTGGACGACCTCGGGCTTGAGCTGTCTCATGGCCTGCTGATAATTGGCAGTCGAATTTATCGACTGCTAAATTATAACCCATCGCCCAAAAAAATGCAACGGGCCCTTGACAGACATTCGCGGCAGGGGCTACTCTACCATCACGATGAGACCCCCTCTCCTCGTCGTATTTCTTCTAAGCCTGGGCGCGGCCGCACGCGCCGTTCAGCCGCCGGAAAAATCACCGCGCGTTCCAGTTCTGCCGAAAACCGCCGCCGCCACGGCCGCGGACGTCAAGATCGACGCCGCGTTCGCCGGCCAGTTGTCCGCGCTGGGCTGGACGGCAAGCCGGGACGGCAGCCTGTCCGGCCCCGACGGCGCGCGCGTGCCCGTCTCCGTCCTGAAGAACGCTTCTTTTCTATGGCGGGGCGGAGTCATCGTCTACGACACCACCTTCCAGCCCGTCGACTCCGGCAAGCTGGGCCCCATCCTGCGCGGGTTGTCTGTTTTCTCCGAGGCCGCGGCCATGGACCCCAAGGCCGCCGGCCGCGCGCTCGCGGCCTGGGGCATCCCTCCCGCCTATGACGGCAATCCCATCCTGAACCCGGACGGCTCGGCGACCTACTACGGGCTGATGCTCTACCAGTATTACGTGAAGTCGCCGGACATGTTGAAGCGCCTCAGCCAGGAGCGCCTGGCGCAGGCGCTGTCACGCTTCAAGGATGCCTACAATCAGGCGTTCACCTTGCAGGCTCCAGATATCGCCTACGACGAACTGGCCCTGGTCTGGGACCGGATCCTGGGCGCGCCGGCGCGCGCGGGCGAACAGACCCTGAACCTGCAGCCCTATCCCGACCTCGGTGCCACTCTCGCCAAATACCGCGCCGAGATCCAGGCGGATGCGGCCTCGCCCGGAGTCGCCGCCGACCCCGCGCGCCTGGCCGGCGACCGGAGCGCCTTGGCCGTTTTAAATACCCTGAAGACTCAGCGCTACGCGGCCAACGAAAGCATCGTTCCCGCTCCGGACTCCGCCGCGACACCCGCGGCGAAAGCCGTTGCGCTGTCCGGCGGCATGCCCGGACTTCTCAAGACCTTGGACCGCATCAACGGCCGCCCTCTGACGCCCGAGCAGCAGAAAGCGCTCATCGAGTCGTTTCCGATGGGCGAGTTGGTCTGGCGAATGGGCGTGCAGAATCTTTGGCGGCAGGGCCTGACCGGGCAAGGCGTGAAGGTCGCGGTCATCGACCAGGGCGTGGCGCCCCACCCGGAGTTGGACGCCGCGATCGCGTCGCGCCAGAACTTCACCGCCGACCGCGGCGCCGCCCTGGCCGGCGACCACGGCACGCACGTGTCCGGCATCATCCACCAGCTTGCGCCGGACGCGAAGATCAACAGCTACATCGTCTTTCCCGCCGACAACGCCGGAAACCCCAAGCTCGTCCAGGACAACGACCCCGGCATACGGGCCGCGATCCGGAAAGCCGTCTCCGACGGCAACCGGATCATCAGCATGAGCCTGGGCGGGTCCGGTCCGCCCAGCGGGCCGACGGCTCGCCTCGTCGACGAGTACGCGCGCCAAGGCGTGATCTTCGTGATCGCCGCCGGCAACGAGCGCGGCACCCAAAGCATCGAGAGCCCCTCGGACGCCCCGGGCGCGCTGACCGTCGGCAGCCTCAACGTCGACGGGCGCATGTCCGACTACACCTCGTTCGGCCTGGACTTCGACACGCAAAAGCTGAAATACGTGGTCAAGGACGTGTTCATGACCCCGGGCCAGAATATCCGCTCGACCTTGCCCGGCGGCGGCTACGGCACGATGAGCGGCACGTCCATGGCCACGCCGGCGCTGAGCGGCGTCGTCGCCCTCCTTGAGCAGGCGTCGTCCTTCAACCCCGCGCCCGACCCGGTCACCGCGTCCCAGCGCATCGTCGACGCCCTGCGCTCAAGCTCCGCGCCCATGAATATCTCCACGCTGCCGCCGGACGTCTCTTTGGCGCAGAACTTCCTGGTCGTCGATCCCGTCGCCGCTCTGAACGCCCTGCGCGCCCAGCAGAACGCCGTGGTCGGAAAATAGCGGCCGGGAATGAACGCCCGCGCGGCCGCGCTCCTGCTCCTGACGGCGCTGGCCACGGCCTGCGGACGCAAGGGTCCGGCCCCTCTCGCGCCGGATGTCGGTCTTCCCGAACTGCTCCAGTCCCCGCGAGCCTCCCTGCCCGCGTTGTCCAGCCTGCGCGGCCAGGCCGTGGTGATCGACTTCTGGGCCACCTGGTGCCCCGCCTGCGTGGAAACCTTGCCGCACATGAACAAGCTGGCCAAAAAATTCGCGGGCCGGCCGGTGGTGTTCCTGTCGGTGACCGACGAGGACCGCGCGACGGTTCAAGATTTCCTGCGCACCCACCCGATGAGGCCGTGGATCGGCCTGGACGAAGGCGCGCGCATGACCCAGGCCTTCGGCGTCCGGGAAATCCCCCAGACCTTCGTGCTGGACGCCTACGGCCGCGTCCAGCACAAGCTCAGCCCCAGCTTTCTCTACGCCTCGGACATCCAAGACGCGCTGGACGCCCGGCCGCCCGCCGTCTCGACGTCCGCCGCGCGGGCCGCGCCTTAGAGCGCGCGGCTACTTCTTGGCCGCGCCGTTGAGGGCCGCGACCTTCGCGCCGGTGATGACCTCGTCGATGATGCCGTAGGCTTTGGCTTCCTCGGCGGACATGTAGTTGTTGCGCTCCATGTCGCGGTTGACCTTCTCGAAGGTCTGGCCGGTGTGCTTGGCCATGATCTCCTCCAGCACCTTGCGCGTGTGCGCCATCTCCTTGGCCTCCACGATGATGTCGGTGGCCTGGCCGGAGATGCCGCCCACCAGCGGCTGGTGGATCATGACGCGGGAGTTGGGAAGGGCGTAGCGCTTGCCTTTGGATCCGGCGGCCAGGATGACCGCGCCGAAGCTCATGGCCATGCCCATGCAGATGGTGGTGATCGGCGACTTGATGAACTGCATGGTGTCGTAGACCGCCAAACCCGCCGTGACCATGCCGCCGGGGCTGTTGATGTAGAGGTTGATGTCCTTGGTGCTGTCGTCGCTGTCCAAGTAGAGAAGCTGGGCGATCAAAGTGTTGGCGGAGTCCGTGGTGAACTCCCCTTCATAGCCGCCGACGAAGATGATGCGGTCCTTCAGCAGCCTGGAATAGATGTCGTAGCCGATGACGGAGCCCTGATTGGCGCGCTCGATGACTTGGGGGATGAGATTCATGGGAGGATTGTAGCGAATGCCCCGCGCGGCCGCAACCTCAATCGCAGGGCGTCGGCGGAAAGGTGAATTCCGGCTCCTCGTAGCACCTCACCGAGCGGTCGCTCGTCTTGTTCGGCGGCACCGGACAATGTTTACTGACCCCCGCTTCTTTTCCGAACGAGAGGTCACGCCCGACGGCCGGGGCCTTCTTTGGGGAGCCCGACTGCTACAATAGAAACGTGGACATGGACCCGATCTCCGACGCCGGCGGCGCGCCAGAACGCGCGGTGCCCACCCGGCTCGCCGTCGTGATTCCCATGCGCGACGAGGCGCAGAATATCGGCCCCGTCCTGGAGTCGCTGACCGGCGCGCTGCGCCGCGCCCCGTTGTCCGGCCTGGAGGCGGTGCTGGTCGACGACGCCTCGAACGACGGCTCCGCGCGCGCCGCGCGGGAGTCCTGGGCCCGGCTGTCGTTCGGCGGCCTGCCCGCCCGCCTGCACGTCGTGCGCCTGGCCGAGAACGTGGGACACCAGCGCGCGCTCGCCGCGGGGTTCCGGCGCGCGCGCGGACTCGGCGTCGACCTGATCTTCGCGATGGACGCCGACGGCCAGGACGACCCGTCGGTCCTGCCCGAGATGATCGCGCGCCTGTCGAACTGCGACGTCGTTTTCGCCGAGCGCGGCGCGCGCGCCGAGTCGCTGCCCTGGCGGGCGGGCTACGGGATCTACCGCGTCTTTCTTCGCGCGGTCCTGGGCGCGGACCTTCCGTACGGCAACTTCTGCGGGTTCCGCGCCGAAAAGCTGGGACCGCTTCTGGACGGCCGCCCGTTTCGCCACCTCGCGGCGGAGCTCTCGCGTCTTCCGGCGCGCAAGGACCGGGTGACGGCCGCCCGGCTCCCGCGCCTGGCCGGCAAGCCGAAGATGGGGCTCGGCGCGCTGATCGACCATGGCGTCGCCGCGCTGACGTCTCGCCCGGACGCCTGGGTGCGCCTCTTCTCCCGCGTGGCCCTTTTGACGGCGGCGGCGGCGCTGGGAGGCGGCGCGACGGTCGTCGGCATCAGGCTGTTCACCCGCCTCGCGATCCCCGGCTGGGCGAGCACGACGACGCTGATCCTGGGCCTCATCGCGTTCCAGGCCGTCGGCTTCCTGGCGCTCAGCGCGTTCCTGGCGGCCATCTTGGAAGCCGTCTCGCCCGCGCCGGCGCCGCGTGAGCAGGGAACGGACGTGGACCAGGGCCGCCCGTGACGACCCCCGCGCTGCGCGAGCACGTCGCGTCGATCTCGCGCCTGCCGCCGAACTACTTCTGGCACGCGCACCGCTACCGCCTGGCGCTCCGGGAGCTTCCCCCGACCGCGCGCACCGCGCTGGACGACGGCTGCGGCGACGGCGGCTTCGCGCGCGCCCTGCTGGCCGCGCCGGGCGCGGCCGCGCGCGACGTCTGGGTCCGCGACGCGGATCCGGCGTCGCGCGTGGCGCTGGCGCCGGAGCTCGCTTCCGGACGCGCGCGCTGGCTGGAGGACGACGGCCGCGCGCCGGCCTTCGACTTCGTCTCCTCTCTCGACGTGCTCGAGCATTGCGCGGACGACGTGGCCCAGGCGCGGCGGCTGGCGCGACTGCTGCGTCCCGGCGGGATTTTGTTCGCGACCGCGCCCGCGGACCCCGCCTTGTGGTCGCAATGGGACCGCCGCCTGGGGCACGTCCGGCGCTACCGCCGCGAGGACTTTCGCGCGCTCCTGAAAGGCGCGGGACTGCGCGTGGAGCGCGTCTCCTGCTTCTTCTCCTACCTGCTTCCCGCCGCGCGGCACCGCGCGCGATCGGCGCCGCGCGACGGCGTCGAATTTCCGAACGTTCCCGCGGCGCTCAACGCCGCGCTGAACGCGCTCGGCGCGCTGGAGCGGACGTGGCTGCGCGCGCGCGACGTCGCGGTCGGCCCCTCCGTTTTCGCCGTCGCGCGGCGCCCGGGCTAACCGTGCCGCCCCCGCGCCGCGCTCCCCGGCTTTCGGTTTTGGCGCCGTTGCTGGTCGCCGCGGCCGCCCTTCTCGCCTACCTGCCCGTTCTCGACAACGGCTTCGTCGATTGGGACGATCCCGCGTTCCTGCTGAACAACGTCCGCTTCCGCGGCCTGGATCCGCATCACGTCTCCTGGATGTGCACGAACGTCCTGCAGGCCGTCTACCAGCCGCTCGCCTGGCTGACGCTGGGGCTGGACTATACCCTGTGGGGGATGGAGCCGGGCGGCTACCACCTGAGTTCGCTTCTCTGGCACGCGGCGAACTCCGTGCTGTTCCTCTTCGTCGCCCGCCGCGTCCTCTCGTTGGCGCGCGGCGAGCGCTCCGCGGGCGTCGAGGCGGGCGCCCTGCTTGCGGCCCTGCTGTTCGCGGCGCACCCCCTGCGGGCGGAGTCGATCGCTTGGGCCAGCGAGCGCCGCGAACTCGTCGGCGACTTCTTTTGGCTCCTGGGCGCGGCGCTCTATCTGCGCGCCGGCCGGCGCGACCGCCCGCCGGCGCTCGGGGCCGTCGGCGTCTGTCTCCTGCTCGCCCTTCTCGCCAAGGGAACGATGCTGTCGTTGCCTCTCATCCTGCTCGCGCTCGACTATTATCCGCTGCGCCGCATCGGCTCCGCGCGCGACCTGGCGCGCCGCGCCTGGGAAAAATGGCCGCTGTTCGCGCTGTGCGCCGCGTTCGGCGCGGTCGGAGCCTGGGCCGCGATGCGCTCCGGCGAGGACGGCCTCACGCTGACGACCTGGACCCTGCCCCAGCGCTGCGCGCAGGTCGCCTACGGGCTGGCCTTCTACGCGCGCAAGACGCTGTGGCCGTCCGGCCTCGCGTACTTGTATGAGATGCCGTCCCGACTAAACCCGGCCGCGCCTCGTTTTCTGCTGAGCGCCGCCGCGGTCGCGTTCGTCGGCGCGGCCGCGTGGCGCGGCCGCCGCCGCTTCCCGGCCGGTCTGGCCGCCGCCGCGGCTTACGCGGCGGCGCTGTTTCCGGTGCTCGGCTTCATGAAATACGGACCGCACCTGGTCGCGGACCGCTACTCGAACCTGTCCTGCCTGCCGCTCGCGTTGCTCGCGGGCGGAGGCTTCGCCGCTCTTCTCTCTCGCGCGCGCCCCGCCGCCCGCGCCGCGGCCTGGTCGGGGGCGCTCGCCGTCGTCGTCGCGCTCGGCGTTCTCGCCCGGTCGCAGGCCGCGACGTGGAAAGACTCCTTGACCCTATGGTCGCGCGCCCTCGCCATCGACCCGAACAACTCCGAGGCGCACTCGAACCTGGGCGTCGCGGCTTTCGCGGCCGGGGATCCGGTCCGCGCGCAGGCCGAATTGGCTCGGGCCGCGGCGCTGGAGCCCGGCTCCGACACCATCGCCGAGGACTACGGCGCCTTCCTGGCGCGCCGCGGCCGCTGGCGCGAGGCCGCGACCGCCTTCGCCGCGTGGGC
>JAJXVH010000052.1 GCA_021782205.1 bacterium | reverse complement strand
CCCCGCCGCCAGCAGGGCCGCGGCGCCGAAGCACTGGTTGAGCCGGCGGTGGAAGCGGGCGAAGCCTCCGCGACCGTCAATGCCCGGCTCTCCGGCCAACCGGCGCCGCTCGCTTTCCCAGGCCTCGGCGTCGGCCGCGCGCTTTTCCGCACCCGCGATCAGCGAGCCGCCCATCAGCGCGAACGTGCCGGCCGCGAAAAAAATCCACTCTCGCGCGGAATCCACGGGGGCGATTATAGCCTTTCCCCGCCGGCCGCCGGCCGTCACGGTGGACAGAGCGGGCGCCCAAATCGCAAGATACGTTCATGGGGACTCTGCGCTCACGGCTGACTCTGCTGCTGGCCACCGTTCTGTGCGTGTCGACGGGCCTGTCCTTGGTCGCCTATTTGACGGGCAGCCGCGAACAGAACCGGCTGGAGACCGCCTTCGAAGAGGAGCTCTCCTTTCTGGCCGCCCTGCCCGCCCAGCGCGCGCGCCTGCGCGACATCGACCTGGACGCGGACAGCTATCTGCTGACGCGCGAGGGCGACTGGCTGCTGCGCCGCGAGCGGGCGATCGCCGGCTACCGCCAGAGGCACGCCGAACTGGGCGCGCGTCTGCGCCGCGACAATCAGGTGCGGGAGTGGGCCCTCGTCGACCGCGCGTTCGACGAATACATCTCCGAGCAGGACGCCTTCCTGGCCCGCGCCCGGCGCGGCGGCCTGACGCGGGCCGAGACGCTGAAGCTGACCTTGGCCAAGGACAAGGTCGACGCCCTGGTCGGCCGCGTCAGCCGGATGGGCGCGCTCAGTTATCAGCACCTTGACGAACAGCGCCGCGCCGCCCGGCGCGCGACCTTGGCGACGTTCGCGCTCCTTCTCCTGATCGGGGTGCTGGGCGCGGTCGCGGTCGCCGTCGCCGTCTCGCGCATCATCGTGACACCGCTCCAGCGCCTGCGCGACCAGGCCGCAGGCTGGGCGCTGGGCCGGCCGTGGCCGCACGAAAGCGCCGCGCCCGGCGAAATCGCCGAACTGCAAAGCGCCATGCGCGCGATGTCGATCAAGCTCAACGAGCAGTTCGAACACGAGCGTCAGACCAGCCTGCTCAAGTCCCAACTGGTCTCCGGCGTCAGCCACGAGTTCAACAACGCGCTGGCCGTCATCCACGCCGCGCACGTACTGCTCAAGGAGTCGGAGCGTTCCGACGCGGCCGCACCCTGGCACGACATGCTTTCGGCCAACATCCGCGCGCTGTCGGGCATGGCCACGAACCTGCTGAACCTGGGGCGGCTGGAGTCCGGCAAGTTCCACGTCGAGACCAGCCGCGTCGAGCTGGGCCCTCTGCTCACGGACGCGCTGGAGCGCCTCTCGATCCTGGGCCGGCGCAAACGCCTGGCGATGACGCTGGAGTTGGCCCCGGATCTGCCGCCCGTCTCCGCCGACCCCGACGCGGTGGCCCTGGTGATCGCCAACCTGCTGACCAACGCGTTCAAATACACGCACGACGGCGGCGCCGTCGCCCTCGGCGCGGCGCGGCGCGCGGACGGACACGTCGAGGTGTTCGTGCGCGACACCGGCATCGGCGTGGCGCCCGAGGAACGCGAGAACATCTTCGACGGCTACTACCGCACGGAACGCGGCAAGCGCGAGGCCAAGGGCTTCGGCGTGGGCCTGGCCCTGTCGCGGATGATCCTGGAGGCACACGGCGCCGCTTTGGAGCTCGACAGCGCGGTGGGCCGCGGCTCACGCTTCTATTTCTCGCTGCAGCCCTACGCCGAGGCGGCGCCCGCCGCGGAGAAAAAGGAACTGGAGGCATGACGTGCTGAAACTCGCCGCCCTCTTCTTCGTCTTCACCGCGTCGTCCCATGCCCAGCCGCCCGTCGGCGCCGGGGGTCCGGCCACGGGCGCGGTCGCGGCGTCTTCCGCGGCCTACGCGGGTCCCGCCCTGCGCCCGGTGCCGGAGGAAGAACTGCCCAGCTTCATCGAGTCGTTCAAGGGCCGCGCCAGCCTGATCCGCGCGGCGCGCAAGTCGATCAAGTATCTCCAGACCCTGCCGCCGTCGCGCACCCTGCGCGTGGCCGACCGCGATTACGCGCCGCAAGCGCTCATCGACTCCGCGAAAGCCTTGATCGCGATCGCGCAATCCGCGCGCGGGGCCGCGGACTTCGACGCGCGCGTGCGCGCGGCCTTCGACGTTTTCGAGTCCGCGGGCAGCGACGGCAAGGGCCGCGTGATTTTTTCCTCCTACTACCAGCCGGTCCTGCGCGCCAGCCTCAAGCGCAGCTCCGCCTACCCCTACCCGCTCTACAAGCGGCCCAAGGACATGGTCGAAGTCGACCTGGGCTCCTTCGACCGCAAATACGGCGACGCGACCTTGCTGGGCCGCGTGGGCAAGGACAAGCGCGTGACGCCCTATTTCACGCGCGACCAGATCGACCGGCGCAAGGCGCTGGCCGGAAAAGGCGCGGAGGTGGCCTGGCTCAAGGACCGCTTCGACGCGCTGGACCTGCACATCCAGGGCTCGGGGATTTTGACTTTGCCCAGCGGCAAGCAGGTGCTAGCCAAATACGCCGCGACCAACGAGCGTCCGTTCGCGTCCGTCGGCCTCCTGCTGGTCCGCGCCGGCGTATTCTCGCGCGACGAGATCACGCATGAGAAGCTGCGCGACTACCTGCGCGCCAACCCCGAGACGGAGGGCTGGATCCTGGCGCAGAACCCGCGCTACACGTTCTTCGAACTGGCCCCGCTGCCCAAGGACGGCGAGCCCTTCGGCGCCGTCGACCAGTCGCTGGTCCCGGCGCGCTCCATCGCCATCGACCCGTCGGTCATACCGCTGGGCGCGCTGACCTTCTTCACCGTGCCCGCGCCGCAGGCCGACAAGGACGGACGACTCCTGGGCGTCTTCCCGAGCGCGCGCTTCGCCTTCGCCATGGACGCCGGCGGCGCCATCAAGGGCCCCGGCCGCGTCGACATCTACGCCGGCCACGGCCCGCAGGCCGTGACCACCGCGCGCCACCAATGGGCCGAGGGCCGGCTCTACGTGCTGGTCAAGAAGCTTCCGGACCGCGATCGTTGAGCGTCGCGCCCGACCTCCAGCATTGGCTGGACCGCGCCGACGCGCTGGCCGCGGGGGGCTGCTATTTCGACGCGCATGAGCAATTGGAGACCGCCTGGAAGGCGGCGGACGGCGAGACAAAAGTCCTGCTCCAAGGCCTGATTCAGCTCGCCGCGGGCTTGCACCGGCTGAAGCTGAATCCGCAGAAGTCCGCCGGCGCTTTTTATCTGCTTGATCGCGGCCTAGAGAAGCTGCGCCGCGAACGTGCCCTGCTGAATGCCGCGTCGCTGGTCGCGCTGGAGACGCTCATCACGGAAATTCGCCGTGAGAGCCGAGCGCCGAGTGGCCTGCGCTTCGGCCTGCGCGTCATCCGAAAAGACTGACGCCGCCGCCAGTCAATTGACGTCAGGCGTCTTCTCCGCCGCGGTCACGCGCGTGGGCTGGTGGAGGGCCAGCGCATTTATTTCCCTAGAGTTTTCGGATCAGGGAGATCACCTTGCCCGCGATGCGGCCCTCGCCGATGTCGAAGGGATCGTATTTCGGATTGTCGGGCACCAGGACCAGGCCCGCGGGCTTGACCTTCAGGCGCTTGACCGTGGCCTCGCCGTCGTCGTAGCGCACCACCACCACGTCGTTGGTCGAAGCGGTCTCCTGCCAGCGCACCACCACCGTGTCGCCGTTCCACAACGTGCTCTCCATCGAGTCGCCCTTGACCTTTAGAGCGAACAGGCCCGACGCGTCGCCGCGCTCGATGACGGCCGGCACGTGGCCCATCGGCTCCGCGTAGGCGCCCGCCGTGGGTCCCGCCGGCACCAGGCCCAGGACGGGGATCAACGCGACGCGCTCGTCGGCCGCGATTTGTGCCGCGCGCGAGCGGCCCTTGGCTTCCTCAAGAAGGCCTTTGCTGCGCAGGTTGTCGAGATGATACTGCACCGTGTCCGGCGAGCTGACGCCCGCCAAGCGGCACAGCTCGCGCACGGTGGGAGGATAGCCGTGGTCCGTCGCGAAATTGCGCACCAGCTCCAGAATCTTCTGCTGGCGCGGCGTCAGCTCGTCCTTGCTCATGGGCCGTTCTCCTTTCCGCCGCCCGATCAGCGGGCCTCCAAGCATAGTCGAACTATTGTTCGATGTCAAGCCCCCAGCCCCGCGCGCGGCATCCGGCCCCAGCCCTTTTTATTGCGCAGATAATCCCACAGTCCCTGGCAGCGGTAGAACGACGTCACCTGCCGATAGCCGACGTTCTCGATTAGGCCGTAGAGCGTCAGGCGCGCCAGGTCCCGCCAACCGGGGTAGCGCTGGAACGTCAGTTCCTCCATCAGAATCGACGCCAAGGTGATGGCCAGGCCCAGCCCCACCGACAGCGTCAAGAACGCGAAGGCGAACGTGGCGTCGACCCAGCCCAGCAGGACGCTGGCCAGGACGGACAGATAGCCGAGAATCTCGACGGCGGGACCCCAGCCTTCGAAGAAAAAGAAAAATGGATACGACAGCCAGCCCAGCACGCCGTAGCGGCGGTCGAACAGCATCCCGCGGTGCAGACGCAGGGCTTCCAAGAGCCCTCTCTGCCAGCGCCGCCGCTGACGGGAAAGCACGGCGAGCGTGACGGGCACCTCCGTCCAGCAGACCGGGTCGGCGATGAAGATCACACGGTAGTCGACCTTCTCCTCACGTAGGCGCGCGTGCAGGGCGCAGACCAACTCCATGTCCTCGCCGACCGTGTCCGTGCGGTAGCCGCCCACCGCCGTCGTCCATTCGCGGGAGAAGACGCCGAACGCGCCGGAGATGATCAGCAGGCCGTTGATGCTGGACAGGCCCGTGCGCGCGCCCAGGAACGCACGCAGATACTCGACGATCTGGAACATCGGCAGTGCCGTGCGCGGCAAGCGCGCCTGGGCCACGCGCCCGTGGACCACCCGGCAGCCGTTGGCCACGCGCACGATGCCGCCCACCGCCACCACGCGCTCCGGGTCCTCAACGATCGGACGCATCACGCGTAGCAGGGCGTCCTCTTCCATCACGATGTCGGCGTCCACCGCGCAGAAATACGGCGTGCGCGCGGCGTTGATCCCGGCATTCAGGGAGTCGGACTTGCCCCCGTTGTCCTTGTCGATCACGGTCAGATTCGGCGTCGTCAGCGAGCGATAGACCGCGCGCACGGCCGCCGTGGCCAGGGCACCCTCCATGGAACGCTCCGTGTGGATCAATTCGAAGGAGCGCTTGAGCACCGCTAGCGTCTCATCGGAAGAGCCGTCGTTGATCACGATCACTTCAAAGGACGGGTAGTTCAGGTTCAGCACGCCGCGCACCGACACGGCGATATTGACGGCCTCGTTGAAAGCCGGCATCAGAACCGTCACCGCCGGCGTCTCCGGGTTCTTGAAGAACAGGTCGTAGCCGCCGTAGCGCAGGCGGCTCATGTAGCCTTTGAGCTCGCGCGCGGATAGAAGGAGGAAGAAAAGATACATCCCGTGCAGGCCCGCGAAGTAGGCCAGCACCAGCCAATCCACGGCGACGATGTAGCCGCGGATCCAGGCGATCATCGTCCGGTCTCCGCCGCCGCCAGCATCTCCGCGGCCAATTCGCGTTTAGGACCGTCCGCGCCGCCCGCCAGGCGCCGCAGACGCTCCAGCCCCGCTTCGCCCAGCCGCGCCAGCGCCTGCGCGGCGCGCGCGCGAGTCCACCAGTCCGAGTCGTCCAGCGCGGACTCCAGTTCCCCGGCCGCGGCGGGATCGCCGACGCGCCCCATAGCCCACGCGGCCTGGGCGCGCACCCGCGGCGCGCCGTCGCGCAGGGCCCCGCGCAAGGCGGCCAGCGCGTCGGGATGCGCCAGCCTCCCGGCGGCTTGGGCCGCCGCCTCGCGCGCGGCGGGGTTAGGGTCCTCGCTCATCGCTTCGATCAGTATCGGCACGGCGTCCAGGATCTTCATCTGCCCCAGAAGCGCCAGAGCCTGCGCCCGCCCCCGGCACGGCGCCTCGGCCATGCGCAGAAGGTGCGGCGCGGCGGGCTCTCCGTAGCTCAGCAGGGCCTGGGCCACCGGCGCGCCGGGAAGCTCACCATCATATTCCAAAAGCCTCAGCAGCGCGGGCAGCGCCCGCGGCGAACGCAGGCGGCCGAGAGCGCGGATGATCGCGCGCCGGGCGCCGCTTCGCTCGCGCGACAGCGCGTCCAAGAGCGGCGGCGCCGCTTCCTCGCCGCCCAGCAGACCCAGCCGTTCGGCGGCAAAGGCCCGCACGTGGATCCGCGGCGAGCGCAACTGCCGGATGCGCCGCCGGGTCAGGCCCAGGTCCGCGGCCGCGCGGGCCAACTCGTCGCGCAGGTCGCCGGAGATCGCGGCGGCGGTGCGGACCAGCATGTCCTCGACGATGTCCGCGTCGCCCCACAGCCGCGACCGCAGGCGAGCCGCGGCTTGCGGCTCTCCCGCGATCAGCGCGTCGAGCGCGGGAGAGAACGCGTCGCGCCGGCGGGCGCGCCAGCGCTCCACCATCGAACGGGCCGCTTTAGAGACGATCAGGAGCGCCAGCAGGATCAGCGCCGCCCCCGCGCTCAGCCAAACGCCCAGCAGGAGCCCGGCCGCGGTGACGGGGCCCTCCACGCTCATGGCCGCGGTTGGGCCCGCACATAACGGGCGACCTTCGCCTCCAACTCGTGAGGATCGAACGGCTTTAAAATATAATCGTCGGCGCCCGCCTCAAGGCCGCGCACCTTGTCGACGCTGGCGCCCTTGTTCGTCAAAAAGAGGAACGGCATGGCCGCGCCCATGGCGCGAACCTTCCGGCAAGTCTCGTAGCCGTCCAGGCCCGGCATCATCACGTCGCAGATGATCAGGTCCGGCGCGGGCACGTCCTTCGCCGCGAGGGCGGCCAACGCGTCGGGCGCGTTTTCGTAAAGCGCGACCTGGTAGCCCTTGAGCTCCAGCCTCAGCTTCAGCACGCGGCGCACGCTGGGGTCGTCGTCGATGGCCATCACGCGGGCGCGCTTGGGCGCGGCGGCGGCGGCCACGGCGCGCAGTTCAGGGAACTCGCCGGCGGGCGCCCATTGATCGCCTCCGCCCCGCTCGGGACATATCTGCCACTGCGGCTGGAAACCAGGAAGCCGCACGACCTCCTCGGCCTCGAACGGGCCGACGACTCCGCTTTGAAGATGAACCCAGTAGCGCGCCATCTCGCGGACCCAGTTTATAATAATCGGCGGCGGCGCGAAGTGATACACTGCCTCATGGCCGACGACGCGGACGCGCTCCCGAGCGCGATTTTGGCGGAATACGCTCAAGACTGCCGTCTTCTTTTGCGCCGCGCCGAAGAAGCGGCGCGCGCCCCCGCCTGGGAGGTCGACGCGGCGGCGCGCCGCGAAGTGCGCGAAGCCGCGCACAAGCTCGCCGGCTCGGCCGGACTCTACGGTTTCGAGTCGGCAGGCGCGCTGGCCGCGGCGCTGGAAGCCGAACTGGCCGCGGGGGCGCCGCCCGCGGCGGCCGTCCTGACGCGGCTCGACGCCCTGGCCCGCGCCCTGAAAGCGCGCTGATTCCGCTACGGACGTTCGGACAGGGTCAGAGTGGCGGTCGCCCCGGCCGGCAGCGCGCCCAAAACGATCGCGCGGTCCGAACGGGCCGGCCGCGCGCCCGTTCCCGTCGAGCCGAGCAGGACGACGCGCCGCGGGAAATCCAAGGTCAGCCCGGTCACGGCGCGGTCCGCCGTCACCGCGACGACCAAACGACGGGGGCCGCCGCTGGCCCGGACGCGCGCGGCGGCGCGCCCCCGCCAGAAATCGCCGAAGTTCGACAGATTGCCGATCCAAAAGCGCCCCCGCACGTGATCGACCAGCGCTTTTTCCACGCGGAGTTTTTCGCCGACCACGTCCGGGTGTAAAAGCACGACGCAAACGCCGTGGAACAAAGCTTCCTGATCGAGGACCGTCAAAAAGGACGGGATCCTCGGCTCCAACGGCGCGACCGAGTCCAACAAGAGCACGGGAAATTGGAGGACCCCGGACTCCACGTCGAACCCCGCCCGCGCCATCATCTCGTAGGGAAACACGGTCATCACGTCGTCGGCGCTGTAGGACGAGTCGAAGCGGAACCCGTTTTGGGCCAGAACGTCCCACTGCGCGGGATTGATGTTGAGATAGCCGGTGCGGTAGGCCTCCAGCGGCGCCCGCGGCACGGCGTCTTTTAAAAGCGCGCGGCTGACGCGGATTTCGCCGGTGACGCTCCCGCCCGCGGTCCGGCCTTCGCGGCTGCTGGCGCCGCGCGAGAGCACCGTCGGCCGGTAGTCGTCGGCCGTCTCCCGGCCGGTGCCCAACGGAAACTGGGACCAATCGTAGGCGTGGGAAACGGAGTGGCTCCCGATATCTGCGCCCAGCCGGAGCACTTGGGCGACGATCCGGCGCGCGGCCGCGTCGAAGAAAGCCTCGTCTTCATAATCCTTGATGTATTTCGTCTGCACGAAATACGTCGCGGATACACCCGCGCCGAACTCGAAGCCGGCATAAGCCAGCATGTTGACGACCGAGCGTCGATAGTCGATGTCGTGCGTCAGGATCAACGCTCCTTCCAAGCCGTCTGGCACCGGGTCCACGGTGACGGCCGCGGGAACCCGGGCCGCATACAGATCGCGCAGAAAAATCTGCGGGACGTCCGCGCTCGGCTCGAAGTGGTTGTCGTAGAAGCGCTGGGCGTCGAAGTCATGATTGCCTTGGGGCCGCAGGATCAGGTCCGTGAAGGTCGCGCCCAGCGCGTAGACGCGGCCGCGTCCCAGGTCGCGCCGCACGACGGCCGCCGTACCGTCGTCGAAACGCGCCAGCGTCGCGACGCCCGCGCCCGATCGCGGGCTCAGCCCCTGCGTCAGGATCGCCTGCCGCGTCTTCTGGCTGCCGATACTGATGGTCGCGGACGGCGGCGCCGTCAGACGGGCCAGGGCCGGATCGAGGTTCGCCGGGCCGAACGCGATCGCGCAGCGGCTCGATGACGCCACGGCGCCGGAAAGCCCCGCCAGATCCTGAGCGCCCCGGGACTCGACGTCGTCAAGAATCAACGTGCCGCCGGCGCGGACATAAGCGTCCAGCCGCGCCGCGACGGCGGCGGTCAAGGCCGCGCCGCTCAACTCTCCGGCCGTGGCGACCATCGGCTGGGCGAGCGCTTGAGCAAGATCGCGCGTGAAGAAGACGGGGATTCCCATCGCCGTCGCCGCGTGCGCCAGGGCGAAGCCCTGATCTTGAGCGTCGGCCAAGTAAACCGCCATGGCCGCGGGGCTGCGCGTGGAAAACCGCCGGATCGGCGGAGGCGGCGCGGCGCCGGCCGACGCCGCCAGCGCCAGCAAGACGGAGATCACTTCATCTCGCCCCACGAGTAGGACATCCCGGCGCCGACGTAGCGCACGCGCTGGGCCAAGGTGGGCCGCGACTCGTAGGTGTAATACGGCGACAACTCGACGGCCGGCGTCACGCGCAGGGAGAAGCCGCCGCCGTAGCTGTCGGAACGGAAGTCCCCGGGAGGAAGCGACAGCCCCGGCTGGAAAGCCTCATTGGCGTGGGTGTAGGAGATCCAAGGCTTGAACCGGCACCATCGCTCCCAAGCCAGGCGCGTGGTGTAGGCGCCCAGCCAGCCGCTGGCGCCGCCGGAGGTGAAGGCGCTTTGCGTGGTGGAGTAGCCCACGCTGGCCGCCAGACCCAGGCCCTCCCAGGTCAACGTCGGGGCCAGGCCGTAGACGTCGGCGGCGTCGTAGTGCTGGTAGGTCGCCGCGCCCTCGGCCGAGAAACCCGCGCCCAGGGCCAGCCCGCCGCGCAACGCGCCGCGCGCGGAAGGCAGGATCGTGCCCGAGGTGGCCCCGCCGGCGGCAAAGCCCGCCCACGCGCCATGTCCGCCGAGCTTGTGGTCCGCCTCCACGCCGAAGTCGGTGTCGTCCAGTCCGTAGCGATGCTGGTAGGTCGCCCCGCCCAGCACGTTCCAGCCGTGGAATTGCCGATCCTCCAAAGACAGCTCCGTGCCGTTTCCGGGACCGATGAAATTGTAATCCTCGTGATAGTAGCCGGTGCGCGCCGTGAAGCGGCGCGGCTTCTCGCAGTCGGCGCGGCGAATCAACGCCTGGAGACGCGCGGCCTCCTGCAAAAATTCGGGGTCCTGCGGGTAGTCCTGCAGGCCCTGCCGGGCCAGCGCGAGCGCGTCCTGCGGCCGTCCCTGGTAGCCGCGCAGGCGCAGCAGGCCCAGCAGGGCCTCGCGGTGCTTCGGATTTTTCGCCAAGACGCGGGCGTATTCTCCGTCCGCGTCCGCGTAGCGGCCGCTCCACGCCAACGCGCGCGCCAGGTCGCAGCCCAGGTCCAGGTCGTCGGGAGCGGACAGGACGGCCCCTTGCAGGACCGGCAGCGCTTCCCGCGCCTTGCCTTGGTTGAGCAGGGTCCGCGCGCGCTCGACCGCGCTCGTCGCCGCCTGCGCGCGCGCCGCGGCGGCATCGAGAAGCGCGGCCGCAGCCAACAAAAGCACCATTCCCGCCAGGCGGGCGCGGCGCGAACGCCGCGGGAAAAAAGACGTCATCGGCCGGAATTCCACCAAGAACATCCTACCGCATTTGACGCGCGCCCCCGCGTTCTTCAGCCTTGCGGCCGGCCGGCGCGAGCCAGCGCGTCGGCGATCAGCCCGGGCAGCGCGGTCGGAGGAAACGGCTTTGCCAGCACGCCCGCGGCCCCGCCGTCGCGCGCGGCGCGGCGGGCGTCTTCCTCGTGAGCCGAGGCGGTCAAAACAAGTACGGGCACCGCCTGAGTCCGCGCGTCGGCCTTGAGCGCGCGGAGAACCTCAAGCCCGCTCATGTCCGGCATGCGCCAATCAAGCAGGACGATGTCCGGCGTCCGCGCCGCGGCGGCGGCCAGGCCGTCAGACCCCGACGCGGCCTCGACGGCTTCATGCCCAGCCTTGCGTAGAACAAGCGCGGCGATTTTACGTATGGCCGGATCGTCGTCGATGATCAATATCCGCATGTCGCGCCGCCGCGGGACGACGGCGCGACAGTATAACAATCCGCGGGAAATGGCGGAATTCTTTGCTTCAATTAAAGAAGATGCTCTCTGGTTTTATTCTTGTGCTGGTGATCGCGGCCCCCGTCCACGCCTCCGCGTCGGAAGCGTCCTACGTCCAGGAGATGGACGCGGGCATGCAGGACGAGAAATCTGGCGATTGCGCCAAGGCCGAGCAGGACTTCTCCCAGGCCGCCCGGGACGCGGCCGTCTTCGGCGCGCAAGACGCCCGTCGGGGCCGCGCGCTGAGCGACTTGGGCGGCGTGCAATCCATGCTGGGAAACAGGGCGCAAGCCGAACGATCTTATCTTTCCGCGCTGAAAGCTTACCCCCGAGGTCGAAAGTCCGACCACGCGGACATCGGCGCGTTGTGGTTCAACATCGGCCTGCTCCTCGGACCCGACCGCGACGACTCGTCCGCGGTCGACGCGTTTCGCGGCGCGGTCGTCGAATTCAAGAAGACGGGGGACGCCGTCTCTTTGGGTAAAGCCTATAGAGAACTAGCCGGGGCCGAGGATTTTCGCAGCGACCCGACGAACGCGGTTCGGCATTATCTCCGGGCCATCGCGCTTCTGCGGGCGCACGAGAACGGGTTCGACCTTTCCCTGGCCTGCACGAATCTCGCGCTCCACTACAGCGCCCTCGCGCGGCGCGACAGCGCCTGGAAATATTACCGTTGCGCGCTCTCCGCCGCGGACCGCTCCGTGGGGCTGATCAACAGAAATATGCGGACCGTGCTGGAACAATACGCTCAAGACCTCCGCACCGAAAATCAGCCCGACATGGCGAAGCCGATCGACGCGATTCTTCGGAAGATCGACGCGTTGCCTCCTCCGCCGCCCGGCGCCTGCCGACGGACCCGCGTCGTCACCCAATAGCGTTTTCGAGCGGCCTCCGCGCCCCGCGACTGATGCCGTCTCGAACTTGATAAAATCGCGCGATGGCCAGGAAACCGCGCCTCGTCGACGCGAACATCACCGGACACCACGCCCTGCCCGCGCCCAGCCAGGTGCGCGCGGGCATCCCGGCGTCGCGGGCCTGCCTGGATGCGGTCGCCCGCGGCCGCGACCAGGTCCGCGCGATCCTGAACGGAAAGGACAAGCGTTTGTTCGTGGTCGTCGGGCCCTGCTCCATCCACGATCCCGAAGCGGCCCTTGAGTACGCACAGCGGCTGGCCGCACTCTCGGCGAAAGTCGCCGAGCGCTTCGTGCTGGTCATGCGCGTCTACTTTGAAAAGCCGCGCACGACCGTGGGCTGGAAGGGCCTGATCAACGACCCGCGGCTGGACGGCTCGCACGACATCGAGTCGGGCTTGAAGGCCGCGCGGCGCCTGCTGCGCGACGTCGCGCGCCTGGGCCTGTCCACGGCGACCGAGGCGCTGGACCCGGTCACGCCGCAGTATCTGTCGGATCTGGTCAGCTGGCACGCCATCGGCGCGCGCACCACCGAGTCGCAGATCCACCGCGAACTGGCCAGCGGCCTGTCCACCCCCGTGGGCTTCAAGAACGGCACCGACGGCGGCGTGCAGGTGGCTCTCGACGCCATCCGCGCGGCGGCGGCGCCCCACCGCTTCCTGGGCGTGGACCCGGCGGGCCGCGTCTCGATCTACGGCACGCGCGGCAACAAGGACGGCCACCTGGTCCTGCGCGGCGGACGCGGCGGCAACTACGACCGCGCCTCGGTGCTGGACGCCGCCGAGAAGCTCAAGCTGGCGGGACTGAACCACCGTCTGATGGTCGACTGCAGCCACGGCAACTCGGAGAAGGATTTCCGCCGCCAGCCCGCCGTCTTCGACGCCTGCCTGGAGCAGGTCCGCGCCGGCGGCTCGCCGATCGTCGGCCTGATGCTCGAAAGCAACCTCTCCGAGGGCCGCCAGGACATTCCGCCGGGCCTGAAGTCGCTGAACGAACTGCGCCGCGGCGTCTCGGTCACCGACGCCTGCCTGGGCTGGGACGACACCGAGCGCCTCCTCCTGCGCGCCGCCGCGCGCGGCTAAAAATCTGTTAGACTGCGCGCCATGAACACCCGCTCCTGGACGCTCCTCGCCTCGCTCGCCCTCCTGGGCGCCGCCGCCTGCGACAAAAAATCGGCCGCCACTTCGCCGGACGCAGCGCCCGCGGCCGCGCCCGCCCCGGCGCCCGCGCCGGCGGCAATCCCCGCCGCCGCGCCGGTCCCGACGGCCGCCGCCAACCCGGCCCTGCTCTCGCCGCAGACGGCGAACGCGAAAGCGCCGGACGTTTACAAGGTCAAGCTTGCGACCACCCAAGGCGACATCGTCCTGGAAATCCACCGCGACTGGGCGCCCAACGGCGCCGACCGCTTCTACAACCTGGTCCAGATCGGCTTCTTCAACGGCGTGGAGTTCTTCCGCGTCATCGACGGCTTCATGGCCCAGGTCGGCATCCACGGCGACCCCGCCGTGGCCGCCCAGTGGCAGAACGCGCGCATACCCGACGATCCGCCGGCGGGCCATTCGAATCAGCGCGGCGTGGTCACCTTCGCGACCGCCGGACCCGGAACGCGCACGACCCAGTTCTTCATCAACTTCAAGGACAACTCCTTCCTGGACAACCAGGGCTTCCCGCCCATCGGCAAGGTCGTGCAGGGCGACGACGTCCTCGACAAGCTCTACCGCGGCTATGGCGAGGGCGCGCCGCAGGGCGCCGGCCCCGACCAGGGCCGCCTCCAGGCCGAGGGCAACGCCTACCTGAAGGCGCAGTTCCCGAAGCTGGACGCGATCAAGACCGCGACTTTGATCCCGTAATACCGGCGCCCGCCCGTCGTCTAGGCCTTTGGGCCCAGGCGACGGGCGGGTCTTTTTTGTTACAATAGGTCAATGCTTCGCGCGTTGATCGTCGCCGCGCTGTGCGCCCCGTTCTGCGCCGCCGCTGCCGCTCCGTCAGCCCCTCTTTCGCCGTCGCCCGGATCTTTCGTCCCCGCGCCGGACGCCGCCGTCGAAGACGGCGGCGCGCTCTTCGACGGCCGCGCGCGCTTGACGGGGGCGTTTGCCGATCAGAGTCCCGCGGCCGACCCGGGGCTCAACTCCTGGATCGACATGGAGCGCCAGGTCGCGCTTTCGAAGATGGAAGACAACATCTCCCCTCCCGGCGCCGCGCCCGGCGCGGTCGCGGCCTCTCCCTCTCACGCCAATCCCGATTATTGGTACAACTGGCGGCGCGACGCCGCCCTGACCATGGACGAGGTCGTCACGCTCTACAACCAGGCCGGCGATCCCGGTCAGCAGGCCGTTTACGGCAAAATGCTGGACGACTACGCCGCGTTCGTGCGCCGCGAGCAGACGTCGCAGACGCTCACCGGCCTGGGCGAACCCAAGTTCAACATGGACGGCACGCCCTTCAACGGCCCCTGGGGCCGCCCGCAGGACGACGCCCCGGCCGAGGAGGCCAGCGCGCTGATCCACTACGCGGCGGCACTTCTCCAGCAGGGACAGACCGACAAGGCCAAGGCGCTCTACGGTAATTTCACGACGGGGATCAAGGGCGACCTGGAGTACGTCTCCAACCATTGGCAGGAGACCAGCTTCGACGTCTGGGAAGAGGTCAAGGCCCATCACTTCGACACGCAGATGGCTCAACGCACCGCCCTGCTTGAAGGCGCGTGGCTGGCCGAGCAGTTGGGCGACCCCGGCGCGGCGTCTTGGTACAGCGAGCAGGCGCAGGCCCTCGACTCCGCCGTTCGCGCGCACTGGGACCCGCAAAACGGCTACATCGATTCCGCGCAGGACCAGGACGCCGGCCTGAACTACAAATCCAGCGACTTGGATTCGGCCGTCATCCTGGGGGCCATCCACCGCCGCTCCCTGGACGCGACCGCCGAGACCGGCGCCCAGCTACAGTTCTTTTCGCCCAGCGACCCGCGCGTGCTGGCCACCGCCGAGGCGTTGAAGACGAAGTTTCGCGGCGAGTATCCCGTCAACGCCTCCGGCCCCGGCGTGGCCATCGGGCGCTACCCCGAGGATCAATACTTCGGCGGCAATCCCTGGCCCCTGCTCACCGCGGCCTATGCCCAGCTTGAGTACATGGCCGCGCTCGATTTCCTGAATCAGGGCTCCATCCAAATCCAGAACAAGGATCTGGCCTTCTTCCAGGATATACTCCCCACGCCCGCCGACAAGGCCGCGCTGAAGGCGGGACTGACGCTCTCGCCCGGCGATGCGATGTTCGGCAAGCTCATCGCCGCGCTGGCCGCCGACGGCGACCTGGAGCTCGACTGCGTGCGCGCCCACGCCTATCCCGACGGCTCGCTGTCCGAGCAGATGGACAAGAACAGCGGCTACATGACCTCGGCCAACGACCTCACCTGGAACTACGCGGCCATGCTCACCGCCATCCAGGCCCGCGACGCGCTCGCCGCGGCGCGCGGGTCCATGCCCCTGCGCTGATCGCGCCGGAAAATTCTCAGCGCGCGGTCAAAGCGTCCAGACCCGCGGCGGAAAATCCGTGCTCCCGCGTCAACCGCCGGGCGATGCCCGGAACGTGGTCCGCGCCGACGATGGCCAGCACGGGATCGGCTCCGTCCGCGGACGCGGACGCGGCGGCGATGTTGCGGGCCATGGTCCGGTCGCGGCCGCGGATCATGCCGGTGCGCAGCGGAAAAAAAGCGCCCCAGCGGCCGTCCAACAAGCGCCGCGGAATCCAATCGCCGATGCGGACATACAGGATCGAGGAAACGCCCGCCAGCACGGCCGCGTGCATCAGCGGGAGCGGGAGAGGCGGCGAGAGCAGATAGGCGGCAACGGCCGCCGCCGCCGCCCGCCGCGCGAAGCGGCGCACGGCGGAGCCGCGCAGGAACATCCTCTCGGCCAGGCCCGGCCGGTGTCCGGCCTCCAGATGAACCGGACGCGGCACGAACGAGGCCTCCACGCGCGCGTAGGCGCCGCCGGCCAAGGCCGTCAGCATGTCGCGCAGGCCCGCCGCGTCGAGCAGCGTCTTCCCCTCGCCGTCGACGATCGCGACGTCCTTGGCTTCGCCGGCGCTCGCGGCCCGAGCCGACGCGGCCAAGACCTCGCCGCGCTCCGCGGCCGGCATGGCCTCCAGCATGCGGCGCACCGCGGCGAGCGTGCCGCGGCGGCGCGCGGCCAAACGGCGGGCCTCATCGATCGTGCTGCCTTCTCCGAATTTTTCGGGAGCCCGCGCGGCGCTGATCTGGCGGGCCTCCCGCATTTCGCTCAAAAAGCGGCGCGCGGCGGGACTGTCGTTGGCATAACCCTCGAAGCCGTAAGTCCGGAAGCGTTCGATCACGCGCCGTCCCAGCGCCGCGGCCTCCGGCGATTTCAGGTGCGCTTCTCCCAGCAAAACGACCACGCGCGAGCGGTCGCCGTCTCGGCGGGTCAGGACGCGCACGGAGTAATCGTCGCCGGCGGCGGTCACCAGGGCCCGGCGCGCCGCGGCCCCGTCGAACGCGGGACCGGCAAGCAGGCCGGAAACCGAAGGCGCCGCTGCCGCCGCGGCGCGCGCGCCCGCGGGACGCGCCGGCGCC
>JAJXVH010000159.1 GCA_021782205.1 bacterium | reverse complement strand
GCGCGCCTCGGCGCGAGCGCGCGCCTCGGCCGACGGCGCGAGCGCGGCCTCGCCGGGCTGTTCGCGGAAAGGCCGCACCTCGGAGGCGACCGAGCCCTCGTCGAGCGTCTCGTCGGCGAGCATTTGGCGCGTGGACGCCGCGTCGGCGCCGCGCTGAACTTCGAGAAGCGCCAACGTCTGGCTGCCGCGGAAGCGCGGGTAGATCAGGCGCAGGCGGCGCGACTCGGCGTAGGCCTTCATCGCGTCTTCGCTCGTGTCGGGTTTGAAGCCGACCAGCACCGCCTGGGCCGGGTCGTAGTTCTGCGCGTCCGGATAGGGCTTCTTGATGCGGTTCTCCAGCGCCGCGGCCACGTTCGGGTGCACCTCCACCGACGCGACCTCGGGATCCTCGGCCAACTCGCGGGCGATGGTTCCGGCGCGGGCCGCGCCGCCGTCGCCGGCGCCGGAGGAGAACGCCCAGTATTGGCCCTGGCGGAACGGATGCTCGCCGCCGGCTTTCTCGATCAGCACGCGCGCGCTTTCGTCCGTGGCGCCCGCGTTGAAGGACACCAGCACCGCGCCCGTGCTCCAGTGCTCCTTGCCGTGCGAAACGATTTTCTCCGGCAAGGACGTCGCGAACAGACGGTCGCGCACGTCCACGGGCGTCGTCACCGCGCTCACGGCCTTAAACCTTGAAATCTCGCGCGCGGCCTCGGCCGCGTCGTCCACGCCGAAGCGCGTGTTGAGCAGCAGGCTGCCGTCGGCCTGCACCGCCGCGCGGGTGACCGCGTTGATGCCGTTGAAGAGCTCGGCCAGCCTCTCGCGCGCCTCGGCCGAGACGCCGGGCGCCAGGTGCACGCGCAGTTCGTTGTTCATGAGCGACGGCTCGCCGTCGCGCGCGACGGAGATCTTGTCCGAACGAAGCTCCGACTCCTGCGCGCTCGCCTCGGCCTCGATCTCGGCCGCGCGGCGTTCGGCGGCTTGTTCGGCGGTCTCGACGACGGGCGCGGGCGCGTCGGTCGACGGCGCGGCCACGGGCGCGGGAACTTCATCCGTCTCTCCCGCCGGAAGTCCGCCGGTCAGCGCCCGGAACACCGGCCTCCCCGCCGAAACGCTTTCCACGAGGTCGTTCTGCGCCAGTTCCCGTGCGGCCGCGATCGCGCCGGCCACGTCGCCGCCGTCGATGCGGAAGACCACGCGCGAGCCGCCGCCCAGGACCGTCTTCTGCGCGAAGCCGGCCAACGCGCGGCGCGCGGCGTCGAGGGGCGTGCCCGCGCGGAAGACGACGACGAGCCGAGACGGGGAATGATTGGCGGAGTAGCGCAGCTTCGCGCTTCGGCCGCCGGTCGCCGCGGCGTTCTCAGCCCCCGCTCCGTCGGCCTGGTCGACCGCCGCGCCGTCTGCGGTCAGGCGGTCGAGAACCGATTGTGACACCGATATGGATTCCACCAACGCGTTATCGGCCACGCTGCGCGCGATATCCGCCGCGTCGGAAATATTATCGGGGTTAAGGCGCAGGATGTAGGGCAACGACTGCGCTTCAAATTCGCTCGGGCTGTGGCCGTAGCCGCTCAGAGCCGCGCGTGCGGCTTCCAAGGACGCGTCCGCCGTGAACCGGACCTTCAGAACAAAGGAGATGTCGCCCGGGCGAACCCGGAGCTTGGACTGCCAGGCGGGCCGGGACCCGCCCGGCGCGAGCGTGCCCAGCATGCCGAGAATGCCCAGGCCGCCCGCCGCCAGCATGGGGACGTGGTGCGCCAGCTCCGGGAACAAGGCCGACGCGCCGCCGAGCGTGCCCAGCATCAGCAAAGCGCCCAGCGTCGTGCTGCCGCGCTGGCCGTTGGCCTTCTGCTGGGGCTTGTCGGCTTCCTTCATCTGGTCGCGCAGCTTGCCCTCGTATTTCGGGTTGTCCCAGCGGTTGAAGATGTCGTGCTCGGCCAGCCAGCGGCGGGTGCGCTCGTAGAACGGCGTGTTGCGCTGGTCCTTGAGCAATTCCAGAATCTGCTCGCGCGTGTCCGCCCCCTCGGTGAAGACTTTGTCCTTAAGGAAGTCGGCGGCGCGATCCGGGTAGGCCGCCATCAACGCGGCGATCTTCTCATCATCGGACAGCGCGCGGAACTCCTCCTTGGCCATCATCTCGTCGATCAAGGTTTCCAGCGCGTTCTTCATCGCGTGCTCGGCCTCGAACTGACTGACCTCGCTGGCCATGCCGCGGTCCTCGGCGATCTGCGCGATCACCGAGCTCCACTGGCTGAAGATATCCATGGCGTCCTTGACCGCCGCCTCGGAGCGGACTTTTTCCCGGATGCACCAGTAGTCGTAGGTGCAGGGCAAGGCCAGGAACAGGAGCGGCAGGGCCACCGAGAAGTGGAAGTAGGCGACCGCGTAGAAGGCCGCGAGCGCCCCGAACGTGACGCCGTTGGCCACGCGATTGAGCGCCGTCTGGCTCTTGACGCCCAGCTTGTCGCCGACGAAGGTCAGCAGGTTCGACGGGCCTTCATAAAGGCGCCGGAACAGACCCTGATAGCCCTTCTCCACCTTGGGGTTGTAGACCCATTTCGCATACCACGCCTCGGGCAAGAGACTGGCCAGGATCTTGCCGCCGTCGAGCTGGGGCAGGGGAATCAGGTTGAACACGCCGAGGGCCACGTTCATGTGCGCCAGGCCGACCGCCACGCCCGCCAGGACGCCCCCCGCGGGCAGAAGTGCGGCCGCGCCGAAAGCCAGGCCCGCGAGCGCAAAATTCGTCAGCGGTCCCGCGGCGGCGACCCAGAACGCGTTGCGCGCCGAGCGCGGCCCGCCCAGCGGCCCGCGCAGGTTGTTGAAGTCCGCGTCGACCGCCTTGCCCGAACCGATCAGGATCGGGAAGGGCAGTATCGCGCTCGACAGGGCGAGCGTGAGCGCGGGCAGCATCACGGTCTTGATCGGATCGACGTGGTGGAACGGATTGAGGCTGGAACCATGCGCGTGCTCGGCGGTGTGATCACCCAGCGCCTTGAGCACCGCCAGGTGCGCGACCTCGTGCGCCAGCACGGAGAGCACCAGGCCCGCGGCCAAGGTCAGCACCGGCACGGCGCCGAACTGTACGGCGACCACGGCGGCCGCGACGACCGACAGCGGGGCGGCGACTTTCACCCAAAGAGGCGTGCCGTGCTCATGGCGCAGTTCCGCGACGCGGCGGGCGGCCTCCGGCGTGGGAATGGAGTGATCCTCGATGACGCGCTCGGCGGCGTCCTGCGGGCGGGAAAGACCGGACGCGCGCGCCGACGCGTCCGTCGCGGCCGGCACGGAATCCGAAAGCGCGGCGCGAGAGGCCTCGCCGTCGAAGGTTCTGCGGCCGTCGGCGACGTCGGAAGTCGGCGACGCCCAGCGGCCAAGCTGACGAGAAATCCAACCGCCCACGCCGCTGGAGCCGGGCGCGACCCAGCGCGGACCCGCCTCGCCGGCGGGGACTTGAGGCTGAGTCGGCGCCTCAACCCAGCGCGGGCCTTCCGAGGCCGAAGCGGCCTGAGCCGGAGCCGGAGCGGCGACCGGCGCGGCCGGGGCAGCGGAAGCAGCCGCCGGCACGGCCGCGGCGACCGGCGTCGCGCGCGCGG
>JAJXVH010000158.1 GCA_021782205.1 bacterium | reverse complement strand
TCCGTGCGGCAAATAGATTGACCGTGCGATCAGTCAATCATACTCGCGCGCCGCGCGTCAAATCCCGCGCGGCGCGCGGGCTTGAATGTTCCGAAGACGGAGTTTATAATCCCTACGGCGTCCGATCCGCGTGACTTGCGACGGGAGGATTGCGTTGATCCGCGATGGTTCCCTGAAGTTCTCGTTTCTTCTCCTGCTCTGTTTGATGGCGCAAACGTCGGCGCAGGCGCGTCCACCTCGTGAGTATTTACTCTCGGAACAGGGTCTCCATGGAAGCTCCCCGGAAGTCTTGTCCCGAGCGAAGGCGCTTGAGGATTTTTCCGCGTTTGAGGAATTGCTACGAAACGCATACGGAGGATACGATTACTTCCAATCCCATGGCACCGATTGGGAGGGGCTGTTCAAGAAATATCGCGACAGGCTGCGCGGCAAGAAAGAATGGAGCTTGGGTTCCTATTTTGTTTTATTGATGGACTTTTTCAAGGACGCCAGGATTTTAGACGGACACTTCATGCTGGAAGCCTACTCGCAAACCATCGCTTTGCGCGGGAGGCCCGGCGCGGGGCGTTTCTCCATCCGTTTCGCCGATGAATACGTGCGAAAAGACGAAGACGGATATTATCTTATCGCGCGCTCCACGTCCGCGGATCAGGAGTCGTACGGGAAACTTCTGTCCGTCGAAGGCCGCCCCCCGAAAGACTTTTTGTTTCCGACCTACGTCCCTGGCTTACGCGGAGATATTTTTTTAATCGGATCTTTCGGCGAGAAGCCGGCGCGCAGCCTTCGCTGCCGGATTTCGGGGGAGAAGGATGAGCTGTCTCTCGTCCTGCATGACGGCAAAATGGGCTCCTTTAAAAATAACGGACGACTTTTCGCTTCGCAGGTCATAAACGGCATTCCCGTGCTCACGCTTCGAACGCTACGGCTTGAGCACGCCACGGACGTGGAGCGTTTCGTCGCGACGGCCGAAAAGCTCAGGCGCGAACCTTGCATCATCCTCGATTTGCGCGGCAACGATGGAGGCAATGACGGCTACGGTGTCCGCTGGCTCAGCGCGCTGACCAATGAAACGATCCGTTATCGGCTGGAAAAGGTTACGTTGCTGTCGCCGCTGGTGGACGTCGGGGAGATCAACTCGCGCGAAGACAGGCTGCGATACGTCCAGGACCCGGAAGGCCGACGGCAGATCGAGGAATTCCTTGATTCGGCCAAGAGACGGCTGCGGCAGTCGGAGATCGCCTTCAGCTCAAGAACGTGGGAAGCCCGGACTTTCGACTATCCCGGGCAGGCGCCGCGCAAGTTTGCCGGAACCCTGATCGTTCTGTCCGACGGAACGAACAGCTCGGCTGGAGAAAGTTTTGTCCTATTGGCGCGCAGCTTATCGAGAACGGTCGTGATGGGAGAGAATTCCGCGGGCATAAACACTTTCGCTCCGGTCAACATGTATCGTCTGCCCGACTCGGGCGTCGAAATGTCGATGGGTGGAGCCGTCAACCAGTTGAATGGGAATATTCTCGAAGGAAAGGGCATCTTGCCCGATCTCTGGATCGATGAAGCCGACATGCTGCCTGCCGCCGTCGGCTACGCCGAGGCCGTTCTAAAAAAGTCCTCGACGACGCCGCCGCGGCATGACCTGGCCGCGACCGATACGTCGCCGACGACTCCCTCTGTTTCGACGGCGGCTTTCGCGCCGTAAAAACGGCTCCGGTCGTCGGTGCTTGCGGCGGTCCCCGCGACACTTTCGCGTGGAATTTTCCCTGGACTTCCCCCTCCAATTGCGCTAGAATCAACGGTCCAATGAGGAACGGCGCGCTCCTGATCATCTCGGCCCCGTCGGGCGCGGGCAAGACTACGATCTGCCGCAAGCTCCTGGCGCGCCGCAAGGACCTGCGCTACTCGATCTCCTGCACCACGCGCGCGCCGCGCCCGGGCGAGAAGGACGGCAAGTCCTATTTTTTTCTCGGCCGCGAGGAGTTCAAGCGCCGCATCGCGCGCGGCGATTTTCTGGAGTGGGCGATCGTGCATGACGAATACTACGGTACGCCCAAGCGCTTCGTCGACGGCGAGACGAAGGCCGGCCGCCACGTGGTGATGGCCATCGACGTGCAGGGCGCCCTGTCGATTCGCCGCCGCTCCCCCGGGGCGATCCTGGTCTTCGTCCTGCCGCCGTCCTTGGGCGCGCTCAAGTCCCGGCTGGCGCGCCGCGGCGGCCAGGGCGCCGACGAGGTGGCCAAGCGCCTGGCCAACGCGCGCGGAGAGTTGGCGGCCGCCAAGGACTACGATTACGTGGTCGTCAACGACGAGTTGGAAGAAGCCGTGAGCCAGATTTCGTGCATCCTGACGGCCGAGTCGCTCAAGACGTCTCGGCTCGACCCGTCGCATCTTGTCCCGGCGCTCGTCTAGAGCCCGAAAAGAGGAGAAACCCGCATGTCGAAGAAAGAAGCCGCCGTGAAGGAAGTCCCCGCGATCAAGACCACCGAGGAACTGATCCTCAACTTCGGCAAGGGTAAGTATTCCGCCATCCCCATGGCCGCGCTGTGGGCCAAGGAACTCAAGAAGCGCGAGGAGAACCGCCATCTCACGCCCGCCGAACTGCTGGACCTGGCGCTGCGCGAGGTGCTGGGCGGGCAGGTGGATTGGAAGGACCTGAAGAAGGTCGTCGCCGCCGAACCCGAGGCCAAGCCGGAATAATCCGATGGCCAAGCCGGCCCGCCGCGTCGTCCTGGGGATCACCGGCAGCATCGCGGCGTTCAAGGCGCCGGCGCTGGTGCGCGCGCTGGTCAAGAGGGGCGCGGAGGTGCGCTGCGCGCTGACGCCCAACGCGGCGCACTTCGTCACGCCGCTGACGCTGGCGGCGCTCTCGAAGCATCCGGTCGCGCAGTCCCTGCACGATCCGGCGCTTTGGGACATGGCGCACCTGTCGCTGGCGGATTGGGCCGACCTGGTGCTGGTCGCACCCGCCACCGCGGACTTCCTGGCGCGGCTGGCGCACGGACGCGCGGAGGGCCTGCTCGACGCGCTGGTCTTGTCGACGAAGGCGCGCGTGGCGGTGTGCCCGGCCATGGACGCGGAGATGTGGGCGCACCCCGCGACGCGGGCCAACGTCAAGACGCTTTCGGGCTACGGCTATGAGCTGTGGGGCCCGGCCAAAGGCGAACTGGCCAGCGGCAAGATCGGCGTGGGGCGGATGCTGGAGCCCGACGAGATCGCGCGCCGCGCGCTGTCCGCGACGTGAGCCGCGTGTCCCTGCGCGGCCGGAGCGTGCTGATCACCTCGGGGCCCACGCGCGAAAGCCTGGACCCGGTGCGCTACCTGACCAACGCCTCGTCGGGCGCGATGGGCTTCGCGCTGGCGGCGGCGGCGCGCAAGCTGGGCGCGCGCGTCTGCGTGGTCAGCGGCCCGGCGACGGCCGCCGCGCCGCGCGGCGTGGAGGTGGTGCCGGTGGTCACGGGCCTGCAGATGCTGCGCGCGGTACGCGCGCGCGCGCGCCGCGCCGCCCTGGCGATCGCGGCCGCCGCCGTCTCCGATTGGCGCTTTTCGCGCGTGGCGCGCCACAAGCTCAAGCGCCGCGCCGGTCTCCTGCGCTTGACCGTCGTCCCCAATCCGGATATCATCCGTGACGCCGCGTC
>JAJXVH010000009.1 GCA_021782205.1 bacterium | reverse complement strand
CGTCTGCGCCGTGGAGGCCGCGTAGCGCTCGCCATAGCCGTCGAGCGCGGCCGCGCGCGCGGCGTCGCCCGAGGCGCCCGGAATCACCGTCACGCGCCGCACCACGCGGTCGACGAAGAGCCCGTCCGGGTTCGCAATCGTCGTCACGCCGCCCGGCGCGTCCGGGTTTACGGCGGCCGCCAGCTGCGGGTCCGCGACGGCTGCGTCGCCCGAGCGAACGCTCACCTTCGACTGCAGGTAGGTGTCGTCCCACTCCGGATAGCCGGCGGAGTCCAGCTTCGGCTTTCCGTTCGCCTGGAGCACCGGACGGCCGCGGCCGCGCATGGTCTCAAGCGTGACGTCCTGGACGCCGCCGTTGAACAAGGCCAGCGTGCGCTGGCGCGCCGCGTCCAGGTCCTCGGCGGCCTGCGCGGCGTCGCGGGTGAGAGTGCCGACGCCGTAATGAACGTTTTCGCCGTTGCTCGGGTCGCGCGCGTCCTTCTGCGCGAGCACCTGACCCGGCAGCAGCGGCGAGCCGACGCGCACGGCGTCGGGATATTGGCTGGGGTCGAAGAACGTCGTCACCGGGTCGGGCAGAAGGTCCAGGATGTCGACCCAGCCCAGCGCCTGGCGGAAGAAGCCGTGATGCTCGGTCTCGCCGCCCTCGCTCTTATACATGTTCGCGCGGCCCAAGTAGTGCTGCTCGTCCGGGTTGCGCCCGCCGATGAGCTCGATCGGGGCCTGGACGATGCCGCGCGGAACCTCCAGGGCGATGTTGGCCCAGTTGTAGGGCATGATCGCCCAATGGCGCGCCGTGGCCAGTTGGGACGTGGTCTTGTCGACGCGCGCGATCAAGTAGCGCTCGGAGAGCAGGACCGGCAGTCCGTTTTCCTCGTAGTGGCTGAAGCGGACCTTCGTGGCGACCTCGCCGTCCGGCAGGGAAACATGAACGGGCTGCCCGTCGGAGTCGGCCTGGTAGGACATCAGCGTCCACGACGGCGCGGCCGCGTCGACGTCCGCGCCGGTCGCGTAGAACTTCACGATTTGGCCCTCGGGGCTCAGCACGGCCGCCGCCAGGCCGCCCGTGATGCGGCGAACGACCGGGCCGCCGTCGATCGTCTGCGACAGCGCCAGCGCGCCGCGCGCCGCGGGGGCCTGCGCGCCGACGACGTCTTTCGCGGCGTCCAGGCTCAGGACCAGATCGCTGGTGCGGTAGAGCGTCCACGACTTCGCGCGCTCGAGCGTCACCTTCAGGTCGTCGACGGCCTTCTGCGCGTTGACGACCTTGGCGTTGGCCAGGCGCAGCTGGTCGCCCGCCTTTTTAAGCTCCGCCAGCGCGGGGTCGATCTTGGCCTTCGCCGATGACTGGCCCGGGGCCGTCTCGGCGCCGCGCGTCGCGTCTAGGAACGCGCGGCTTTCCGGACCGTCGGCGCTG
Source organism: bacterium (assembly GCA_021782205.1). GTDB lineage: Bacteria > Elusimicrobiota > Elusimicrobia > UBA1565 > UBA9628 > GWA2-66-18. The sequence goes on along the minus strand of JAJXVH010000009.1, from coordinate 69,468 downwards.
GGCGCGTCGACCACGGCCTTCGCCGCCGCCGCGGCCTTCTGGGCCTGTGCGGCCGACGCCTTGTTCGCCGCGGCCAGGTCCGCGCCGGCGCCTTTATAAGCCGCCTGCGCCTTCGCGTCGGCCGCCTTCGCCGCCGCCGCCTCCGCCTGCGCCGCGGCCAGCGAGCTCTGGGCGGCGGCCAGGTCGGCCGGGGCATGATCGAACGCCTTCCACTGCGCGTTGAAATCGTCGTTGGTGGTGTAGAGCTGGACCAGGCGGCCCTGCGCGTCGCGCGCGAAGCCCGCGCTGTCGAGCTTGACCTCCACCCAGCCGCGGCGCAGGGACGCCGCCGCCTGGGCGCGCCGCGCCGTCTGAAGGGCCGCAGCACCCTGAGGCGAGGCCACGAGCTTGGCGAAGTCCCCCGCCCCCGCGGAGGCCTGCAGGCTGCCCAAGGTCGGGAACTCGTCGCGGCCCGGAGGCGTGCCGGTGCCCGTGTAGGCCATCACCACCACCTTGTCGACCGGCAGGGACTGCGCGGCCAGCGGCGGCATCGCCACCAGACCGGCATCGGTCTGCGCGGTGCCGGGCGGCAGGCTCGGGTCCGGGCCGAAATAATAGAGCTTGCCCGCCTGGGCCAGGCCCTTGTCACCGTACACGCCGTCGAAGCTCAGGGGCTTCAGCGGCCCGCCCGCCGCGTCGGCCAGCGCGAAATCGCTGTGCGACAGAACCCCGTCGAGGGCGAGCGCCTGGGCGTTGTCGTTCAACGCCGCCGCGGAGCCGTCGCGCGCGGCCTGGGCCACGTCCACGCCGCCGACCACCTCGTAGGTCTTGCCGGACTGCGTGCCGCCCGCGCCGTCGCGCACGTAGACCCGGCCGCCCGTGGTGATGAAGTCGTGGTTCTTGTTCCAGATATTGTATTCATCGGCGGTCAGCCAGCGGCCGACGCTCCACGTGCGCGTCCCGTTCGGGCCGACCTCCACCAGCGCGTAGACCGGCTCCAAGTCCGTCGTCTTCGTCAGCCAGCGCGACTTCATGTCGACCAACTGCTGGAGAGCCTGGGCGTCGCGGTCGATCTCCTGCGGCGAACGGCCGGACCACGTCGCGCCGCGCAGGCGCTCGCGCTCCAGCATGATCAAGGCGTTGAGCGCGGCCATGCCCCGGCCGTATTTCGCCGTCTGTGCCGCGCGCGAGTCGTCGCCGATCACCTCACCGCGCACGTCGTAGAGGCCGTCGAGCAGGCGCACGAGGCCCGGGTTCTGCTGGAACGCGGGAGATTCCAGCGCCGCCTCCAGCTCCGCGTCGAAGGCGGACTGCGCCTTCAGGTAGTCGTCCAGGCGGCTGTCGGTCAGCAGGAACTTCGTCGCGTCGTCGCCGTTGGCCGACAGGTAGTCGGCGAGCAGCGCGTCCTTGGCGTCGTCGACGCCCTTCTGCCGGTTTTCCAAACGGATGAACTCCGCGGCGACGGCCGGCGGGGGATTGTCCGCGCCCCAGAACGCGGAGTCAAGCTGGCCCATCAACGCGCGGCGCGAGGAGAGCGCCAGCGCGCCGTCGCGCGCGGAACTCTCGGCTTGGCCGCGGAAGAACGTCAGCAGTTCCGCGCCGGAGCCGGAGCTGGGGTCCAGGCCCCCGAGCGAAGCGATCACCGCGTCCACGTCGGCGCGCACCGACTCGCGCTTGCCCTCCTCGTCGTTGCGCGTGAGCAGGTCCAGGCGCTGGGCGTCCGTGTAGTCGTTGCCGCGCACGCCGTCGGCGTTCGCGCGCGCGATCTGGTAGAGCCGGGCGTCCGCGTCCAGCCGCGCGATCAGCCCCGGCGGCACGGCCGGCGAGAGCTTGGCCAGTTCCGCGTCCTGGGCGGCTTGGAAGGATGGATCGGCCATGCGCTCGGTCCAGAAGTCGGCCAGCGCGCCGGTCGTGTCCGGCCGCAGGGACGGCGCCGGCGCGGGCGCGACCGGGGCCTGCAGCGGGTGCAGGGTGCCCGTCGAGCCTTCGCCGAGCGCCTGCAGCTCGGTCACCAAGTCGATGAACGCGGACTTCGTGGCGACCATGGTGCCGCCGAAGTCGGACCACGCCTGGGCCAGCCTCTGCTGGGACGCGGCCAGCGCGGCCGCCCCGCCGGGCTGGTCGATGAGCGCCGTGCGCGCGCGCAGGTCGGCCTCGTCGGCCTGGATCTGCGCGCTGCGCGCCTGCAGTTCGCGTTCGCCGTCCTGCACCTGGGTCATCAGCAGATTCAACTGGAGCGACAGCTGCTGTATGCGCCCGTCGGACTCCAACTGCTTGCGCAGGACGTCCGACATGATGCTCTCCAGCCCTTTCTGAATGTCGCGGGGGTCCGGGGCCTCCAGGAAAACGCCGGAAATGCTCTGGCCCTGGAACAATCCGCTGGCGAGCACGGGCGTGAAGCCCTTGTAGCTCATGCGCTCGGCGATGGTGTTGGCGCGGATCTGCCCCATCAGGCCGTCCTCGGCGCCGAAGCCGGCGGGCAGACCGCCGTCGGAGAAAAGGGTCTGCTGGATGATGCCGACCTCGCGCGTCTGGATGTTCTTGATCAAGGTCGCCGCCATGTCGGCGGGGTCGGCGGCCGGCGTCGCGTCCTGCGGCACGAGCGCGGCCAGCCCGGCCGCGGCCGAGGGGGCAAGGCCCAGCAGGGCGGCGATCCGGTCGGCTTCCCCGGCCACGCGCGCGGCGGCGCTGGCGCGCAGGGCGTCAAGCTCGGCGGGGCGAGCCGGGTCGCCGGGCCGCGCCGCGGCCGGCGGCACCGGCGAGAATCCGCGCGCCCGCAGCTGCGCTTCGGCCCAGCGCTCCAGGCCCACGTCGGTTTGGAACTGCGCGGCCAAAACTCCGGCGTTCACCTGCGCGCCGGCCAGTTCGGTCTGATAGATGCGCGCCGCCTTCTGGTCGCGCAGGCGCGACAGGGCGAGAAGGACATTAGGCGGAGTGCTGGGATCGCGCAGACGCACCTCGATCCAGCCCTCGACGAAGTGCTTGTTGATCGGAACTTCGCCCAAGGTCTGCTTGGCGTAGTCGTAGCGCGCGTACGCCGACGAGTTGCCCTCGGTCACGACGGGCGACGGAATGTCGGGAGGCGCGCTCGGGGCGGCGGGCGCCAAGGCCTGCTCGGAGCGCCCCAGTTCGGCCTGCAGTTGGGCCCAGTTCGACGGCGGCGTCGGCGCGTTGACGGCGGCCGCGGCGGACGGGGCCGAGGGGTCATAGAGCGCGTAGAGGCCGGCCCGTTCCTTGAGGATGTCGCCCTGGAGCTCGGCGGCGGTCACCGCCGCCGACGGGTCGCGGGAGCCGGCCAGCGCCGCGAGCCGGGCCTGGTCGTCGGCCAGACGCTGCTGCAGGCGCGAGCGCTGGTCGGCCACCTGAGCGGGCAGGGCCGCCAGCGCGCGCTCCGCCGTCAACGTTTTGATGCGCGCGGCGGCGGCCTTGTCGGGATCGTAGACCGGCCCGTCGCCGAGGGCGCCGATCAGGCGCGTGAACGCCCGCACCACGATCGACACCGGCTCCAGCTGGAGCACCTGGACCTTCAGGTTCTTGTCGACCATCTGCTCGACGGCGCGCGCCACGGCGACGCGCGCGTCCAGCACGCGCGTCTGCGTGACGACGGGGCTCTGCGCCTCGACCAAGGCCTTGAGCGCGGCCAGCGCCTGGACCGGGTCCATGTCGATTTCCAGAGGCGCCCCGGCGGCGCGGCCCAAAAGGAAGTTCAACTGCGCGGCGGCCGCGTTCTGCGCGGAGAGGGCCAGCCCGCGCTTGACGCGCGCATCATCGAGCTTCTGCGCCGCGTCCGCGCCCCCCGCCGCGGCGGCCGCGGCCAGCGCCGGCAGCACGCGCGAGTCGTAGAGACCGACGGCGTTCTGCGCCGTGCGGTAGGCGACGACTTCTTGATAGAACTGCACGGCCAGGCCGGTCTTCAGGCTGGCCTGGAGCGCCTGGTAATACGCCTCCTGCTGGTCGTGCTGGCTTACCTGCAGCTCGCGCAGCTCCTCGGGCTTGAACTCGAAGCCGAACACCGGCGTCACCGGAATGCCGGTGATCGCGATCTGCGGTATCCAGCCCAGTCCCGAATCCGTCAGGCCGACGCCGACGTTGAGGTCCAGCCACGCCTTCTGAATGCGGTGCTCTTGAGAGCGCGCCATCTCCTCGGCCGCCTGCGCGCGGTCGGCGAGCGCGCCCAGGTTCTTGGAGTCGGCGACGGCCAACGCGTAGGCGTCGTCGAACGAGGCGATGCGGGCAGGCCCGGAGGGCAGGAGGGGCTGGTGCTGCGAAGCGGGTTCCTCAATGGCGGCCGCGGCGGCGGCGACGGAGGCGTTGGCGCTGGCGTCGAGCGCGGTCTGCGCGTACCAGCGCCACGCGTCGAACGCATGGCGCAGGCCGTCGGGACCGATCAATCCGTTGCGGTAGGCTCGGATCGCGTCGCCCAGGCGCGCGGCCGCGGCCGGACCTTGGGGCGCGGCCGCGTCGGAGGCGGCCTGCCAGGCGCGCGCGCGGTCCAGGTCGGCCTGGCGCTGGACGTTGCGGTCGGCGTAAAGCTGATCGATCTCCAAGTTGGTCGCCTGGCTTTCCAAAACATAGGAATGGTCGGCGGCTTTGGAGGAAGGATCATAAATGGGCAGGCGCATCGACACGCCCATGGTCAGCACCTGATTGTTCATCATGTCCTGATACTGCACGCCGAAGCCGGCCGACAATCGGTCGACCCACGGCAGCCAGTTCATCACGTTGAACGGAACGGCGCCGACGTCCTTGCGCAGCGCGTCGGGATTGAGCGTGCCCAGGATCTTGGTCAGGCGGTCGGGCGCGGAGACGAGCGCGCGGATGTTGCCCATCAACTGTTGGAGGTCGGCCGCGTTGAGCTGGGCGAACGGCGAAGCCGCCGTCGGATCGCGTCCGGCCAGCGCGTTGTAGCGCGCGAGCGTCTGGTTGTAGCGGTCCAGCGCTTCGGAGAGGCGCACGCGCGCATCGGCGCGCACGGCGTCGTTGGGCGCGTTGCGCACCTCGTAGTCGGCCAGGCGCAGGTCCCATTGCGCCTCGGCAAGCGCGGCCACGTCCGACTGCCATTCCTTGGTCAGCGCGATGAGCCGATCCTGGAGCTTAAGACCCTCCTGAGTCAGAGAAAGAGTCTTGTCCTCGATCAGCGTCTTCTGCGTCTTGGTCAACGTCATCTCCGTGTACGTGCCCACGGTCGGGCCGCCGCCGACGGCCAGGTCGGCGGTGGTGTTGTCGACCGCGCGCGAGACGAAGCCGATCATGCCGCGCGTGCGCGTGTTGTCCATGAACGCGCCGGCCTTGCGCAGGTCGTCGATGTCGCTGGTCAGGCCGCCCATGTCCTGCGTGATCAGCTTGCGCGCGACGTCGGCCGCGTAGACCTGGCTTAGAGCCTGCACCGTCGGCGAGGCATCCTTCGCGTTGGGACCGAAGAAGTCGGTCATGTCCTTGTCGAAGGCCGCCAAGGTCCGGCCGCCCTGAAGTTCCTGATGCGCGTGGTCGGCCACCGCCTGCCACAGTTGGGCGAGCGTGAAAGAGGTATTCATGGTCAGCGACAGGCGGTTGCCCATGCCGATGTATTGGGAGCCGTAGCCGAGGTCGACCGAGGAATTGTCGCTGAGCTTCTTGGACAACTGGGCGTAATACGTGCTCGCCCCGCCGATGATCTGTCCTTGGCCGCTCAAGGTGATGCCCTTGTCCGGCAAGGTGAACGCGATCTGGTCGCCCAAGGTATTGGCCTGCTGGCCCGCCTCGGCGGTCAGGCTGTTGTTGATCTGCAGCCAGGTCTTGCCCTGGTCGTTCTTGATCGAGATGCCCTTGACGATCGTGGTGCCCAGCGACTGCTGCTGGATGTCGTCGGTGCCGCGCGTGTTGGCGTAGTACATGCTGACGGTAAAGGAGTCGCCGGTATCGTTGCCGAGAAGCCGATTGACGTCGAACGTGGGGCCGATCTGCGTGCGCGAGTAGTATTTGTTGTCGCCGTTGGCCGAAATCTGGAAGTCCTGGTTCAGGCTGGGGTCGAAGCCCGTGAAATTGAGATTCGCGGTTTCCAAGAACGTGCGCGGATCCTTGATGAACAAGGCCTGCTGGGACGCGTCCAGGCTCATCACGTCGTTGAGCTTGAACGAGGTCTTGAGGTTGCCGCCGTAGAAGTAAGGATTTTGTCCCGGCTGGTTGGCGGCGACGTCGCCGTAGCCGGCCAGGCCCACGTAGAGCTTGTTGTTGAGCAGCATCACCGCGTAGTCGTCGAAGATCATCAGGCGCGACGGGCTCAGCGTGGAGCCGATGGTGTTCGTGGTCGGAATGTCGAAGCCGAAACGATGCAGGTCAACGTTCAGGTAGTTGACCCAGTTCTGGCCCTGCAAGGACTCGACCTGGACTTCCACGCCCTTGTCGCCGAAAGGCGCGTTCTGGCCGCCGGCGCTGGGAGGGCTGGTGAACTCGTAGCTGTTGACGCTGATGTTGTTGCCCCAGACGTGGGCGACGTTGCCCAGCGTCGCCCAGGTGCCGGTCTGCAGACCGTTGGGCACCGAGAAGTTCGACTGGTAGACCAGGTAGAAGCCGTCGGCGTTGTCGCCGAACTGCATGATGCTGGCGCCGGGGATGAAGTTTGAAATGTTCGCCGGGTCGGAGAGCAGGCTGCTCTTGAGAGAGGAGATATCCTGATTGGCGATGTTCTGCGAGTTCTGCGTGACCATCCCCAGCATCGCATCGAGGAAGGACGAGAAATCCGACTTCTTGATCACGATCGCCTGCGTCGCCCCGCCGTCGCCGCCGCCCATGGCCCAGGCGCCGCCGCCCTGGCCCAGGCGCAGGGCCTCGATGCGGCGCACCAGGTCCGGCGGCAGGGAGCCCTGGACGGCGGGGTCGGTCAGCAGCTGCGTGAGCTTCTGCTGATCGGAGTCGACGCCGGTCAGGTCGGCCTGCACGATCTGCTGCGACCGCGACAGGTCGTTTTCGAGCTGGTGCCAGTTGATGTTGGCGTCGAGGACGGCCTTGGTCTGGTCCTGGAGCCTCGACACGTCGTCGGCGACGTTGCGCAGGGCGCTTTGCTGGGCCGGGTCGAGCTGGGACATCCAGGACAGCACCTTCGCCTGCGTGGCCTGCAGGCCGCTCAGGGTCGTGGCCAGCGCCTGCGACATCGTGTTGATCTCGGTGAGCTCGTTCTGGTTGACCGCCGAGCCGTTGGAGTAGATCGTGCCCAACGAGTTGTAATACGTCTGCACCGAGTTCAGCGTGCCGAACGCCTGCTGGTCCCAGCCGGTCTTCATCGCGTAGAACGCGTCGGCCTGCTGGAGGAAGCCGTTGAGCTGGCTGTAGATCGCGGTCTTGCGCGCGTAGACGGCGGCCGGAGTCGCGTTCGTGCCGTTCGAGTTCACATAGGCGTCGTCGATCTGCGTGTCGGCGATCGCGGCCCCCAGCGATTGGGACGCCGTGTTCAGGAACGCGACCGCCTGCGGAACCTGGCTGGTCAGCGCCGACTGCGCGGCCGTGACCACCGAGTTGGCGTAGAGGTAGCGCGCGACCGCGTAGGCGGCCGGAGCACCCGCGGGCTGGGCGATGCTGGAAGGCACCAGGCGCTGGGCCGCGTTCAGGGCCAGAATCGAGATCTGCTGGTCGGTCGAGATCGTCGGCGAGGGCTGCTTGCCGACCGGCACCGCGCCGCCGCTGCCCGCGCCGACGGAAATCGACGTCGAGCCCGCGGCGGCCTGGGCGGCCTTGGCGATGGTCTGCAGTTCGGTGCCCAGGTTCGGGATCAAGCTCGCGTTGACGATGGCGTTCATCTTGGCCACGCTGCCCGCGTCGGCGCCCACGCCGACGGGCAGCATGTAGGCCTGCAAATTGTATTTCCCGTTCGACAACGTCTGTATCTGGGTCAGGATCTGATTGATCTGGGCGTCTTCGGTGTTGATCTGCGTCGCGCGCTGGGCCTCTTCCGCGTTATACTGCGTGATCTTCATCGGCAGGCTGTAGGGCTGAACCTCGCCGTAGAGCGTCTCGGTGCGCGTGCAGCCGGACGTGCATTGGCGGTCCTTCATGTCCTGCAGGTACTGCGTGATGCCTTCGTGCTGGCCGGCTGAATCCGTGTAGCCGGTCATGTAGTTCTGCAAGGTCTGGCGGAACGAGGCGATGTTGGCGTGCGCGGCCGCGGCGTTGCCCGTTGGCGCGCCCTGCGTGACGACGGCCCACGGGATCGTGTTGTTGTAGAGATTGTTGGTCTGGGTCAGCAGGTTCTGCTCGGCCGTGAACAGCGTATAGTAGGAGCCGTTGCTGTTGGCCGCGTAGGAGGCGACGCTGCTCTGCTGATAAGGGATCAAGGTCCCGGTGATCATCTGCTGGGCGTTCTGCAGGGCCGGGATGATGGTGTTCTGCAGGAGCGCGGTCTTGCGGTCGATCAGCGCCTGGCCGCCGCCCTGGCCGGTGTTGACGAAATTCACATCGACCTGGATATCGGCCAAAATCGCCTGCTCCATGTTGACCAAGCCCTGCAGGGACTGCTGGACCTTGGGCAAGGTCGTCGACATCGCGGTCTGGATCGCGGTGACGGTCGCCTGGTCCTGCGACCACTGGACGATCGCGCGCGCGGCCAACGGGACGTTCTGCGCCGCCGTGATCAGCGCCATCTTGGCCTGGAAGGTGGCCACCGAGCCGTCGTTGGGGAACTGGACGCTCTCCAAGGTGGTGCCGTAGTTCTGGATGGCCGTCTGCAACTGCGTCAAAGACATCCCGGACAGCATGGGGATGCTGGAACCGGCGGCCTTGTTGATCTGCGCGGCGGTCGCGTCCAACTGGGCGAGCAGTTGCTGGGCCGCCGTCTGCTTGGCGCTCAGGTCCGTCTGCGTCTGCGCCAGCCAGCGCGGCAAGGACACCGGGTTGACGTCGCCGAAGGCGTCGGTCGTCGTGCCCGTGTAGTTGGGGTCCATCATCTGGTTGACCTGGGTCAGAAACGACTGTTTCGTGGCCAGTTCTTTTTGCCAGCCCGCCTGCCGTTGGGAAAGGATCTGGAGCACCTCGGCCTTCGTCGGATTGCTCACGGTCGGATTCGGCTGCCCCGGGGCGGAGCCCGGCACCGCGATGACCAGCGCGCCCGCGAACTCCACCGGCACGGTCGGGATCTTGGCCAGGCCCGCCTGCGCCTGGCTCAGCGCCGAGTTGACCTCGGTCAGGTCGGCTTGGAAGCCGGACAACGAGAACGCCGACGGATCGTTGGGGTTGCCGCTCGTCGCCCACTGCGCGGCCTGGGGCAGAAGGGCCAGACGGCGCGCGTATTCGGCCGCGGCGGTGGCGCTTTGGCCTTTGTCCTGAGCGTTGACCTCGGAAATAAAGCCGCCGATCGTCTGCTGGAACTGGCCGATGTTCTGCGTGGCGGTGGCGGCCTCGGTCTGCAGGCCCGCCAAGCTCTTCTGGGACGCCTGATCCAGCGTGACGGCCTGCTGGGCCTGCTGCTGCCACTGGGCCTGCTGGGCGGCGGTCGCGTTGTTGGCGGCCAGGTTCTGCTGGTTCTGCGCGGCCGAACTGTTGATCGCGGTCGTCCTCTGCTGGAGCAGGCCCTGCATCTTGGCGATCGCCGCCTCGGCGGCGGAGATCTCGTTGAGCGAGAGAGCCAGGTCGACGACGCTGTCGAGCTTGGCGAAGTCCGTGTGGAACTGCATCATGCCCTGGCCGTTGCGGCGATCCGCCAGCGCGTGGTTGCGGATACGGTTGGACGCGGCGAGCAGGGCTTGAGTCGCGTCGCGCTGGGCCAGTTCGGCCTTCACCTGCTCGCGTTCTTTATAAATGCGGTCGACCATACCTTGGATCGCCGCTTCCTTGTCCGGGCTGAGCCGCGGCGTCACGGTCGGGCCCGCAACGCCGCCCGTTCCTCCATGGAGTACACCGTCGATGCGCGCGGCCAGAGCCTTGTAGGCCGCCTCGCGCGCGGCCATCTCGTCGGGCGTGCCGTCCTTGTCCGTCGGCGGCGGAGGCAGAAGCGGGCCGTAGCGGTCGCTCAGGGCCTTCAGCCGCCGCAGGTCGGACAGGTCGGCGGCGGTCGGGTTGGTGATGTCGCGCTTTTCAGAGAGCTTGGCCTGTACGTAGGCCTCGTCGCGCTTGGCCGCCAGTTCGCGCAGGAGTGCCGCGTACTGCGCGCGCTCCGCCGCCGTGATCGGCCGGCTTTGCGCCTTCAGCGCGGCCTCCTGCGCCGCCGCGTCGCCGAGCTTGGCGCGCAGTGCGGTCATGCGCGCCTCCACCGCCGCGGTCTCCGCCGAAAGACCGCCCGCCCCCGCCGCCAGCGACCGGATTCGCGCCAGCGCGTCGGCCGGAGAGCTTTTCCAAAGATCGGCGTCGAAAGGCATCTTCGAGTCCGGGCGCGCCTCGGCCGCGCTCACCAGCGCCTGCGCCGGGGCCCGCGCCTCGCCCACGTGCGCGGCGTCCTCGAAGCCCAGGCCGCTCTTGACGGTCAGAGCCGCGCCCATGACCGCGTCGGAGATGTGGAGGCCGCTGACCTCCTGCAATTTAAAGAGCAAGGTGCTGCCCCACGTGATCGCGCCGCCGAACGGGATCACGCTCTGGCCCTTGGGCCGCTCCACGGCGGAGCCCACAGCCTCGAACAGGTGGAACTGACCGCCGGTGACGGCGTGATAGGCGGGGTTGATCGAGGCGTCGATTTGCCCCGCGTAGGTCATGATGCCGGAGATCTCCGCGCCGACGGTCGCCAGGCCCACGAAGGACTTGAGGTTGGCGCTCCAGAAGGCGCGCGAGAGCGCCGTGCCGGCGATGGCGTGCAGCCACTCCCGGGCGGTCAGGTCGGTCAACGGGTGGCGGTCGCGGATTTTTGCGATCGCGTCGCGCGCGCTGGCCGGGAAGGTCAACAAAGTCGAGAGGATCATGGTGTTGAGCAGGGGGCCCACCACCAAGTCGCGCGCCAAGCCCCCCGCCGCGGCCGCCACGACGGGCGCCAGCAGATGGCCGACCAGCGGCGTGGCGCCGACGACGACAGGCAGGCCGTTGAGGCCCCAGATCAGCGCGGGTCCGAGGAGCGGGATAGAGGTCAGAGCAAAGGAAAGCGGCAGAACCGGCGCGAACGCGCCGAGAAGGCCCATGGCGACGGCGCTCAGCACCGCCAGCGTCAGGCGGCGCGCCAGGAACGTGGCCAGCGGCCGCGCCAGCGGGGTCAAGAACCAGCGCTCGATCTCGCGAAACCAGGCGCGCGCGCGCAGGCGGCCCAAAGTTCCGGGACCGCGCAGGCGCTCACGGCGCAACGACGCCTCCAGCCATTTACGCGCCAGATCCGGCTCCTTCGACAGGCCGAGGAAATCCTCGCCCGAGTGGAAGAACTCGAAGGAGATCGCCTGACGGAAATAGCCGAACACGAACATGTCGAACAGGTGATACGGGAAGCGCACCGCGACGCCCAGAAAGAGCTTGTGGACTTCCAGCAGACGCTCGCCGACGCCGCGCAGGCCCGGCGCGTAGGACCAGTTCGTCAACTCTCGGAAGCTCGCGAACCCGTTGTATTTGTGCGAGTCCAGGCGCTTGAAGTGGTCGCGGTTGACCGCCTGCAGGCGGTCGTAGACGGACAGCCAGCTCTCGCGCGGGCTGGTCTCATCCAGGCCGAAGCCGCGCGCCAGCTCCAGCACCTCGCGACGGGGCAGGCCGAACTGGCCCGCGATCTGGTCGACCACGCGCGCCGCGTCCGCGTCGCGCGGAAGGCGGCCCAGCCCCGGCGCGCGCGTCAAGCCGCGCACGGTGCGGAAACCGAGGAAATCCTCGCTCAGGTATTTCGGAGTTTCGCTTTTCGCGCCGCTCGGCGCGGGCGGAACGCTCGCGGACGGCCCCGCCCCCGGACGCGCCGACGACGCGGCCGAAAGCCGCGTCGTCTCGGATTCGGGCCGCACGGACACGATCGCGGCGGGGTCGGAGACGTCGCCGTCCTCGCGCGCGAACTGCTCGCCGGTCAGGCGCCGGAAGGAGGCGTCGGCGGCGGACTTCGCGGCGGCGGCGGAAGCCCCTGCGGCCGCGTCCGGAACCTGAACGGCGCCGGGCGCCGCGGCGCGTCCGGTCGCGGCGCGCAACCAGGCGCTCGCGCGGGACATCGGCCCCTCGTCGGCCGGTGCCGAGAGCGCCGCGGCGGGCGCGGCAACCAGGGCGGGCGCGGGAGCCGGCAGAAGGCTGGGGACGGCGACGACGGCGACCGGCCGGTCATGCCCGCCCAGCGCCGCCGCGGCGGGCACCGGAGCGGGCGCGGACAACGCCGGAGAAAGCGCGCCCAACGACGCGACGGACAGCGCCGGCGCCAGCGACGCGGCCGCCGGCGGCAAGACGGGAAGGGCGGAGCCCGCGGCGGGCGCGGCGTCGACGGGCCGGTCCAGGTCGATTTCCGCCGCGACGGCCGCGGCCCCCGGGCCGAACGACGTCATGAGCACGGCAGCCGAGACGACGGCCGCCGCCGCACGCGTCCACCCCCCTCGCTTCGGGCGCGGGTTCATTACCGGAAGCATAGCTCCGGTACGCCAATAATGCACGCCCCCGAAAGCCTGAAAAAGACAGGGAAAACGGCCCCCGGGGACCTGGGACTAAGGGCCCTCGGTGCCAGGCTTCAATTCATTGAAGAAGGGCGCGAATCTTCCAGCGCGCGGAGGGTTTGGCTGATGGCGCTGGGCGTGCGCTGGAACAGGCGCGCCAGCTCGGTCACGCCCATGCGCGTCTCGCGCCAGACCCGGTGGACGGCCTCGCGGCGCACGGAGGACACCTCGCGCCACTGCACGCGGCCCAGGATCTTCTCTTCGCTGATCCCGCGTCGGGTGGCGACCTCGGCGATGATCCGGCGCGCGGCCTCCACGGGCACGGGACGCTGGGCCGGTGTGGCGCGCCACGCGCCGACGCGGTCCAGGAACTCGGGCCCGCCGATGGCCACGCCGCCGACGACGGGCAGGCTGTCTTGAGCCGAGGCCGGACGCTCCTGGAGGTATTGCAGGTAGCGCACCGACTGCTTCAGACGCGCGTGGCCGAAATTCTGCAGGACGGCGGCGGAGTCCACCAGGGGATCCTTGTGCTGGGCCTCGACGTAGGCGGCGCACGACGACCACTGGTAGCGCCAAGGCTTGTCCAAGAGGCCCTCGCGCGCGCATTCCAGGTGGACCCAGCGCGTCATCTCCGCCAGGTGCGTGTCCTTGTCCACGACCCAGGCCTTGTAGCGGCCCTGGAACACGTGCCCGACGGTGCCGTGCGCGGCGTTGAAAGACTTCGTGTATTGCGTGTTCAGGCCCTGCATGGCGGCCGACAAGTTGGGCCGCGTGGTCTCGAAGAGGAGGCTGGCCGAGCGGCCGAGCAGGCTGTAGGCGTAGACCTTGAGAGCGAAACGTTCCTTGTAGGCCTTCAGTTGGGCCAGGAACAGGCGGCGGTCCTGGTTGGAAACGAACAGGTCCTGGCGATTGTTGCCCTGCAGCGCGACCAGATAGCAGGCCCCGGCGAATTGTATTCTCTGCGGTCTTCCCATCCTGCGATCTTACAAAATAAATTCAGCCAGTGCCAGGCTTTTAATGGTGTTGGGATTGCGCCAGCCGCTCGCGCAGCGCCTGCAGCGCCGCGGTTTCGCCGATCAGCACCAGGCGATCTCCCGCGCGCACCAGGCGCCGCGGCGGCGGATTGATCTCGTAATTATCCGAGGACGCGGCCACGACCGCGACCAGCAGCGGGCCCGCGCCCGAGCCGCGCAGCTCATCAACGGAGCGGCCCACGGCGGGCGAGCCTTCGCCCACGACGATCTCGTCGAAGCGCACGTGCACGCTGCGCTCGCGCAGCATCGCGTCGAGGAAACCAACGGTGGCCGGCCGGATCATCTCCGAGGCCAGGCGCATGCCGCCGATGAACTCCGGGTCGACCACGCCGTCGGCGCCGCTGCGCAGAAGCTTGTCGCGCACGCCGATGGTCTTCTGGCAGGCCAGCACGCGCGCCTTCGGGTTGAGGCCCTTGGCGCTCAGGACCACGAACGCGTTGTCCTGGTCGGTGGCCAGCACCGCGAACACGCCCGCGGCGCGCTCGATGCCGGCGCGGCGCAGGACCTCGTCCTCGGAGCCGTCGCCGACCAGCCGCGGCACGTCCGCGCCCAGCCGCGCGACCAGGCGGTCGATGGCCGACGCGTCGCGGTCGACGACCACGAACTGACGCCCGGTCTTGAGCAGTTCCGCGCAGATGACGCCGCCGGTGTGTCCCGCGCCGCACACGATGAAGTGCCCTTCCAGCCCGGCAATGTTCTTGTCCATACGCCTCCTGCGCAGCGCCTTGGTGAGTTCCCCTTCCACGACGATGGCCGTGATCGTGGAGAAAGCGTAGGCGACCACGCCGATGCCGCCCAGGATCAACAGCATCGTGAAGGCCCGGCCGGCCGTCGACAGCGGGTGCGTCTCGCCGTAACCGACCGTGGCCAAAGTGATCACCGTCATGTAGAGCCCGTCGAACAGGCTCCAGCCCTCGACCAGCCGGTAGCCGAGCGTGCCCGTGATCAGGCACGCGACCAGCAGGGACGCGACCCCCAGCAGGCGCCGCCGCACGTCGCGAAGCTGGTCCATGGGCGTCGATTCTACGAAAAAGGCCGCATCCGAAGCGGTCTCGGATCAACAATCACGGCGACACCCGGCCCCGCGCCCGCGTTGACATATATATGTTTATATGTTATACTTACAGAATGATTAGAACCACGATTTTCTTACCCCAAGATCTTCACGCCAATTTGAAGCATCTCGCCATCGAGCGGCGCTGTTCCATGGCCGACCTTCTACGCGAAGCAGCGGAGCGCCTCTACAAAGACGACCTCTCCGATCTGCGCGCGGCACGCGAGGCATGGACGACCCACTCCAAGGTCGAGGACAAGACGATTTCCGCTCGGGAATACTTCTCCAAGCGCGCGAAGAGCCGTGTATAGCGTCGACCTCGCAAAAACCGCCCGACGCGATTTGGACCGGATAGAGGGAGCGGACCTTCTCAGGATCGAGAAGCACGTCCTCGCGCTGGCATCAAATCCTCGTCCGCCGGGAGTCAAGAAACTGAAGGACGCGCTTCATCGCATACGCGTGGGTGATTGGCGCGTCTTGTATGCGATTCAGGATGCCGAGGAACTGGTCACGATTCTGCGCGTCTTGCGACGCAACGAAGGAACGTACAGGAACCTATAACGATGTCGTTGCGCCGCCGCCCCTCGCTCAGAAGCGAGCGTCCCGAACTCAGCAGGTCGGCCCGCAGGACAAGCCAGGCTGACCGGGCGTAACGATAGGATGCTGATAGTCGAAATCTGCGCGCCGACGAAGTTCCCCAGCGCCGCGCGCGCCGCGTCGAGCAGATATTCGAGCTCGCCGTCAAGAAAATGAACCGGCTCGGCTTCCGTCCTCCGTCGCAGCTCGGACTGCACCTCGAGCACTGGAATGGGGCACGAGCCAAACGAACCGTGGTTCAGGAAGGTCGCCGACTCGTCCAGCGCCCAGAAGCGCCGCACATCGATCCAGCGCAGCAGTCGCAACACGCAACGGCCAAGTTTCAGGGGGCACGGCCTGCCTCAGGAGCCGCAACTTGATCGCGAGCAACTACTTGACCCACCTGGACTCTTTTTTGGCATAAATTCATCCAGGCCGAGCTGCTTCCTAACCTGGTTTCTGACCATATGCGTGACTTTCAATAGCAACTCTTTAAAGTTTTTATGCTGCTTCGACTCAATAGCCGTGATGAGTTTTTCAAATTCTTCCACTTCATTTCCGAAACAGTAAAGTTGAAAGTTGGTTCGACAGGCAGCGATATCTCTTGCGAATCGATCATCCTGCGTCCGATCTTCCTTGATCGCGAACAGAACGGGCAAAAACGAACAGAGGGCGTTGAGACGAAAATCCATGCGCCTCTTTGCAATCTCGTGCCGGCGACTCAGCCAACCGTTTACGAACCAACCAGCGCCGGCTATTATTACTGAGGTGATTGTAATCCAGTCGTGAACTTCCATTTTAGCCCCCATATCACACCATTCGCAGAATCGATTGTGCGCCGTTAATATTCTGGGGCGGCAACCAGAAACGGATTCTGTAGAATTGGGAAATCGGCCGCCTGACCCTACTCAGTTCACTCCCCATCCTGGAATCAAGTGCGCCGCTTCGCGCTACTTCAGCCCTTCGATGCCGGGGAACAGCCCGTTGGTGGTCGGCCGTCCGTCGTTGAGCACCGAGGAAGAGCGCAGTTGGCCCTCCTCGACCTGGGCCTGCTGGATGTCGAGCGCTTTCTTCACGGCGGCGGCGTAGTCGGCGGCCAGGGCCGCGCCCTCGTCGCCGCCCTGGGCGGCGCGCAGGCGGACGTAGGCGTCGCAAGCGGCCCAGTCCGGAACTCCGCCGCGCGCCTTGACGAAGGCGACGAAGCGCGGGTCGGCGCGCAGTTGAGTGAAGAACGGATCCTTGGCCAGCATGTCGCGGAACACCCGGTAGCCGGCCACGGAGTCCATGTCCATGACCAGGGAGAAGGACCGGTCGGCGTTGGGCAGAACGCGGCCCACGTCGATGCGGCCCTCGGCCTGCAGGAGGTGGACCGAGGACATCTTGTGCGGGTCGACGATCAGCATCTCGAAATCGGTGTAGCCGCGGAAGGCCTCCGGCACGGCGCTGCCGCGCTGGCCCTTGAAGTTCAGGTCCAGGCCGCGGCCGCCCACGCGCGTGTCCAGGATCAAGACGCGCGCGCGGCCCGTGTCCAGCGCGCCCAGGTTCATCTGCTCGGCCACGCGCGCCTCGGGCACGTTGTTGCGCAGATATTCGGTGTCCGAGAAGACCATCGCTATCTCGTCGGGCTTGAGGCCCTTCACGCGGATCAAGTAGTCGCGCACGGTCTTGAGCACGCGCGTGTCGGAGACGCTCAAGACCATCAGGCCGGACTCCTGGGAGTCGGGCTGCGTCCTCAGCCAGGCGCGCGCGGCCTCGGCCTGCGCCTCGCTGACGCCGTCGCCGGCGCGCACGTCGGCCACGCGCACCACGGGTGCCTTGACGCCCTTGTAACGCGGCGCGGAGAGGTATTTTTCGAGCGCGGGGCGCGCGCCTTCGGGAATATCGCCGGGATTGACGCTCACGGTCCGGCGCAGGTCCAGCAGCCACTGGCGGGCCGCGGCGGTGTCCGCGGCGGTCTTGCCGCGCACGTCGGAGACGCGCACCACGACGGAGTCCTTGCCCTTGAACTTCGGATTGGACAGGTAGGCGTCGATCGTGGGCCGGACGTCGGCGGGAATCTCATCGGCGGGGACGGCTCCATCGGCGGCGACGCGCAGGACCACGCCGTCGGCGTCGCCGGTGCCGGCGCGCAAATCGCGCAGTTGACCCAGGGCCTTCTCGTAGACGCCGGCGCGCGGGTCGTCGTGGGCGGCGGCGCCCTCGGCCTGCCGGGCGAAATCGGACAACGTCAGCGTCGCCGGCCCGCTCAACGCGTCGAGCGCGGCCAGGCGCACGTCCTCCGGGGCGCCCTTGACGTCGCCGAGCGCGACCGCGCCGTCGCTGGCGGAACGGCCGTGCTGCTCAAGCCAGGCCCGGTCCGCGGCGGCCCCCTCGCCCGCGAAAGCGTCCAAGCGCAGTTCCACCGGCTTGGGCAGAACGCCGCCGGCGCGGTCGACCAGCGCCTCGCGCACTTCCAGCGGCGCCTGCTTCAAGTCCGGCACCACCACCTGGCCGCGCGCCGAATCCAGGTCGGCCAGCGCGCGCCCGATGCGCGCATAGCTGTCCACCGGCCGTGCCGTCAGCTCCACGCCCACGTTCGGCGGCGGCGTGGAGCCTTGGCCCACCATCATGATGTCGTTCTTCTTGAAGTGCTCGCGCAGCTTGTCGCCCGCCGTGCCCGAGAAGGAGATGAAGTTCGTCTCTTTGTCCGTGGTCAGGTCCTTGATGGTGCTGATGGACTGGTGCGTGTAGGGCAAGGTCAGGTCGGTGCCGTAGGCCAGTTCCCAATAGCGGCGCGTCTCGTTGTCCATCGACTCGAACCACTGGCCGTTGTGGACGACGTTGATGCGGCCGGTGCGGTTGTCCAGGCGGATTCCGGCCGGGTCCTCGAAGAAGCCGTCGAGCTGTCGCTTGAGCTCCAGGCGCACCCAGGAGCCGCGTCCGCCCAGGCCCTCAGGATTCAGCGCGGACGTGAACAAATTCCAGAACAGCCCGTCGGCCTGGTGCCCGGGCATGGTCGGATCTTCCGACAGCGCGCGCAGCAGCTGTATGGCGCGCAGGCGCGTCAAGCCCAGGCGCGCCACGGGGATGTCCGGCTCGCGCCCACGCAGAAGGCTCCACAGCAGGTTCAGCGTCTCGCCCACGCCCAGCCGCTCACCGTCGACCAGCTTGTCGAAGCGCTTCTGCGCGGCTTTATATTCGGCCGGGTCCTGGCTGCGCAACTGATTGCTGATCGCGAAGGACTGCATGTCTTCCTTCATGGCTCGGAACACGGAATACATCGGATTTTCGTCGCCGGCGAAGGACTTGAGCAAGGCGCGGCGCTCCTCCATGAGCCGGCGCGCGCGATCCTCCCAGCCGCGCTGGCCCTCGCGCACGATCGCGGCGATCTCGTCGCCGATCTCGCTCAAGTTCCGGCGCACCTGCGCGCGGGCCTTGTCGATCAGTCGCGCGCGCTCGCGCGCGCCGGGGCCCTCGCGCGGCAAGGTCTCGATGCGCCTCAGCAGGCCGCCCAGGTCCCCGCTCTCGGAGCCGCGCCCCAGCTCGCCCTTGAGGCGAGACTCCTCGGCGCGCACGGCCGAGTAGTCGGACTCCAAGGCCTGCTTGCGCGCCTCAAGTCCCGCCGTGTCTCCGCCGTCGCGCCGCGCGGCGATCAGCGCGTCGTCGACCTCCGCCGCGCGCCCGCCGATCTCGTAGCTTCGCGCCAGCGCCGCGGCCCGCCGGCGCGCGACGGGCTGGAGGTCCGCGGGCAGCGAGTTTTCCAGCTCGGCGGCCTTCGCCTTCCAGTCCGCAAGTGCTACGGGCCGCTGGGCCTCCGGCCCGGCCTCGGCGGCGGCCACGCGGTCCTGCAGGCCGCTCAGGCGCCGGCCCGCATCGACCGCCTGGAAGCGGTCGGTCATCGCCTTCTCGCGGCCGAGCAGGGCCGCCTCGTCGCGCAAGGCCTGCGCGCGGCTGGAGGCGCCCGGCGCCGAGGAGCCTTGCGCCGCGTCCGCCTGCGCGTTCAGGCTGTCGATGCGCGCGCCCAACTCCACGGAACGCACGGCCGCGTCGCGCGTCAGCCGCAGAAGTCCGTCTTCGCCGCCGCCCAGATCAAGAAGGTTGCTCTCCCGCCGCAGATTGCCGGTCAGTTGCTCCAGCACGCCGCCGCGCAAGGACGCGTCGTCGGCCGGAGCGTCGAGCGAGGCCGTAACGTCGCTCAGCGCGCCGCGCGCCTGCGCGAGCGCCTGCGCGTCCAGGCCCGAAGCCGAAGGCGAGCTCAGCAGGCCTTGAAGCCCGGCCGCGGCGTCGCGCACGTCGGTTTCGGCTAGGAACCGATCCAGCGGACCGTCGGCCTGCGCCAGACGGCCGGAAGCCTCGTCCAGCCGGTCGAATCCGGCCTTGACCGCCGCCGCGTCCAATCCCGGCACGTTCGCCGTCAGCAGTTGGGCGCGGCCCGCCGCGGTCTGCGCGCGCATGCCCAGGGAAGACGCCGCGCTATCGATCCGGCTCTGCACGCTCAAGTCCAGGGCGTCGGCCCGCGCGTAGAACGGCGACAGCCGCGACACGCGCCCGGAGACCTGGCCGATGGTCAGCGCGGGCTGCATGGCCGCGCCGTCCATCTCGTCGCCCAGGATCCAATAATCACGCAGCGCGCTGCGGCCCTTGGTCTTGCCCTCGGCGGCCTTGGTCTTGAGGCTCTCGTAGGTCTCGAACGTCAGCTTCGAGCCGATCTTCTTGTAGGCGATGAAGTCCATCCGGGCCTGGGCCTCCAGGTTGGACTGCACCGTCAGGAACGCCACCTTCTTGCCCGTGGCCTGCGCGTCAGCCTCCACCAGCGGCAAAAGACCCTCGAAGGCGACGAAGGTCTTGCCGCCGCCGGTCTTGAGCATCTGGAACACGCGCACGGAGCCCATCGGCCGCCGCGCCACGAACGCGGTCAAGGCGCCCATCAGCGCCTCGAACTGCTCCGGACGCCAGCCCTTGAGCGCCGTGCCCTTCGCGTCGTGCAGGGCCCACGGCGAGGCCTCCATGTCGTCGATCGCGCGGACGATCTTCGTGTGCTCTTCCGAGGTCAGCCCCTGCGCGGACTGCAGGTCCTCGCGCAGGCCCGCGATCAAGCGCCCAAAGGAGCCGTCGGCGGTCTTGCCCGCGACCGGCTCGTCGGGACGGCGGCCTTTTTTCCAATTCTCGAGCTTCGTCTGGAAGCTGTTGAGCAAGGACGCCGGCGCCGGACGCGTGCGGAACTCGGTGATCAGGGCCTGCAGGGATTCGTCGGCGAGCGCATAGGCTTTCTCCACGCTGTTGAAGCTGTTGAAGCGCTGGTCGATGGCCTCCACGTAGTCGACCAGCTTGGCCAGCACGTCGGCCTCCGGCGGCGTGACCGTGCCGTCGGTCTCCCATTGCTTGACGCGCGCGCGCAGGCCCTCAAGATAGTCCTTGTAGCCGACTCCCTCGGGTTCGCCCTTCACGCGCCACTCGGACACGTCGTCGCGAATCTTGGCCAGCACGCCGTTGTCGCCGGAGAACGCGTCGCGCGGCTTGAGGCGGCGCAGGGCGGCGTCCAGCTCGCGCGCGGGCTCGCGCGTGATCAGATTGGCTTCCAGGTAAGGCTTGAGCACCTTGTCCACGCTGGCGGACAGCGACCGCGGCATCGCCTTGCCGATCTGGATGTCCGAGGAATACAGCGCGACGGCGACGTCCTTTTGAATCTCCGGGGTGATCCTTCCGACGCCGTCGACGATCTCTCCCGGCTTGGCCTCCAGTATGGCCTTGGCGCGCGCGGGGTCGTCTAGCAGGGCGCGGATGAAGTTTTTATGCGCGAGAAGACGGACCTCGTCGTTGACCTTCAAGCGGCGCGCGAAAAGCTCTCCGTCCGCCATCTTCGTGATGCTCTGGAACACCAGCGGATCGGCATTCTTGCCGCCGGCGGCCTCGAACATGGTCTTCTCGATGCCTTGGCGCCGGGCCTGCTCGGTCACGGTCCATTTTCCGTTCGGCGGATCGCGGAAGAAGTGGAAGTCGAACACGCGCTGGGAGATCGGGGTCTTGGGCGTCTCAAGAAACGGCAGTTCCTGCCCCGATTCGGCGTTGGCGTACTCGTGTGTGCGGCCGGCCGCGTCGTATTGGCGCATGCCTTCGGCGCCTCCCATGAAGGGCGCGGCCTCAAGCGCCGCGTGCGCGGAGAAGGTCGGCAGGGCCAGCCAGATGGGCGCGTTCATCAGCTCCTGTCCGGTCTGATTGGCGCCCTTGATGCGCGTTTCCACGTCGGCGGAGCTTCCCCACGTCACTTGGCCGACGCCCGGAAGGCTGACCGAGGGCGCGTTGTAGGCGACCCAGTGGCCGATGCCGCTGGCGGCATCGCTGACCAAGGCGTATTTGGCCACGTTGTCGGCCATGCTGAGCGGGAACGCCGCGATCTTGCCGGCCACGCCCTGCTCGGCCAGTCGGTCGATCAGTCCTTTTCCGGCCCCGCCTTCCACAGCCGGCCACAGGACGGAGTTAGCCTGGGTCATCGCGCCCGCCAACGCCGAGTCCTCACCCGCCAGCTTCACCGCCGTGGGCATCACCCAGGAGGCCAGGCCGCCCAGCCCGCTCCACGCCGTGTCCACCACGCCGCGAGAGCCGAGAACGTCCATCGCCGCGGCCAGACGCGTTCCCGCGAACGCCGAGGACGGCACGCCCACGTAGTTGAGCATCGGATGCCAGGACTCGTTGGCCCACCACGCGCCGCCCTTGGCGCCGGTCCAGACCGCCTGCGCGGCGCCGGACAAGTCGCTGGTGTAGACGGAGTGGCCGCCGGTCGCGTCTTGATAGAGATGCTGGCCCAGCATGAAGCCGCCGGAGATGCCCGAGGACATGGCGGTGAAGGTCGCCTGACGGGCCGCGGCGTTGAGCGTGCGCACGCCGCTTTCCGCCAGGTAGCGCACGGCCCCGTTCTCGATGCGGCCGGTCATGGCCAAGGACGATTCGGACTGCAAAGTGGTCAAGCGCGCCGCCGTGTGCAGGGCGACCTCGCGGGTGATGATCGAGGTCCGGGCCAGCACCTGGCGCATCACACCCGCGTCCTCGCCCGCGACCGTCAGGCCCGTCGCGTCCAGCCCCTTGGCCAGTCCCGTCAAGCCGCGGGCCGCCACACCGCCGCCCAAGCCGATGGCGACGCTCCACTCCACCAGGCTGCGCCCGGTGTCGATCCACTTGTTCGTGGTGAACACGGACACGATGCGGTCGCGGTTGGCGGTCAAGGACGCCGCGATCTTGACGTCGTCGGTCACGCGCTTGGGCTGGTCGCCGAACAGCGCGGCCGAGAAGTGGGTGCTGGCCGCGTCGGGGTTCATCGCGATGACCGCGCGCCGAGCGCCGGCCATGTCCCCGCCGGCGATCTGGCCCATGATGGCTTGGAACTTGGGCGTGTCGGCCGCCAGCGTGTTCATGTTCGCGCGATAGCCGCCGTCGACGCGGCCGTAGAGCCAATACGACCAATTCATGCCGGGAGCCTGCGCGCCGAGTTTGTGCGCGGCCCAGGCGATGCCCTTGTCGACGACGCCCACGCCGGTCTGCTCCTGGGTCAGGGAGGCCACGGTGGGCACCTCGACGTAGATGGAGTAGTCGGTCGAGATCGTGCCGAGCGTGGTCTGGCTGGCGGTCAGCAGAGCGTTGGCGGTGTCCAAGCTGGCGGACGGGTCGGTCTTGTCGAGCAAGAGCCGCACGCGGTCCAGCTGCGCGCGCACCTGCTGAAGCTGGGCGATCATGTCCCGGCCGCGCTGTTTGTAGAGAACCTTCATCTGGAGCGGGACGTTCAGCTTCTCGAGCGCGTCCATCAGCTGCTTGGAGTCCGGCGACGAAGGATCCAGGCGGTTCTCCTGATTCTTGACATAGTATTCCTGGGTCTCCAGCACCGCGCGCGTGAGCGCGACGCGCGCGACCTGCTCGTCGAGCGCCAGGCTCTTGACCGCGCCGTCGCTGACGACCGGGTTCTTGGACAGGGAGCCCAGCAGGGCGGCCACGTCGCGCTTGTAGGCGTCGATGTCGGCGCGCGCCTGGGCCAAGTATTTCGCGCGCGCGCGGAAATCCGCCTCGACGATGTCGTAGACGCTGTAGGTCTTTCCACCGCTGCTATAGGTCTTCTTCTTGGCCTGAGCGATCAGGTCGGCCTCCAGCGTCTTGTCGGTAAACCACATGTCGTCGCGGTATTGGCCGGTCTTGCCCAGAAGGTCGGCCAGCTCGATCATGCGGTCGCGGCGCAGGCCGTCCATGAGGGCGTTGTATTGGTTGTCGACGGCCGCGTAGGAATAGTCGAACATCTGCCGGTTGTAGCGTCCCGTCTCGGGCACGAACGGCGCGCCGACCTGGGGCGCCTGGTTCATGGCGTGCTGCTGCTTCTGCAGGGCGCGGTTATAGGTGGTGGTCTGCGCGGCGTTCATCACGTAGACCAGATCGCCCTTCTTGTCGTAGAACTCGGTGCCGTCGGGAGTCTGGACGCGGACCATGGACGCGGCGTTGGGCGGATCGACGACGGCCGCGCCCGAAAGCGCCGCCTGGGCCAACGCGCCGCGGCGGAACTCGTCTTCCGCGGACGCCGCGGCGGGGTCGGCGGGCGCGGGCAGGCCCGCGATCTGCTGCTGGACCGTGCCGATGAGCTTGGCCGCCGCCTTGGCGCTGGTCGGCGTGTAGGGTCCGTTGCCGCGCAAAGTCTGAAGCGTGGGCTGGAGTGCCGCGGCGGCGTCGACGGGATTGTCGCGCGGCGACAAGGCGTCGTAAATCGCCTGGCCGATGGGCGTCAGTTTATGGCTGTCGCCTAAATAGCTCTTGAGCACGTCGCCGTCGCCTTGGTAGACGCCCCAGGCTTTCATCTGCGCCAGCGCCTGCGCCGGACTGACCGAACTCGTCGTGTCGGCAAACGCGGCGGCCGGCCAGGAGCCGGACGCCAACGCCGCCGCGACCGAGACGGCCAACAGACGACGCGCGAGCCTATTCATGGGAGAGGGGCCATCGGACCCGCTCAGTGTAGCAGAGGAGGCCCGCCCTGTCAGGGCCCAAAGGGCTTCGTCTTTCTAGGCCTTCAGACCTGCCGGCCGCGCCTAGAGATGTCCCTGGACGCAGACGGCCTGCGCTTGGGCCTTGCTCATGCCGCGCCAGATGACGGGGCCCGCGCAGTTGGCCTTCGCGTTTTGAATGTTGCTGTTGTCGGGCGAAGGCACGGCGTCGCGGTAGACCACGTAGGCGCCCTTCGTATCGTCGCCGAAGAACACGATCTTCGAGTTGTTGATGGACACCGGACCCACGCCTTGCAGGCCCTGAAGCTTCACGCCTCCGGCCTTCATCCATTGCGCGATACCGCCCTGAAGCGGGATGTTCGCCGAGCGCACCGGATAGGTCTTTCCGCCTTCGGCCCGGTTCATGCGCAGGACGACGGACCAGTCGCCGCCGTCGTCCACGTACAGGGCCGCGTTCGGATTCTTCGCGTCGTCGGCCAGCTTGAAGCCCGGCGCGAAAGAGTGGTCGCCGGACAGCGTAGAGACGTCCGCCATCTGGAACGCGGTGCCCGTGCCGGTGCCGCTCGACGTCGCGTCGCGGGCGACCGTCTTGGCCTCAGGCCATATCTCGAAGTAAGGCAGGCTCTTGTCGTCGGGCATCACGCGCAACGTATTATTTCCCGTCTGCTTGCCGTCCAACGAACCGCTGACCATATATCCGCCGTCCCCGAGCTTGGCCTCTATCTTCTTGAAATTCGCAACGATGGCCTCGGCCGCCGTCTTGTAATCCACCGGCTTGCCCGAGGCGTCGGTGATGCCCTGGGAGTAGGTCACGACGACGTCGAGGGCGACATCGATGGCGGGAGCGCCGGAAATCACGTTGTTGCCGGTATCGTATAGAGCGGGGTTGAAGGTCTTGCCCTCGTTGTATTGCGCCAGGATCGCACTGATGGGATAGTAGGACACGGTCAAATCCTGGCCCTTTTTCTGTTCGAAAACGATCTGATCGTCCAAGCCGCGCGCCCCGATCAAGCCCGGCAGCACGCTGGGCCCGAACACCAATGGCGAGTCCGCCGGAGCCTGGCCGTGCGCCTGGACCAGGCCCTTGGCGAACACCAGGTAGAACGTGTTCGCCTGGTTCTTGTCCTTCATGATGTGAACCTTCGCCAAATCCACCTGGTCTAGATCGGCGTTCCCGTCGCGGCCCGTGTAGGCGTCCTTGAAGTCGCCGCACGCCGCCGCGCCGCAGGGGCTGGCCGCCGCCGCGGGACCGCCCGCGCCCCCGGCCCCGCCGGTTGTACTCGTATTCGCGCCGGCAGCGGCGGCCGCGCTCACGTGGGCCGTGTCGGTACTGCTGCCGGGCGGCGCTGGAGGCGGGTCGCCGGGTCCGGGCTTGACCTCCCACTGGCCGCTGGCTTGGTTGAATTGCAGATGATAGGGGTCCTGCGCGCCCGTCGCCGGATTGTAGAACGTGCCCATGTCCGGCTTCTTGCCCGACGCGGGCACGGACATCCCGTCCGCGTCGACGGTCTCCACGCCGTCGGCGACGGCGGCCGGACGCAGCAGGAGCGGATTGCCGCCGTTGCCGCGGGCGTCGATCATGCTCTTGTCGAAGAACAGATAGGAGCCCGTCGCACCCCCCTGGCCCAGAACATAATAGTTCTTGCCGTCGATGCTGACCTGGCCGCCCTGCGCGGCCACCTGATTGGCGCGCAGCGTCGCCAACTCGCCGGGCGAGAACTTGGCCACGCCGCCTTGACCGTCCTGGGTCTTCGGGCGGGCCAAAGTGATGGTCCCGTCGGGCCCCACGGTCAATTCATAATTGCGCGTGATGGGCGCGCCGCCGTCATGGCCGCCGTAGACGGAAATCGTGGTCTTTCCGGTGCCGATCGGCACGAAGGCCGGCGCGTAGATGTGCGCCGGGTCGGTGATGTCCACCACGCCGATCTGACTGGTCAGCGCCCCATCCGGCCCTTTGACGGTGTACTCTTTGATCGACAGCTTGCGGTAGCCGTCCTGCTTGTCGCGGTAGACGTTGGCCACGACGGCGCCGTCCACGTAGAGGTTCTGGAAGCTACTGGCCGGAGCGTTCTGCAGGACGTTGCCGCCCCCGTTGGCGCTGTCGTATCCGGGAGACATCGGCGCCGGGACGGTCCCTTGATCGTGGGCGGCGATGCTGTTTTCGATTTGTCGCTTGTGCCCGCAATCCAGCAGGACCTTCTGCGCATCCGTTCCCGCCGCGATCAGGAAATTACCCAGCGACGTCGCCAAGCTCGCCTGCTGAATAAGCCCCACCTGGGACTTCGGCGCCGTCGTCAGGCGATCCGCCAGGCACGCCGGCAGATCGTATTGGCTCGGCGCGAACAGCTTGGACGCCGTCGGGTCGCTCTTGACCCAGTCCGGCGCCGGATCCTTGGAAGCCAGCACGAAGTAGAGCGTCGCGGCGTGCAAGGGCGCCGCTCCCACCCATTTGTCCACCACGGCCGAGATCAACTTGGCATCGTCCGCGCTGGCGCGCACGTCGTCGGCCGCGTATTTTTTATCCGGGTCCAGCACCAGGGCCTGAACGGCCGCCTCCACGTCCTTCTGGGCCTGACCGCCCTTCTTGATCAGGACCTCGAGCGCATGCGGCGCGTCCGCCCTCTTGGCGGAAGCGACCGGCTTCGACGCCGGCGTCGGTACATTCGTCGCGGCCGCGTCGGCGAATGCCGGTCCCGGCGTCAAGCACGCCGCCCAGACCGCCGCCCACGCCGCCACCATGACGGGACTACGGGGTTTCATGGCGTTCTCCAGAACTGCTTCCTGTGCGTCAATATAGCTCTTCGTCCTCCATCGCGCCTGGGTCTAAAGTCCTAGTGCGACGCCGCCGCCGCGGGTGCCTGTGCCGGGATAAGGGCCGAGGTCGCCGTATTGATCGCGTTCAGAGCCCCCCACTGCGTGTTGCGCGCGCCGTTGATGGGCTTAGCCGACTGGTCGATCACGTTCTGCGGAGTCGTGCCTGATGCCAACGGAGCCGGCTGAGGATCCGTGGACGTCAACTTTCGACCACAATTCGGAGTCCAACCCATCGCGCCACACGCCGACGAGATCGCGTTGTTTGCCGCGGCGACCTGAGTATCGACGGCCTGTGTCTGAGAAGCCGGCGCCGCGCCGGCCGCGGCAGCGCTTCCACCCTGACCGCCCGCAGGCGTCAACTGCGGCGGAGTCAGCGGCGTCGCGGGCGCGGGGGTCTCATTGTTGTAGGCCTGAATCGCCTTGTTAAGGTTATCCGCGAGAGTGTTAGTGCCCTGAACTTTTTTCACCGTCGGATCCGTCGGGGCAGTCGGGTCATTCGCAGCAGGCTGGCCCCCGCCCGCCTGAGATTTAACCGCATCCTCCGCCTGGGAGAGCAACGCTCCGAGCTGGGTCTGAGCCTGCTGCATCGTTTGAGCGGCACTGTTGATGGACGCCTGCCCGGCGGTCGCGCCGCTATAAACGCCGCTGCAATTCTGGCCGCAATCCGACCCCGAATACGCGTTTAGATTCATGCCGCTGGCCTGCCTAAGCGCATCCGCTATTTTTGAGCTCGCCAGATCGAACGATTGCCGCGCTTGGGCCACCTGTCCCGCGGCCAAGCCCAGCGCGCTTCCTCCGTCAGCGATGGTTTGATTGAGAGGAGACGCGCTACCGACGATCGTCAGGGCCTGCATCGCCGATTGAATATTGTGAATAGCCATCGACCTCAAGTTCGGCACGTTATCGCCGATCTGAACGCCGCAGGCCCCGTCGCTTGCACCCGTCAACTCCATGCGCGCCGTCGCCAAAGAATGCATCTGTACCTGGGCGCCCTTTAGCCACGTCGCCGCCGGGCCGCTGCTGAGCGCGGAGACCGTGCCTCCTGAAGACTGGGTGCTCAGGAGTTGCGGGATGGTGTTGCATTGCGTCGCAATCCCAGATAACCCACCGGCGTTCGTTCCGCCCACGGCACCACTGATACCGCCGTCCAACTGGCCGACGGCAGGGGGGGGCGTTCCCGAACCGGGTGCAGTTGGGTTGGCCGGCGAAGCCCCCGTGCAGTTGACCAATTCGGGAGGAGACGTTTGGCAATAAAAATAATGATTCGAATTTCCATCATTCGCAAACGCAAGGACCGCGTAAGTGGTCGAAGTCGCTGCGCCAGGCGTGCCTACCCCTGTCGTCGATTGATTCATCCCGCACGCACCACCCACCTGTGTCCCTCCATAATTTGCAACCTGAATGGGCTGTGCGTTAGGTAAGTTTTGACCATTCGTACCTATGGGGATGCAACTGAAAGTCGATTGAAGTCCGAAGCATGCCGCGACCGATCCCCCAAATAATCCCGATTTACAAAGCACGCCCGTCAATGCTCCACCAGCAAAGTTGCCGATCGTCGTACCTATCTGCCCCGCCACCGCCTCCGCCATGGAGTTGCGCATCTTGTAGAGCTCAAGCGTGGGATCCATCGCCTCCTGCTCTTTCCAGTACAGTTCCAACTGCTTCTGGAGGTTCTGCTTCATCAGCTCGTAGGCCAGGGACTCGCCGCCGCTTTTGGAATCCTTGGGGCCGCCGCCGTTTCCGGGCTTGTCGCCGGGACCGCCGCCGCCCGGGCCGGAGCCGCCGCCGGCCGAGGGGCCGCCGCCGGACGGAATGGCTTCATTGGCGGCCGCATTCAGGTTGCCTTGGGCCGAGCCGGCGGCGCGGTCGAACATGCCTCCGGCCTTGTCTCCGGCGGCCTTCAGCGCGGTGAGCGCGTCGGCACCAGTGGTCAGGCCGCGCGGGCCCACGCTGGCGATGTTGCCTCCGCCCTTGACGCCGGCCATGTTGTTGGCCACGTTGCCGTGGCTGCCCAGACCCAGGCCCTGCATGGACGGCCCGCCTCCGGCGGTCGCGCTGGAGTTGCCGGTGGCGACACCCAGGCCGCGCAGGCTTGAGCCCGACAGGCCGATCTTGGGAACCGGCAATAGGGATTTCTTGACGGCGGCGCTGGCCGCGTGGGAGGCGGCGCCGGCCAAGGCGTCGCGCACGTCCTGGTCGGAGCGACCCGGCGCGCTCACCGACGGTGCGACCGAGGCCGAGGAATTGGTGGGCGGCTGGGAAGACGAGCCGGGGCCCATGATCAGGGAGGAAGGGTCGCGCACGTTCAGCGGAGTGATCACGTCGGAGCCGCCCACGGGGCTGCCCACCGCGGTGCCGGAGCCGTCGCTGGTGCGGTCCTCCGCGCCGAAGATGCCGGGGCCGGCGCCCTTGCCGCTGCCGAAGCCGGGGCTTAAGCTTGCGTCGCCGTTGTCCGGGCTCATCATGAAGTGCTCGGCCAGCGGGGCCATGAACAAGGTGCCCAGGCCCGCCAGGATGAAGGCCAGGTCCTTCTTGTTGAACTGCTTGATCCGGTCGAAGAAAGAAAGTCCCGCGCCCAGGCCGCGCACCTTCACCTGCGGCTTTTGGGAGTCCTTGAGAGTCGGGATCTTGGGCTGGTCCATGGGGGTTTCTCCTGAATTAAAGCACTAATGCGACGGGGCGCTCTGCACTCCCTGACCGTCGGCGTTGCCGCTCTGGTCTTGAGACACGTTCACCTGCTGGGCGGTGATGCCGTTGCCGATCTGGTTGCACTCGTCGTTGCAGGTGGTCGCCGAGTCCGCGGCGGTCAACGGGCAGGCGCGCGTGTGCTGGCAGCGCACGGACATATACTGCCGGCACGTGCTGCGCATCTGGCTGGCCAGCCCATTGCAGTAATTGAGCTTGCTCTGGCTGCAGCCTCCGCTGCCGCAGCTGGCCGCGGCGAACTGCTGAGACTGGTCCTGCATCTGAGTGTTGAGCGCGTCCTCCTGCGGGCCGTATTGCGAATCAAGCGCCTGGCAGGTTTGCGCGTCCTGGCCCATCTGCTGAGCGTTGTTCAGATAGGTCTGAGCCAAGCCGGAGCTCGGCAGGTTCGGTGAGCCGCCCGGATCCATCGGCGTACCCGTGACCAGGCCGTTGGTCGCAGGATTGTTGACCGTGTTCCCGTCGTAAATCGCGCCGGTGTTGGTCGCGGCGAACTCGCTCGGGCAACCGGCGCCGCAGTTCGGCGTGACGGAAATCTGCGCCTGGGCGTTGCCCTGCGCCAATTGCGTATAGGCGCGGCCCGCACCCAATGAGGCGGCCCCCGCCATGCCCTGAGACTCATGCGCCTGCAACTCCCGCGCAAATCGTCCAGAGATCCGTCCGCCCATGCCGCTGGCGGCCGCGCCGGGGTTCGCGACCGTCGGCATATTCGCCAAGCCCGCCTGCGCCGCGTTGCCAGAGACCGCTCCGACCGAACCGCTGAAGAAACCGCGTCCCGCGTATGCGCCGCCGGACAACGCATCGGCACCGGTTCCCCCCGCGCCGCCCATCAGGCCGCTGAAGAATCCGCCCGCGAACGCGGCTTTGACGAAGCCCTCGCGCTGACCGCCGACATCTCCCGGCCCTAAAGTCAAAGCGTCACCGTCCTTCGCGGCTTGCGCCGGATCGACGATCCCCTGGAACGCACCCGGACCGCCCGCGCCGCTACCGTTACCGGAGCGGGTGTCTCCCTCGCCCAGATCGGCGCGACTGCCTTTGACGTAGGCCAACGAACCGGCGCCATAGCCCGACTTTGCATCATCGCTGGAAGCGGTGAAAAACGGCCCCCAGCCCGCGCGCTTGCCGCCCGTGCGCGCCGACTGGAACGCCGCCAGCAGGTCGCCGAAGCGGGCGTTGCCCGACATCAAGCCCCAGCGCCGTACGTCCACGCCCAGGCGCGAGGCCAGCCACGCGATGCCGGCTTCCATGTGCGAGCCGCCAGGAATGTCGCCCCAATACGTGGACGGCGAGACGAAGATGGTCGACGCTCCGATCACCAGAAGGAGCAGAAGAGCCAGCATCTTGCGCTCGCGCAGGAACAACAGCAGAGCCGCCAGCAGGCTCTTTCTCTTGTTGCGCTCCAAGAATTTATTGGTCATGGCTCAATTGCGCGACTTGCCCAGTGTAGCGGCCGGCCTCCGCTTTGTCAACCACGGCCGGTCGCCTTTACCGCCTTTTTACGCGTCTACTGCTTGACTCCTCCGCTGCCGGCCAAAGTCCCGCCGCTGGTCGTGCCTCCGCCCGCGTTGCTCAGGACCGGCGTCGCCGTACCGATCGTGCTTTGCTGTTTGAGGGCGGTGCCATTGCTGCCGCCCGGATCGCCGGCGGATGTGGTGCCGCTGACCTGCTGTTGAATGGCCGTGGTCTCCGCCGGCGTGCAGTTCGAGTTGCCCTGCAGGGATTGCGCGGTGCATTGCTGAACGATCTGGCCCTGATAGGGTCCCACCTGGGACGCCACCATGCTGCCCAGTTGATTGGCCATCTGCGCCATCATGCTGGCCATCTGTTCCATCATGAAGCCCATGCCGACCAGCATACCGCCGATGCCGATGAGTACGGCGCCGATCGCGGCACCCCAGGGACCGGAGTTCATCAAGGCAATGCCGACCGCGATCAAAGCGATGCCGGCCACGATCATCATCATGCCTTCTTTCTGCAGTTGGCCGGCCTGCTGGGCCATCTGCTGAATCTGGTTCATGCTGTTCTGCAGGCCCGGATCGGTGATGGTGCCGGGAGGGGTGGCCGGCGCGTTGGGCATGCTCGTGGTGTCCGGCGCTCCGGATCCCGATGAGGCGCCGCTCGTCGGCCCGCTGCCGATGCCCGCGCCGCCGATGGTGTTGAGCGAACCACCCGTCGGATTTTGCTGGTCGAACGCGCCGTTGGCTGCCGCCGCCGCGCCTTCCGCCGTCCCCGCGCCCACGCCCATGGTCGACATGCCGCGCGCCATCTTGAGCTGGCCGATGGCTTGGCTGGAGCGCGCGCGCTGCATCTGCAAGGAGGCAATCGAGCCGCGCGTGGACTTCGCCGCCATCGAACCCAGATTCCCCTTCGCGCCCTTGGCCCCCGTGCCGGAAAGCTGGGACAAACCCGCGTTGAACTTGGGCGCGTAGCCGCCGTTGCCGCCCGCGAAGATGTTCTTGCCGCCGAAGTCGCCGCCCAAGCTCGACGACAGCTTCGCCCCGCTCAAGTTGTGCGCCAGCACGTCCTGGCGGACGTACGGTTGGGAGTCGGCCGGATTCGGCGCCGGTTTGTCGTCCGCTTTCGGTGCCGGTGCCGTCTTGTCGTCGGCCTTGGCACCCGCGGTCGCGTCCGTGGGTGCGGCTGGAGCCTTAGCCGCGCCGAAGGCCAACTCGCCCTTGCCGTTGACGCCCATCATGTCGCCGTCGCC
The DNA here is from genome assembly GCA_021782205.1 of bacterium. Taxonomy (GTDB): domain Bacteria; phylum Elusimicrobiota; class Elusimicrobia; order UBA1565; family UBA9628; genus GWA2-66-18. The sequence continues at coordinate 37,159 of JAJXVH010000009.1, read as the reverse complement.
GCTGCGCACGTGCAGCGAGGACGCAATCCCGCCCAGGTCCGGACGTCCCATCCCGCCCGCGCCCGCGCCCGCCCCGCCGTGCAGAAGCGAGTACGCGAGAGCTCCCGCGCCCATCATCATCAGAAGCGCCGCCGCTCCCACTGCCAGTTTGCCCGCAAGAGTGGCCGTCAACCCCGTCAAAAATTCCGAAATCGTCGCCAGCAGCCCGCCCGTCTCGCCCGCTTCCGCCGCCCCCAGCGCAGCGCTTGCCGCCGCGCGCGCGACCGTGCCGCCCGAAGCCCCCGCAAACGAACCGGCTTCTCCGTTGGCGCCGCCGCCCCACGCAACCCCGCCCTTCTTGCGCTCTTTTTCCTTCTTCTTCAAATCCGGGATGTCGGCCGCGGGAGCGCCCTGGTTCGCTTTGAGTACGTCGTCCTTTTCATTGCCCATGGCCCCGCCTCCGCTACAACGCCCCCAGATTGTTCGCGCTCGCCGCTGACGCGGCAAGCAAGCCGACTGAACTCGCAATCAACCCTCCGGCGGCCTGAACGATCGTGGCGTCAGCATTAGTCAGAAGATTCGGGCCCCAGAGGGCCCACGCCGCCGTAGCCAAACCGACAGTCGTGACGATGCCGCCAATCATTTTATCACCGCTCATCATGAAGATCATCGCACCCATCGCCGCGATCATCAACCCCATAACCACCATGATCGCTTCGATTGCTTTTGCGATCGCCTCGCCTATACCACCAAACCAACCCATCTTCTCCGCCATTAACGCAATCGCCGCCAAGATCGCCATGATTAGCAACATCGCCATCGCCGCATCAATCAACGGTTGGTAGCTTGCCGCGTTCGAAGATGTCGGCGTGCCAAGATTCGTGCAGTTGCCGTTAGAGTCCATGCCCTGACCCGCGGAGCACGCGGAGCCGCCGCCGCCCACGGGGCCGCCGCCGGGGTTGTTCGTGCCGGAGTTGACGCCGGAGCCGCCCGTCGAGCCGTAACCCGCACCCGGCCCGTCGATCGAGTTGCCGCCGCCCGGCACGCCGCCGTCGAACGGCGCGCCGGCGGTCGTCGCGGACGTCTCGCCCGACGTGCCCGCGGCCGCGGCTCCCGCCCTCTGCGCCATGCCCAGCTGAGAGAACGCGTTGCCGCCGGAGTGCGGAGTCGCCCGCGGCGTGGAGTGCGAAGTCGACGGCCGCGCGCTCGAAGCCATGGCGGTCAAGGATCCGTTGGTCCCTTTCGCGCCGGGCAAGCCGCCGCCAGCACCGCCCAATCCACCGAAGCTCTGGCCTATGCCGCCGGACAAGCCGGAGCCGCCGGACAGACCGCTGCTCAATGCGCCGAAACGGGAGGCGAACGCATTCTTCAAATAGCTGCCCCCGCCCGTCGCCGCTCCCGCCGTCGCGTCGGTCGGAGTCTTGTCCGCGGCCGCCGTGTCCTTGGCCGCCTTGTCCGCCGCCGCCTTATCCGCGGCCGCCTTGGCCGCCGCCGCGTCCTCGGCCGCCTTGCGCGCCGCCGCCGCCTCCGCGGCCTTCTTGGCGCGCTCCTCCGGCGTCATACCGTCGTCGCTGCCCGTCACGTAGCCGATCGAATTCGGGATCGCGTTGTTGTCTCGCACCACGTCGGAGGCGTCGGCATACTTACCGCCGCGATCCGCGAACAGCTTCGCATGACCCGAGGCCGCCGAACCGGTGCCGACGCTGAACATCTTTCCCATCTGCCACGCGCCCGCTCCCAGGACCCCACAAACCGCCAAGAGCGCCAGCATTTTTCCCAGCCCCATGCTTCCGGCACTGAACAGCCCCGCCAAACCCTCCGAGCCGGCTCCGCCCAGGCCGCCGAAGCCGGAACCCGCCCCGCGCGCGCCGCTCCACCACGCGCCGCCTCCGCGCCTGCGGTCGCGCTCCTTGCCGACCTTGGCCAGCTTAAAAGTCGGAACGTCGTTCACCGCGGTTTCCATGGCGTCGCTCCTGAAATTCGAACTCCAAAATCATTTTTGAATCTACAACGGAGTGTAGCCCGACACTCTCCCGCTGTCAAGAAAAGCCGTCCCAATTACTATTTTTTAACCAAGCGCGGTCTTCTTGGAACCGTTCAGCGCGGATAAGACCCCGTCCTGAGAAGGCATATGACCCATCGAGAACATACCTTGGCCCGGCGGTATCCCGTTGTTAAAATCCGTCGAGGGATACTGTTGTTGGGGCGAAAGTGCTGCCCCCGCCAAACCAATAAGCGCCAGGCCCCCACCCAACATGATATACGGTGAAGCTAGAGTAGACATAGTCGTCGCGTTGCTGAATTTGCTCGCCCAATCCGAAAAGCTACCATTCACGCCGCAACTGCTACTGCTGTCAAAGGAAGATGTCGAGGTATCCATTCCGTTGTCGCTGATTCCAGATCCTACGCCCGCAATCATAAGTCCCACTCCGGCCGTGGCCAAAAGACGCCCTTGAAGGATTTGCCCGTATTGGCCCCCTCCGATTCTGGCACCCAGTGCGATGATCGCCACCCCCAACACAGCGATGATACCGTCGATAACAAGCATCGCCGTCTTCGCATAACCCGCAGTAACCGGATTCGTTTTATCCAAAAGGGAAGCAGCGATCGTGTGTTTGGCGAGCAACAACAGAACTCCTAAGCCTATCATCATCTCCGCCGCGTTGATGTCCCCCTGCCAAGGCGTCACATTCGTGGCCGGAGGCGTGGGCGGCGGCTGAATCTGGCTGCCCTGGTTGGCGGTGTTGGGCGTGGATTTGGCCGCGGCCTGGCCGCCGCTTTCGCTGGCGCCGGCGACCGTGGGCACGCCCGCCGACGGGCCGACCGCGGAGCCGCCCACGCCCGCCGAGCCGTCGTAGGTCTGGCCCGCGGAGTAACTGGAGGGAGCCATACCTCCGCGCTGGTTGCCCAGCGCGCTGAAGGCCTGGCCCGTGGCGCCGCTGGAATGGTTGAAACTGCGCGCCATCGCGGAATTGGAGCGCGCGCCGGGGCCGCTCTTGCCCATCATGCCGCTGAGGTTGCCTTTCGAGGCGGAGTTGGCGGACATCTCGCCGCGGGATTGGGGGCTGGCCGCGGACGAAACCGCGCCGCCGCCGCTGCTCCCGCCGGTGGACGCGCCCAGCGCGCCGAACTTCGCGATGTTCGCCATCGGCTGGCCCGTCGCGCCGCCGCCGGAGCCGCTCATCGCCGTGCCGCCGTCGGTGGAGCTGGTCGTCCCCGCCGAGGCCGACGCCGCGGACGCGGCGACCTGGTCCTGCACGCCGCCGGACGCGCCGGCGGAGCCGTCGCCGGAACCGCTGCTGTTGGCCTGGGTCAGCATGCCCAAAGAGGGCGACGTGCCGTTCTGGCTGCCCGGCGCGGGCGCGGTCGGACCAGCCGTCGTCTTGGGACGCGGGGCGAACAACGCCAAGTTATTTTCAGAATTTTGGTCGGAGCCCGGACCGAACGCGCGATAGCCGACCAAGCCGATGCCCGCCGCGACCGTCGAACCCGCAACCAGCAGCGCGATGAGGCCCGCCTTCGTGGCCAACAATCCCCCGCCGACCGCCGCACCCCCAATGTCGACGACGCCGCCGCTCAAGCCCGCGCCGCCCTCCGCCGCGCCGGCGCCGAAGAGGCGCACCAGAAACCCGCCTTTCTTGCGCTCGCGGTCTTTCTCCCGGTTCACGTCTGGCTTGATCTCCGGGACTCTGGTTTTGGGGTCCATAAATTCTCTCCTCAATATCTAGTGCGCCGCCGATGCCTGCTGTGCAAACATTGACACTGGCGCCACTCCAACAGCGCCGACCATCTGGCCCATCAAGCCGCTGACCAAACCTCCGGCAACCGTGCTCACCACGATACCCACCGCCATCATCGCCAGCTGCTGGCCCATGGCACTGCCGCTGGCCGTCGGTGGAACCGGAGCCGACGGCGGGGGCGCAAGCGTGCCATTCTGGTTTAGGCCCGACGGATTCGTCTTCAAGTTGGCGGGCGCAGAATTGAGCGCCGCGTAGGCCGCATTCGCCGCGGCGCTCGCAGGTCCGATACCGCTGCCGCCCCTGGCCTTCGCGCCGTCGAAAAGCGAATTCATTCCGCCGGCCGCAGCGTCGCTGCCGGCGGCCCTCGCCGCCTTCGTCGCGCTACCGGAAATTTTTTGGAGAGCCGCGAAGCTTCCGCCCGCGCCGGCGGGCGCCGCGGAAGTCGAGCCGTCCTGGGTCAAGCCCTGTCCCGCGCTCGCCCCTACTTGCGAATTGCGCGCGCCGAAAGCTCCCATTCCCCCCGATGAACCGCCGTTGCCGCCGCTGACTCCTCCCAAGCCGCCCAGGCCCCCGCCGGACAGATGCGGCGCGTCGAACCCGCGCCGCGCCTTCTCTCCGCCCCAGCCCGACGGGTCGGCGCCCTGCCCCGCGTTCTTGAGCGCCTGGGCCAGGCTGGCCGAGGACCCGCCCGTCGCCGTGCCCAGAGGTGCGCCGCCCGCAACGGGTGCGCCCGCAGTCGCGTCCGCCGGCGCCTGGTACAGAGACGAGCCTGACGCGTCCGGGCCGTCCACCGGTTCGCCCTTGGCCTGGGCCCCCGCGCCCATCGACAGATCGTAGCCGCGCCCGCCGTCGATGCCGCCGGAATTGCCTCCCGCCGCGGCCACGTCAAGTCCGCCCTCGCCTGAGGCCAAGGCGGCGGCGCCTTTATCGGGATTGACGCTGACCGATCCGACCGGGGTTCCCAACATGGGAAGACACAGCCAAAGCCCCGTGAAAGCGAATCCCGCGAGAAGCACCCACCAATACTTCTTATAGGGGTCCTCCGAGACGCCCACGGACAACGTACGCGGCGAAACCGGCGACAGGGAAGAACTCATGATCATTTTCGAGTGTAGCCCCCGACGCGAGAATTTGTCAAGGCAAGCTCTTGCCTTTACCGGATTTTTACCGCGCGATCGCGGGCTCCCGGGCGGCCCCCGCCGCACGGGAAAAGGAGGCACAATCACCAAAGCGATCCTCCGGACGAGGCGCCAGCGCGCGCGAGAGAACTCGGTCCAACGCGGGAGGAAAGCACGGCTTCACCGTCGACGGCGGCGTGAAACGTCCGGCACGCTTGTCCTCCAGAGTTCGCGGGCCGTGAAACGGCAGCCGCCCCGTGAGCATTTCGTAAAAACTCGCCGCCAGCGCGTATTGATCCGATGCCGCGGAGGCCGCGCCCCACGTCAGTTCCGGGGCTTGATAGCCGGGAGTGCCCACAGCGGGACCCGCCGCGCGACCGTTCTTTTCCAGGGACTCCCACGCCACGCCGAAATCCAGCACCTTCACGGTCCCATCCTCGGCGATCATCATATTCGCGGGCTTGAGGTCGCGGTGGATGACGCCGCGCGAGTGCGCGTAATCGACCGCTTCCGCGGCGAAGGTCAAGATCTTCAGCGCGCGGTCAAGATCCAGGCACCGTCCCGGCGCGGTCGCCAGCAGCGCGTGAACCGTACGTCCCGGAACATACTCGAAGACCAGTCGGTCGCCGTCCCGGCCGGCGACGCCGCGAAACGCCACGATGTTCGGGTGCCGGAGCCGCGCGCCGAGCCGGGCCTCGGAGAGGAAGCGCTCGCGTTGGCGCGGGCTGGCACGCAGTTCACGGCGCAGGCTCTTGATCGCGACAGGCGCGCCCTCCGCCCGGTCCCAGCCGCGGCGCACCGTGCCCATCCCGCCCGCGCCGACAAACTCCAGCAGCTCGTAGCGGCCATCCAGCGCTGCGGCCCGCCGCCGCAGACGCGCACAGGCCGCCAGGAGGAGCAGCAACAGTGCGAAAGCGGCGAGGATTGAAGCGTCAAGCGGGGTCATAATTTTGCCGCCGCCGCGGCCGAAGCGAGTATGCCTCCGGCCGCACGCAAAGTCAACGAAAACGCGATAATTTACCGAAAAATAACCGACGCGCGGCGACGGTCAGGCGGCCATGCCCGGCGTAATCCGCGGAGCGTCGGAACTCGGCAAGACGGCAGCCTGTGCCGCGCCCGGCAGAGGGTGCGGCGGCTTGCCGTATTCGCGGAAGATCTCGACGATCTCGTCGTAGTCCAGCTCGTCGCGCTTGAGCAGTTCCGAGGCGAAGCGCTCCACGATGGGCCACTCGGCGCGCAGAACGGCTTCCGCCTCTTTGATGGCCTTGTTCAGCAGGGCGTTCGTGTCGTTCATCAGCCGGTCGCGCATGACGTCGGACAAGGCGTTGGGCGGCAATGAGTGGTAGTTGCCGATCAGGCCGCTTTCGCCCATGCCGATCACCCAGACCATGTAGTGCGCGCGCGACATCGCATGCGAGAAATCGGAGCCCACGCCCTCGGTGGTCACGCCGTATTTGATCTTCTCGGCCAGGTAGCCGCCCATGGAGACGAGCAGGTCCGCGTAGAGGCTGGCGGAGTCGCTGAGAATATATTCCTCGCGCGGCACGGAGTGCACCACGCCCAGCACGCCGCCGCGCTGGATGATGGAGGCCTTGAACACGTCGTTGGTGGGGTGGAGGAGGTAGACGAGCACCAGGTGGCCGGCCTCGTGGTAGGCCGTCATTTCCCGCTCGCGCGGCGTCATGATGACGCGGTGCGCGATGCCCAGTTCGATGCGCTCCAGGGCGCGCGTGCAATCCTTGTAGGTGACCACCTCGCGCTTCTCGCGCGTGGCGATCAGGATGGACTCCTTGAGCACGTTCTCGATCTCGGCCGGAGAATAGCGGATGGTCTTGCGCGCCAGGCGCGCGAAGTCCAGCGCGGGATCGACCTTGATCTTCTTCGAGTAGTAGTCGAAGATGTCCTTGCGCTCCTTGAGGTTGGGCAGTTCGATGGAGATCTGACGGTCGAAGCGGCCCGGGCGGCGCAGGGCGGGGTCCAGGACCTCTTCCTTCATATTCATCGCGCCGATGACCACGACCGGGGCGTCGGAATCGGTCAGGCCGTCCATCTCGACGAGAAGCTGGTTCAAGGTGGAGTTGCCTTCCTGGCCGCCGCCGAACGCGTCGTAGACCACGCGCGTGCGGCCCAGCACCTCGATCTCGTCGATGAAGATGATGCACGCGCCGTAGGCCTTCGCGTATTGGCGCGCCTGGCTGAAGAGCTTGCGCACGCGGCTCGCCCCCACGCCCACGAAAATTTCCACGAACTCCGAGCCCGCGGTGGACAGAAACGGCACCCCCGCCTCCGTGGCGATCGCTTTGGCCAGCATGGTCTTGCCGCAGCCGGGCGGACCGACCATGAGCAGGCCGTGCAGGATCTTGCCGCCCACGCGCTTGAGCATGGCGCGATCCTTGAGCAACTCCACGACCTCCCAGGCCTCGCGCTTGGCCTCGTCGTTGCCGATCACGTCGGAGAAGCGCACGTTGACGTGCGCGGAGTCGATCTTGGACTTGCGGAACATCGCAAAGCCCCCGCCGTACTGCAAAAGGTAGAGGAAGCCGACGAAGACCAAGGTCGACAGTATGCTGAACGGCAAAGACGCCACGTTGATGCCGACGATGTAGCGCCGCACGCTCTCTTCCATCCCGGACAGATACCAGGCCGGGATGACGATGGACAGCACCACGCCGAAAACGATGAGCAGGGGCACCCACCAGCGCTGCAGGAACAGCTTCATTTTCGCCCAGAACATGTCTTCTCCGGTCGGCGTCGTCGTTGACGGCGATTGATCATGATAGCTTTTTTGCCCGCGCGGGCGGGCTTAATGGCTGGAGCCGCCGGGCAGGACGAAGGCGATGGGGCGGTCGCGGTTGGGCACGTATTTCGTCGAGCAGAACACGAAGCCGGGAGACGTGTACAGCGGCAAGGTCAGCGGCTTGGTGCACACGGTCACGGTGACCACGTTCCAAACCTGCGCGCGCTGGACCGTGACGCCGGGCACGGAGGACGGGCAGGTCGTCGTCGAGCGGCAATTCTGATCCAGGTCTAGGAATGAGGAGACGCTCGGCGTATTGTAGCCCAAGTAACTCATGACGTTGCCGTTGATGTTCGTGAGCAGGGCCCCTTGGTCCTGGCTCTCATAGGCGACGTTGCGGTGGCTTTCCAGCTGCCAGCGCCGCGCGGCGTAGAACGAGGCGATCTCCAGCTTCTGCACCAGGATCAGCAGAGCGAATATTTTCGCGAAGGCGAACAGGAAAAAGACGAAGATCGGAAACAGCAGTACCACCTCGGTGGTCGCCTGGCCGGTCCGGCGGCGCGTCACGGGAACTGCCTCACCTGGAAAAGCGGCGTGGGGTCCGGCCACACCGCGGGGGCGTTTTTCGGATCGCCCGAAAGGGAGATCGTGGTGTGCAACTGCGGACCGGCGCTGCCGAACTCCTGGCCCCAATTGACGTTGAAGTAATTGCTGGACGGATACGTCCAGTTCATCATCAGCGACAGCCCGGGATAGTTGCCGCCGCCGTGCGGCGTGTTGAGATTCGAGATCATCTGCTGTTTGACGTAGACCAACTGAAAGAGTCCGCCGCTGCCGCCGCTCATGTCTCCGCCGCAGCCCGCCGAGGACTGCAATTGAATCACGGGGTTGGCGCACTCCGGGCGATAGGGCTGGAGTCCGGTGCCGCCCAGGTGCTGGTTGCCGCAATACAACAGCGTCTGCTGGCAAAGCACGCCGACGGCGCCGTTGAAGTTGCCCAATTGATTGCCGAACGTCGTCGCGAGCTGCGCGGCGTCGTTGGGACTGTCGCCCGTGTTGAGCCAGTAGGACTTCTGCAGGAAGCTGTGCGGCGGCGGGCCTCCGGTCAGGCGCGTGAGCACCTGGTACTGCGCGTCCTCGACCGAGCCCAAAAGGGAGTAGACCTGATACCAAAGCTTGTAGATCTCGGTCGCCAATTGGTAGGAGTGCCAGAAGTGATTGGCGTCGTTGAGCGAGAACAGCACGAACGGCTCCACGCTCTGCGGCGGATTCTCGTTCATCGTCGTGCGGTTCGACTGCGGCGCGATCGACGTGGGACTACCGTCGCTGTTATAGCCGTATTCGATCGTCCAGGACGTCTTACCGATAAAATCTGCGGTTCCCTCCGCCTTATGTCCATCGATGTACTGGCGGCCGAGGTGCGGAAACGCCCCGTTGTCGAACAGGATCGACGCGTACGACTTCTGCTGGCAGTTGGCGACCTTGCCCGTGCAGTCGGCGGGAAAGCCCGCGTAGCCCTCCTCGAAGATGCGCATGGGAAACGCCCCGTTGACGTAGGCCGAACGGTTCAGGAAGTCCGAGTAGTTGGCCATCTCCACGAACGCGGCGGCGTCCATGGCGAACTGGTGGCGGATCTTCTCGCGCGAGAGCTTCGCCGTCTCGTAGATGAGATAGACGAACAGGAACAGCGTCGGGAAGATCAGCATCGCGGGGATGACGATCTGGCCGGCGCGCGAAAGCCGCGAACGCAGCGTCGAGACGTTCCGTTTGCCGACCGGGGACATTTCAATCATGGCTCTTGTCTTCGGGACGCGCCCTCGATGCGCTTCAATTCCGTCTCCCAAACCTCGATGATCTCATCCAGCCACGCGCTGGCTTCCTCGGCGGTGTTGAACGGACGATTAACCTCATGCTTGAGTTCCTGCCAGTTCTGCTGGATGTCCGCTCGGATATGATGCGCCTCGCGGATCAAATCGCGCAACCACCGCGTTATAATGACTAGCAACGACGGCGAGCTTCCGCTTCTGTAGAGCAGGTCCAACGCTATTTGGCGGTCAGAACGCGCTGGCGCGTCAAGAGGATTTTCAATCCCCTCGCGATAATGAAACTCGAATGAAATACCCGAAAAATTATTATATTTATTGAGGAAAGAGGGCATCGTCATTGCCTCTTCGGATACGCCGTCAAGATGAAGATATCGCATCGGCCCTTGCGCCTTAGGACGATGCGTGCTTTATAACACTGTTGCGGTTGGTCCGGATTGGTTGCTGAAATCAGAATTCCAATGGGGGAATCCGCACTCTTGCTGGACTCATCTTCAAAATCTTGAGATTTTGCACGTGAATTGGGCGAATTAAACCATAGGACAATCTCCGGGCCGTTCGCTTGGGCTATGCTACGAATAATATTTTCGGCCGTCGGCAGATCATTGAACGTGCTCGCTTCTTCGTATTTCTCTTCAACCACGCGATGTGTTAAATATGCCAGCGACTTGGCCACGTGTCTTTCGATCGTGTGTCCAAGGTCCGGCCCCTCGTGCTTCTCCAGGTAGCCCGGTGCCAGCCCCGTCTTATCCACGAACCGGCGTAGCGGGTCCTCGCCCGGTTTGATCGGGCAATCGTCCGATTCCTCGGTAGCGATCAGGACCACGGCCGCCGCCGAGACCCCGGCGGTCTGAGCGCCGCCTTCGGGCGCGTCCTTGACCTCCGCTTTAACTTCCTCCTCCGTCTTCCCCGCCGGGATGGCCCGCCACAACCGGCCCGTCACCCGCGCCACGCCCTTCTCGTCCGTGATCGCCGTCGCCTCGTCGCCCGTCGCAAACCGCACGTCCCCGGCGTCGCGGCCTCGAAACGCGACTTTCACGCCCGGCGCGCCGCCGCCGTCCGACATTTTGACCGTCGCGCTCAAGACGACGCTCTGATCGCGGCGCAGAGGACCGGACGGCGAGACCGTCAGTTGCATGTCCGCGACTGATCGATCGACGCCGCAACCGGACGCGCCGACGGAGCAAATCACCGCGCGCGCCTGAAAGCGCCGGTTCGGAGCTTGGGCCGTCGCCAGGATCACCAGGCCAGCGCTTGCCACGCTCGACGGCAGATGCAACGGCGAAGAGGCGTTCGTCTCATCGGCGTTGCCGGCGTCGTCGTTTTCGCTGTCGTCGGCCACCCGGGGTTGAGCGGCGTCCATTTTCTCGATCCGCAGTCGCGCCCGCGCGCGCCCGCTCGCGTCCGTCTGGAGCGTGACGTTTCGGTCGCCTTCCTCCGCCGCGTCGAGGCCCTGGCCTGCCATGCGGTCGATGAAATACGTCCCTTCCGGCGCGCTCAGGTCCACGTCCACGTTCGCCTTGTCTGGATAGTCCTCATCGCTGAACAACAACTGCGCCGTCACTTCCACGCTGTCACCCAGCTTCGCCGCGCTCGGACTGACGGTCAGCCTCAATCCCGTGATCTTGAGTTCGTCCTGCGGCTTTTTCGGCTTGGGCGGAGCGGACGGCGCGACGGGCGCCGCGTAGGCCGGCCCGGCCGGACCGCCGCCGAACAAGGCCTGTGTCAGCACGTTCCCGAAATACTGGCCGATCATCCGACCCATCTGCGCCCCGTAGATCTGCGCCCAGTCCGGCCCCGCGGGAGCGCTCGGCGCGCTGCTTTGCGGCGTCGCCGGCCTGAGCGCCGGCGCCGGCGCGCCGCAGCCCGTGCAGTCGGCCGCGCACTCCGCGTGAATCGCCTGGCCCATCACCATCGTCGTCTCGCCGTTGCAGTCCGCGTCCTGCACCGACTGGCCCTCCGCAAGCCCCGTCTCCACCAGCGACGCCGTTCCCTCGCCGCGCCCCGACGACGCGAACGCCCCGACCTCGCCGCCCGCAAGCCACCGCGCCAGCGCCGGGCCGCTCACCGCGGCGGGCCACGGCCGTCCGTCCGCCGCGCGCCGCAGCACCAGCAGACCGGCCAACGCGCCGTCCGCGTCCGTCACCGCTCCGCCCGACATCGCGTCGTCGGCCGCCGCGTCCGTTTCGAACCAGTCCCCGGACGACCGCGTCACCAAGCCCGTCGTCCGGCCCCAATATCCCGCCGCCGCCGATTGCGCCGTCGCGCTCATCAGCGCGCCTTCCGCTGGCGCGCGGGAGGCAAGACGAAGACCGCTCACGCCCGCCGGCACTGGACCTTCCGCCAGCCCCGACGCCGTGTCGACCCGCGTAAACTTGATGGACGTGAAGCGTCCCAGCCCCGCGCCGTCTCGCGCCGCGACCTCCAGGCCCGGCCGCGGACGCCCCTGCGCGTCGACCACCAGCCGCGCGTCCGTCACCAAGAACGTTCCCGACGTCGTCTCCACCGCCGTCGCAGCGCCCAATGCCTCGATGCGACCGTCGCCCGGATGCGCCAGCAGAAGTACGGACCGGCCGGTTCGGCGCGCTGGAGACAAGTCCCGAGACGCGAGCACCGCGCCGCCCTGCTCCGCGTCGGCCGCCGCCAGGGCCTCGTAGACCTTCGCCCGCCCGCAACGCCGGCCCGCCGATTCGCCCGCGCTCAGCAGTTCCTCGCTCAAGCGCCGCGCACGCGCGCGCAGGCGCGCGTAGCCCGCCGCGTCTCGGGGCGAAGGCACGGACGCGCCCGCTTCATCCAACGCCGCCTCGGACGTTTTTTTCAACGCGGCCGGACCGACGAGGCGCTCGATCCATGCCGAGGCGTTTCCCGTCTTCGGGTCGGTGAACAGCCCGTCCGGCGCGCTCAGCAGCGCCCCGCGGCGAGCGCGCGCCCGGCACGCGTCGCCGCCGTCGCGCAAAGCCGCCGTATAGTCCAGCACCGCCAAAGTCCGGTACAGCGCGTTGAGAGACGATGCGCGATCCTTAAAAAATGGCCGCAGTTCCGGGGAGATGCCGTCCGCCGCCGCCGCGCGGTCGCGGAGGGATTCGCCGCGCGTCGCGAAGAGCTCCAGGCTCTCCGCCGCCGCCTGCGCCTTGCGCTGCGCGCACGACAGGCGAGCCGCGCCCGCCGCCGAACCGCAATTGTCCGCCGGGACCGCCGCCAGAACGGTCGTCAACTGGTCTTCCGCGTTCGCCGGGGTGACGAAAAAAAACACCGCCAGAAAGGCGACAGTCGACGGGCGCGTCATAACCGGATTATAGCCGCGTCCCGCGGAAAATCAAGGCCGGAGCGGTAAAATTTCGGTGTCGCGGCCGCGCGGCTCACGCGACGGACAGGAACGCCTGGGCGGCCGCGTCGTCATGGACGTGGGTGCGCGCGTCGAAATCCACGCTGGCCAGCACCGCGCTGCGCGGAGCGCCTCCAACGAAGCGGTGCGCGCGCAGCTGCAGAGTCGTCGGGAAGCTCTCGCCGCGCACGTGCTCGGCCTCGATCCACAGGCCGCGGTCGCCCCAGGGCTTGAGCGTCGCGGCCATCGCGGCGGCATAGGCGGCGTATTCGGCGTCGTCCATGCGCGAGGTCGTCGCCATGTTGAACACCAGTAGGCCGACGTCGGCGTCGTCGTTCGGCACGTTTTTTGCCAGGAACGCGGGAGCCTTCTCGGGAGAGCACGGCGCCAACTGCAGAAAGGAGCTCTCGGCGGCGCATCGGACCTTGACCGCTTCAACCGCCGCGTCCAGATCGGCGATGCCCGGAAGATGATCGGGCCACACGCCCGCGGTCAGCCAACGGCGCTGGATCAGGTCCGAAGTGTCAAGCGGCTCGGGGTCCAGCCCGATGCGCGCCGCGATCAGCCCCGAATCGAAGCCCTTCGTCTTGGACAGCACGTCGGCGGCCATGTCCAGGCCGGCGCCGGCGTTGATTTGCACGAGGTAATACGGCAGGCGCCGCTTGCGCTGAAAGAACAGCAAGGCCGGGCTCATCCACAAGAGCGACCGCGCCGCGATGTAGGTGCGGCGGTGGCGCCGGCTCAGGTTGTCGTAGAAGGACCCCGGCGCGGCGGCGAAAAAACGCGCCAGCCCGGTCGCCGGCTCCGCCTCGGCGGTGCCGCCGCAGGACGGAAAATACGGCACGAGCGGGGATTGCGCGTCGCTCAAGGCCTCGTAGTGAAGCGCCGACACGTAGAGGCCCCAAGCCTCGGTCCACGCGACGAAGCGGCGTTTGTCCCAAGCCTTGGCTATCGCTTTCCACCACGGCGGCTCGCCGCGCTTGAGCTGGTCGGACGTCCAGCGCAGCACGGCGGACGTGACGGGCAACGCCGCCGCCTGCGCGGCGCCGCGCTCGCACTGGGCGGCGAATTCCTCGCGCTTCAGTTCGGTTCTTCCGGAGAGATCAGGCCCATCTCGATGCCCTTGACGACGGCCTCGGTTCGGTTGCTGACCTCCAGTTTCTGAAAGACGGCGTTGAGATGGTTCTTGATGGTCTTGACCGAGCAGTCCATCTTGGCCGCGATCTCCTTGTTGGACTGGCCGGAGCCCAAGAGGACCAGCACGCGGATCTCGGTCTTGGTCAGCGCGACGGGCGAGGAACCGCCGCCCTCGGACATCTGACGCAGGCCCTGCAAGAGCTTGCCCATCACCTGCTGGGGAATCATCACGCCGTCGTTGGCGAAGGCCTTGAGCGCGTTGACCAGCTCGGCCGCCGGCAGCATCTTGGACAAATAGCCGTTGGCGCCGGCCTGAATGGACTCCATCACGTGCGCCTCGTCCTCGTAGCTGGACAGGATCAGCACGTTGGTGGCGGGCAGTTCCTTGCGGATCTGGCGCGTGGCCGAGACGCCGTCGAGGTGCGGCAATTTGATGTCCATCAGGATCACGTCGGGGCGCAGCTTGCGCGCCAGGCGCACCGCCTCCAACCCGTCGGCGGCCTCGCCGATCACCTCGATGGATTTTTCGCCGTCGAGCAGGTCCTTGATGCCCTCGCGAAACAAGGTCTGGTCGTCGGCGATCAGAACCTTCACCCGCTTCTTCGGCGCAGCTTTGCTCGCAGCCATTCTATTCTCCTCAGGCGTCGTGACGGGCGGCCTACCGCACGTCCTAGATAACGGTTTTTTCCCGGCGTGTCAAGAGACGGCTCCGACCGGAATCGTGAACAGGAACGCGGCCCCCTTGCCCGGCCCGGGGCTCTCCACCCAGATGCGGCCCTTGTGGCCGTGCACGATCTCGCGCGAGATCGACAAACCCAGACCCAACCGTCCGCCTGAGGAGCCCGTTCCCTGATAAAAGCTTTCGAAGATGCGCTCCAGGTCCGCGGGGGCTATGCCGTCGCCGTTGTCGCGCACCCAGAAGCGGACCGCAGCACCGTCGCGCGCGGCCCCCACCGCGACCGTGCCGCCCTTGGGCGTGTGGCGGATCGCGTTTTCCATCAGGTTGTTGAAGACCTGCACCAGGCGCTTCTTGTCGGCGCTGAGCGTGGGCAGGCCCTTGGCCGCCTCGACGATCAGCTTGATCCCGCGCGCCTGCGCGCGCGTCTGCGGGCCGACCACGATCTCCTCGATCATCGCGCCGGGGTCGAAGAGGTTGGTCTCCAGGCGGAACTTGCCTTGCTCGATCGACGCCCAGTCGACCAGGTCCTCGATGAGCCGCGCCAGCTGGCGGATGCCGTTGGCGATGTAATACATCCGCTTCTTCTGGTCCTCGTCGGGATTGATGGTGGAGGCCAGCATCTCGAAGCTGACCTGCAAAGTCATCAGCGAGTTCGACAAGTCGTGCGACGACATGGACATGAACTTGGACTTCATCGCCGAGAGGCGCGCGGTCTGCTCGTTGGCTTTCTTGAGATCCTCGATCAGACGGCGGTTTTCCTGGCGCAGCTTCATCTTTTCCAGCGACTTGGCGATCGCGCGCTTGAGCAGGTCCGGGCTGACGGGCTTGGTCAGGAAGTCGTCGACGGACTCCTGGATGGCCTTGACCGCGGTGTCGAGCGACGCGTTGCCCGTGATCATCAGGATCTGGCTGTCGACGTTGATGCCGCGGATCTGGCGGATGGCGTCGATGCCGGTGCCGTCGGTCAGGTTGTAGTCCATCAAGATCACGTCGAAGAAGGCCTTGCGGACCTGGGCCAGGGCCTCCGCGGTGGAGCCGGCCTGGGCGATCTCGTAGCCCTCGGCGTCGAGGATGTCGTTGAGTCCCTCGCGGATGTTCGCGTCGTCGTCGACGATGAGTATCTTGCCTTTCATGTCAGTGGACATGGATTCTATCAGAAGATCGCCGTCCTGCGCGCGGCCGCCGCGCGCGAGTACCGCCGGCGGCGACGGCGTTCAGCGGGCATCCCGGCAACCGGGGTCCGCCATGTACGCCCGCTCCCGCGCGGCGAATTGGCCGGGATCAAGCGGGACGGTCGTGGAGGAAAATTCCCGGCGGCCCAGGCAGAAAATGCTGATCGGCTGCCGCTCCCCGTTTTTCGCCCGCGCCTGGCGGACCAAGTCCACGAACTCCGGATTGTTCATCAACATGTTGGTCATCACGTCCGCGACGGCGTTGCCGTAGACCGGGCAGCGCCCCATGTCCAGGTGATTGTAGATCGACGCATACGGAGTGCGCACCTCGCCGTGCCCGTTCCAGCTTTGAATGGCGAAAACCGCCCCGCGCTCCGGTGCCTGCGCCTGAAGTTCTTTGACCGCCCGCGTCGCGACGAAATTTTTGAACAGCGCATTGATTTTGGCGTTGGCCTGGGGATTTGCGGTGTCGCTCAAAGCCGACGGGATTTCAAGGTTCGCGCAGCAACCCGCAAGCACGCCGCCGCCGGCCGGCCCAGGGTCGAAGATCAGCCCCGGAATCTTCACCAGCGAAGTCCATGGGTCCTTGACCTCCGGAAGGCAGGCCCGGACCGTCGTCGCGCGGCCCCCGGAGGGGCCGCCGGGAGCCAGATTAAACGTCGGCGCCGCCGCGTTCACGGGCCGACCGGCGGCATCGACGCCGTTGCAACCCATGGCGTTTAAAAGCGCGGGCTGATGAATCATCCAGTCCAGATCGTTGTTCTCTGGGTTCCCGTTCGCAACGGAATTCTCATGCACGTCGATCGCGGCGGCCAGATAGGGATCCGCGCCCCAGCGAACCGCGTCGTCAACGATCCGGCGCAGTTCGGCGACGGAATACGAACCCGAGCGGTTGCTGTCGAGCGAACGGGCGCGATCCGTCAATTGCATGCGCCCGTTCGGATCAGGAGAAGACGACGAAGAGGCGGCGCCGCCTCCCGTCAGCGATAGAAGCTCTCCGTTTGCACCGCACTCCAGCGTCAAAAACCCGGAGGAATCGGCCGCGGAGCCCGACGCCGGGGCCGACGCCGCAGGGGCACCCGCGGCCGGCGCCGCCGAATTTCGCGTCGCCGTCGCGCGCGCCTGGCTGACAAGGTCGTCGGCCGCGGCCGAGGACATGTCATCCTGGGCCATCAAAGGAACCGCGGCGAGCAAGAGGGTAAGCGCGGGAATCATGGGGTAGATTCAGTCTAACTCCGCCTGCTGGCGCTGTCAAGGCCGGCCGAGGCCGGCCGAGGTCGACGCGAAATCGCGTCAGACGACCGTCGGCAGATACAGCATGAACGTCGTGCCGACGCCGACCTTGCTTTCCACCTCGACGCGGCCCTTATGGCGATCCACGACCTTGCGTACGACCGCCAACCCCAGGCCGGTGCCGCGCGCCTTGGTGGTGAAAAACGGCGCGAAGATCTTGTCGAGGACGTCCGGCGGGATGCCGCCGCCCGCGTCGCCGATGTCGATGCGCACCCAGCCCGGCTCGGGTATGGCGGTGCGGATGGTGATCTTGCCGCCTTTCGGCGGCGGCATCACCTCGATGCCGTTGCCGATCAGGTTGCGGATCGCCTGCTGAACCTCGGTGGTGTCGATTTCGACGCTCACGCTGGACGGGTCGAACTGCTTCTCCAGGGTGATGTGCGGCGGGAACGGATACACGGACAGCAGTTCCTCAAGCCAGGTGTTGAGCTGAACGCGCTCGGGCTTCAAGTCGCGCTGGCGGGAGTAGGTCAGGATCTCGTTGATGATGCCGTTGGCCTGCTGGATCTCGGACTCGATGATCTTGATGTGCTTGGCGATCTTGGGGTCGGGCTCCTGGCCGGTCGACAGCTTGGTCTTAATGAAGTAGATCGAGTTGTTGATGACCGCCAGGGGGTTGCGGATTTCGTGGCCGACGACGGACGCCATCTGGCCGATGGCGGCCAGGCGCTCCTTCTTGATGAGCTCGTCCTGGGCGGAACGCAGCTCGCGCGTGCGCGCGTCCACGCGCTTCTCTAAAAACTTGGTGAACTTCTCCAATTCCTGCTTGGCGTGGATCAACTCGCCGGTTTTTTCCTTCAAAGAGTCGCTCATGCCCAAAAAGGTCTGCGCCAGGTCGCCAATCTCGTCGTTGGTGGCCACCACCTCGGGCAGGTCCTCGAACTGGCCGCGGCCCAGGCGGTCGGCCGCCTCTTTGAGAATGCGGATGGGCTGGGTGATGTGGTTGGCCATCGCCAATGAGAACAGGACCATGAACAGCGCGACGATCAGAAAAAACTTCACGATCTGGGAGCGCATCTGATCGGCGGACTGGTTGGCGGTCTCCACCGGCTGCTGGACGTAGACGATCCAGCCCAGGTCGCGCGACTGCGCGAAGGACGCCAGCATGCGCCGCCCGTCGGCCAGCGCCATGTCGCCGCTGCCGCGCTCGCTGGCCTGCGTGGTGACCACGCGCAGGACGTCGTCGGAGAGGCGCGCGTCGGGACGGTAGATCTCCTTGGGGTCGGAGTGCGCGATCAAAAATCCGTCGGGTGCCACCACCGCGGCCTGGCTGCTGCCGGTGGACGGGAACTCCATGGACAGCATCGTCGACAGCGGATTGAGGCTGATGCGCGCGGCCAGAACGCCGGCCACGCGCGCGGGCTGGGCGTGCGCATCGAGAATGGGCACCGAGACGGTGACGGTGGGATAAAGCCCCTGGAAGCGCTCCAGCCGCCCCACGTATTGTCCTTTCGGGCCGACCGCGGACTGAAAAAGATCCTCGCGGCTGAAGTCGCGCAGTTCCGGGTTCGGTCCCAGGAAGCGGCCGACGCGCAGGGTCTCCACGCCTTTGCCGTTGAGCACCGACAACTCCAAAACCGCCAGATGAATTTGGAGTATCCGGTTGAGATATTGCTGCTGCTTGGCCGGGTTCATCGACGTGAAATCGTCCAGGCTGGCGGTTTCCGTCATCACGTTGCGAAACGTCGCCACGTATTTATCGACGGTGTCGGAAAAGCCCACCGCCAGGGAGCCCTGCATGGTCAGCGTCTCGTTGTGCAGGGACTGCTGGGAGACGTTGATCAGGTAGTAGCCGACCACGCCCATCGGGATCAGCGAGATGAGCAGGAACCAGAAGAGAATCTTATACGCGAGCTTGCCGCGTCTGCGCGTGGGCATGACTTAGGGTTCCCGCCGGCGGCGCCGCGCCTCAGCCGCGCGGCGCGTTGCGCGAGAGAAGCTGCTTGATCCGGACCGACAGTTCGGCGAGGTCGAAAGGCTTGGTGATGTACTCGTCGGCGCCCAGCTCGAAGCCCTGGGTCTTCTCCTCCGAGGACAAGAAACGGCCCGTCATCATGATCAGGATCATGGTCTTCGAGCGCTTGCGCAGTTCCTGGCAGATCTGGAAGCCGGAGGAGTCGGGAAGCTGGATGTCCATGATGACCACATCGGGCGACAGCTTCTGAGCCGCCGCAATGCCTTCCTTCGCGTCGCCCGCCTGGTGGCACTCGAAGCCGTCGAGATCCAGGACCTCGGCCAGGCTCTCGCGCAAATGAGCGTCGTCGTCGATGATCAGAAGCTTCGCCATGTCATCTCCTCAATTCCCCGCCGGGGGGGACCAGCTTGTAGCCGACGCACGGAATGGTCGTGATGTGGCGCGCCGCGACGCCCAGCTTCTCGCGCAGGCGGCGCACGTGCACGTCGACGGTGCGCGGCGAGCCGAAATAGTTGTAGCCCCAGACGCGCTCGATCAGGTAGGGGCGCGAGAGCACGCGGTTGGCCGAGCTCAAGAAAACGTAGAGCAGATCCAGCTCCTTGGAAGTCAGCGGCACGCGCTTGCCGCTGACGTGGAGGGTGTAGCTCGTGAGGTTGAGCTCGATTTCCCCCATCTTGACGATTTCCTCGGGCGCGCTGGCCTGGGTGCGGCGCAGAACGGCCTTGATACGGGCCAGGCACTCGGCGGCGTCCCAGCCTAATGACAGGCACTCGTCGGCGCCGGCCTGGAAAAAGGCCAGGCGCAGGGAAGCGCGGTCCTTGGCGGGAGCCGCGGCGGTCGCCGCCGCGGCGGCCGCGGGCGTGCCGCGGCCGAACAGCGCGTAGGCGTGCTTGACCGGCGAGGCGCCGGCCGGAGCCTGCTCGGCGTGCTCGACGAGTGCGACGATGGGGAGCTGCTTGGCCGGGCCTTTCAGGCGCAGGGAGCGCACGAACTCCACGCCGTCCTCGTCGGCCAGCTTCTGTCCGACCAGCAGCAGGTCGCAACCGCGGTGAGCCAGCAGGCTTTGGACTTCCTTGGCGCGCTGGACCGCCGTGACCGCCACGCCGGCGCCCTGCAGCGCCTCAACGACGAGCGCCGCCCGTCCGGGCTCGCGCGAGGCGTGGACGGCGTTGACCCGCACCGGCTCTACGCCTCACCCTCGCCGCCGTCGGCGTCCAGGTCCAGGCTGAGCCCGCCCAGGCCCACGGCCCCGGCAAACAGATTGTAGAGCACCGCGATGAACAAAACGACCCCGTCCATCAGCACCATGTAGAAGACGGAGAAGAGGACCGCCGAGAGCGCGCGCATGAGCGGAGACATCGCGACGACATCGGGACGCGGGAAGAAGACGAACGTGGTCAGGCCGCCGAGAAGGCCCAGCACGCCCATGACCGCCGTCACCGCCGGCTGGGTCGCCAAAACGATCGCCACTCCGGCGACCGCTCCGGCGATGATCGCGGGCACCGCCTGGCCCGCGTTGACGAGCGCCAACCCCGCGGCAACCCCGACCAACGCGACGATCGGGATCACGGGATTCTTCATCCAATACGGATCGATGCGCCGGATTTTGTAGTTCATTTCCTCAATATCTCCTCAAAGACGCGACCCGCGGACCCGTCAAGCTTAGCAGAGCGCGCGGACGGGCGCAAGTACGGCGGATTCTTCGCGGCGCTCGCGGTCAAACGACCCTCGCGCCGGCCGTCTTCACCTCGAACAAGATCAAGGTGCGCTTGGTCTCGCCTTCCTCGTCGAGGTGCACGGCCTTCACGCGGCACGGCTCGGAGCGGAACATCGTGTCGGCCTCCACCACTTGGTTGGGCCGGTCGAGCGCGACGCCCACCAGGCGCAGAACGTCCTGCTGCTGGCTGTCGATGACGTCGAGCAGGTGCAGCTTGCCGTCGTTGGTGGCCACGCCGGTGACGGCGAAGTTCGTGTACAGCACGGTGTTGTCCTCGTCGACGACGATCGCGCGGTGGTTCTTGGTGACGATGGTCTTGAGGATCGACTCCCACCAGCGCGCCTCGGCCACGCCGCGGCGCTGCTCGCGGGCCAGGGCGTTGGCGATCTCGGCCTTCACCTTCGACAGGAAGATCGACAGCGCGTTGGCCAGATCCCCCACCTCATCGCCGCCCGCCTTGAACTTGAGCTCCAGGCTTTTAAAGGAGATCGACTCCACGGCGTCGCGCAGGTTCATCAGCGGCGACAGCACGAAGTGGTGCAGGAAAAAGTACAGAGGGATGCCCAGCAGCAGCAGCACGCCCACGGCGCCGATGGCGTACTTGTTCATGGCCTGGTCGATGACCTTCGCCACGCCGGCGCGGCTGACCTGCAGGTCGATGATGCCCAGCACGTCGCCGCGCAGCGCCAGCGGGATGGCGATGTCGTAGAGCTCCATGTTCGGCACCGCGCGCACGATCGGCGTCTTGGCCAGCCACGCCTGCTCGATGGCGTCCGTGGGCAAGGTCACCTGCTTGGTGAAGTCGTCGAAGGTCTTGGAGATCATCGCCGGGTCGCGGAACCAGCGCACGTCGCCGTACTTGTTCAGGTAGAGCAGCGAGGCGACGCGGTCGTCCTTGGCGAAGCGCGAGACGACGTCGTATTCCGTCATGCTGATGGCGCCCTGGTTGCGCGACAAGCCCTGAACCAGCTGCGGCGCGTACAGCCGGACCATGTCGATGGACTCCTGCTTGAGCTTCTCGTCGAAGGTCCACTTGAACAGGTTGTAATAGAAAATGCCGCCCAGGAACATCACGTAGACGCCGATGCCGGCGAACCACAAGAACCACTTCGCGGACAGGCGCACGGCTATTGGCCCCCGCCGTAGAGCTTTTCGATGCGGTCCAGCCCCGCGGCGGCGTCGGGGTTTCCGGGGTCAAGCTGCTTGGCGAGCATGAACTGGTCGCGCGCCTTCTCGTAGTTGCCCTGCTGGAAATAAACCATGCCCGCCAAGTAGGCCTGCTGGGACTGCTGTTTGGCCGAGTCGCTGACGCCGGCGGGAGCGGCCGGCGCGGCCGCCGGCGCGCCGTTCTGACTTTGCGTCTGGGCTTCGGCGTCCGCCTTGGCCTTGGCGTCGGCGTCGGCCTTCTTCTTGGCCTCAGCCGCCGCCGCCTCTTCGTCGGCTTTCTTCTTGGCGTCTTCCTCGCGCACCTTCGCGGCCTCGGCGGCGCGCTTGCGCGCGGCCTCCTCGCGCCGCTCCTGCTCCTTGGCGCGCGCCACCAATTGATCCGCGGCCTTGGAGTCGTAGCCGTAATCGGTGGCCGTTTTCCATTCGGCGATCGCCGCCTCATATTGGCGGGACTCGTAGAGCCGGCGGCCTTCCATCACGTGCTGGTTGGCGACCTCCGCGCGGATCTCCGATTGAAGCTTCTGCGCCTTCGCGTTACCAGGGCCGATCGCCAGCACCTCGTCGAGCGTCTTCAGCGCCTCTAGCACCAGGCCCTGGCCGTAGAGGTTCAGCGCCGTCTGCAGCTTCTCGTTGGCCTCCTGCTCGCGCTCCTCGCTTTCCACCTTCGCGATGGACGCCGCCAGGCGGGGATAGTGCGGGTCCAGCACCAGCGCCGCATACCATTGATCGAGCGTGTCGCGCAGGCGGTGCTGCGCGTAGGCCTTCTGCCCGCGGCGGAAGTGCTCGACGGCCAGTTCCTTGTGCGCGCGCTTGAGCCAGTAGCGCGCCTTCAAGTTCAGCGGCGAAAGCTTGACCACCTCGTCCCAACGGTCGGCCGCCTCGACCAGACGCCCCTGCCGATACAGCGACATGCCTTCCTCGAAACGGTCCGACAACAAGCGGTGCCGGGAGGCCGCCGGCGTGGTCGAGCCCTTGAGATCGAGCGTGGCGCGGTTCAGGATCCGCGCGTCTTCATAGGTCGGATCGATGGCCAGTATTTTCTGCGTCAGCTCGTTGGCGTTCTCGAACTGGCCCTCGCGGTAGAGGTCGAAGGCGTTCTCGTAGACGATCTTCAGCGCCTGCCGCGTCAGGCGCGACTTCTCCAGCTGGATGGTGTAGATGTATTTCTTCTTGTCGTCTTCGGAGCTGATCGTGCCCAAGTTCACCTTCGACATGTCCAGGAACAGGCCTTCGGTGTCCTTGACCATCGGCGCGTCGTCTTGCGCCCGCAAAGGAACCGCGGAGGCCAGCGCCAGCAGCACGGCGAGGGCGCGCGCGTTCATCAGAAGCCCAAGCCTCCCTGGATCAGGCTCTTCATCATCGGCGCCAGCATCAGGATGAACACGGTCGGGAAGATGAAGATGAACAGAGGGATCAGCATCTTCGTCGAGGCCTGCGCGGCCAGCTTCTCCGCGCGATTGAGGCGCCTAAAGCGCATATCGGCCGCGTAGTTGCGCAGCAGTTCGACCAGGCTCGTGCCCAGCTCGTCGGACTGGATGATCAGACCCACGAAGGACCGGATTTCGGAGATGCCCGTGCGCAGCGCCAGACGGGTCAGCGCGTCGCGGCGCGAATAGCCGAGCTGGACCTCGTTGATCATCTTCTCCAGCTCTTTTTCCAGCTCCGTGCGCTGTCCCGTCCGCACGTTCTTCAAGATGCGCTCGATGGCCGACATGTAGTCGAGGCCGGCCTCGATGGTCAGCGCCATCAAGTCGACCGTGGTCGGGAAGTTGCGCATGATGTCGGCCTGACGCGCGCGGATGCGCGCGTTCATCAGAGAGTCCGGCACCAGGAAGCCGATCGCGCCGAAGCCCAGCAGCGGCCAATAGCCGGTGACGAACGCCGCGATTCCGCCGAACAACAGCGCGAAGAACTCCTTCAGGTGCAGGATGTCCAGCGCGCTGGGCTTGGCCGGCCGGCCCAACAGCATGTGCAGCTCCTCCAGCTTCACGTCCAGGTGGAACGTGCGCAGCAGGTAGAGGTCCAGACGCTCGACCAAGCCCCCGTTGGGGTTGAGCCCGGAGAACGCCGAACTGGTGCCCATCTCGCGGTTGGCCAGCTTGGACAAGTCGTTCTTGTCGTCCTCCGGCGGCGGCGCGAACATGCGGCTGACCGTGACGTAGGCCGCCACCGAGCCGAAGAACGCCAGCCCGAGCAAAAAATAGTGAGTCAGGGGATCGATGCCGCCCATGTCAGACGCTGATGTCTCCCAGCTTATTGACGACCTTCATGCCGATCGAAATCCAGATGGTGCAGAACAGCAAAGTCATGAAGCCCATCGGCGTGAAATAGAACGCGGCCATGGGCTTGGGCTGGAAGGCGAACATGATCAGCAGCATGATCCACGGCATCACGCCGACGACGATGGCCTGGATGCGCTGCTGGGCGGTCATCGCGGCGGTCTTCTCCACCAGCTTCGACTCCTCGCGGATATTCTCGACGATGCGGTCGAAGATTTTGGTCAAGTTGCCGCCGACCGAGCGCTGGATGACGACGGCCTTGATCATGTAGGACAGCAGGCGGCTCTGCACGCGCTCCTCGATGCCTTCAAGAGCCTTGTCGATGCTCATGCCCAGGTGGTAGTTCTTCAGGCACAGCCCGAACTCCTCGGAAATGGGCGGCTGCATGTCCTTGGTAGCCATGCCGATGCAGCCGATCAGGTCGATGCCCGACTTCAGGCCGTTGGACATCAGCACCATCGTGTCCATGAGCTGGGCCTCGCAGCGCGCGCCGCGCCGCTGGCGGATGATGCCTAAAAGCCAGCCCGGCAGGATCAGCCCCGCGTAGACGCCCATGCCGAAGAAGATCAGGAAGCCGTAGACGTCGAAGGTCAGCAGGCCGATGATCAAGCCCGCGGCTATCGGCGCGCCGACGAGATAGTGCACCTTGATGACGATGAATTGGCGCTCGTACTCGTGCGCCCACTCCTTGGCCTTCGTCTTGTATCGCTCCGCCAAGCCGACGATCTTCTCGTCGTTCTCCACGCCGATCGACAAGCCCATCAGGCCCGCGACCAGAACGCCGAGCATCGCGAAAAACAACGCGACGTTCTCCAGGCTCGATTGATCCTTGGGAGCCTGCGCGTAGCCGCGCGGATTGACCTGCAGGATGTCGTAGGAGGAATTACACAGCGCGGCGATGCCGATCACCGCGTCCTTGTAGCGCTGGGTGTTGCCGTTGATCAGGCCGTCCATCACGCCGTCGAGCTGATTGTTGATCAGGCCGTACGTCGCGATCTCCGAGCGCGCCCGGCCGTTGAGCGAGTCGCGCAGGTGGGCGCGCAGCAGGCGGTCGTAGGCCATGTTGAACTTGACGCGGTTGTCCTCGTACTCGCGCACGAGCGCGCCGGGCGAGACCAGCTTGCCGCCGTCGGCGGGCGGGAAGCTGCGGCGCACCAGTTCGAAAAATTCATAGAGCACCGAGTCCGGCGACTGCCACAGCTGGGCCTCGTTGAGCAGGCCGTCGTCAGGGTCCTGCCACACCGGATGGCTCAGCATCGCCCCGAGCTTGGCGTTGATCCAAGCTGGGACGGGGACGCCCTGGTCGCGGTCGCGTTTGAAATAGTGGTAGACCATCTGGATGCGGCTCTCCGCACCTTCCTGAACCACCGCGCCGTTGGCGTCGCGCTTGCCCACGATGAACTCGATGTCGGCGCGGCTGAAAAGCTGCTGGGCCGCGGCGGGCGCGGCGCCAACCGCCAGCAGGACGCCGAGCGCCGCCGCGAGTCTCACGCTACCGCTCCCTGCGTTTCGACGTTCTCCGGGCAAGGGATGCCCTGCTTGAGCAGGTCGTCGATCGCGTTGGGCAGGCCGTTCTTCTTCTTCGTGCGCTCGCTCATGAAGAATTCCTTGGGAATCTCCAGGCCCTTGAGCTTGAACTCGTCGTAAAAGCGCGGCACGTAGTCGCACGCGGTGAAGTAGCCGTAGCTCTTGCCCTGCTCGTCGACGTGCGTCTGATAAAAGCGGAAAATCTCGCGCGTGAGGATCTTGATGCCGTCGCGGCCCACGCACTCCGTGATGTAGGTGGTGCGACGCTTGCCGTCCGGAAAGCGCGTGATCTGCACGAAGATGTTGACCGCGCTTGAGATCATCTCGATGAGCACGTTCATGGGCAGGTCGGTGCCCGCCATCAGGCACATCGCCGACAGGCGCGAGATCGCGTCCGACGGCGTGTTGGCGTGCAGCGTCGCCAGCGAGCCCTCGTGGCCGGTGTTCATGGCCTGGAGCATGTCCAGCGCCTCGCCGCCGCGGCACTCGCCGACGATGATGCGGTCGGGACGCATGCGCAGGCAGTTCTTGATCAGGTCGCGGATCGTGATCTCGCCCTTGCCTTCGATGTTGGGCGGGCGGCTTTCCAGGCGGATCCAGTGCTCGGCGAGCAGGCGCAGCTCGGCGGTGTCCTCGACGGTGATGATGCGCTCGCCGTCGGGGATGTAGTTCGAGAGCATGTTGAGGAAGGTCGTCTTGCCGGTGCCGGTGCCGCCGGAGATCAGAAGGTTTTTCTTCGTGATCACCGACGCGCGCAAAAATTCGATGAGCTGGGGCGTCGTGGAGCCGAACTTGATGAGCTGGTCGGAGGTGAACGGCTTGGCCGAGAAGCGGCGGATCGTCAAAGTGGGGCCGGAGACGGCGAGGGGCGCTATGATCGCGTTGACGCGCGAGCCGTCCTTGAGGCGCGCGTCGACCAGCGGCACCGACTCGTCGATGCGCCGGCCGATGGGCGCGACGATGCGCTTGATGACCTGCACGACCTGCTCGTCGTTGCGAAAGCGCATGGGCAGAAGCACCAGCTGGCCGTGCTTCTCGACGTAAATTTTGTCGAACGCGTTGACCATGATTTCGTTGATGGCCGGGTCGCGCAGCAGGGCCTCCAGCGGACCGCGGCCCAGGATCTCGTCGATGAGCTCGGTGACGAACATCTCGCGCTGGGCGCGCGTCAAGGAGAGGCCCTGCTCGCGCTGAAGGAGGTTCTCGATGATCAGGCCGACCTTCGTGCGGTTCTCGTCGTTCATCTTCGGGTCGTCGCTGATGCGGATGTGCTCGGTCTCCATGCCGGCGACCACGAACTTGTGCATCTTGGCCTTCAACTCGTCCCAGAAATCGGGAATGTCGGAAATGGCCGCCGCCGTCGGCGCGGGCTTGGCCTCCGACATGCCGGCGCCGGAAGACGGCCGCCACAGCATGTCGGCCGACGCGCCGAACTCCTCGGCACCCACGAACGTGTCCCAGTGCTTGACCGTGGCGGGCTGCTCCATGGTGCGGCCCAGCAGAACGCGCAGGGATTTCACCCAGTCGCTCTGCATGTGCTCGACGACGAGGATCTTCTGCGTGTTGGCGAACTCCGGGATCAGGTCCTCCCAGGGCATGTAGGCCAGAACCTTCTTCTGCATCGCGTCGAAGAAGCGTGCCACCTCCTTGGGCGCCAGAGCGCCGGGCAGGTTGGCCTGGTTGACCACGATCTCGAACTTGTCGAGCGGAAAGTGCAGGGCCTTGATCTCGTTGAACAGGGAATACGTGGCCTCGAAATGCGAGCGCTGGGGCATGCACACCCAGTAGATCAGATCGGCCAGGTCGAAGGAGAAAACCTGCATCGGAAAAAAAGGATCGACGTCGATGAATAGGTCGTAGCTCTCGGCCAGCGAGCCCAGCACTTTGACGACCACGTTCGGCGACAGCTTCTGGAATTCCGTGCGCGACGACGCCAGCGGCAGGAGCCCGACGCCCCACTGCGAGAACGGGATGCGTCCCTTGAGCAGGCGGCCCAGGCCTCCGGTCGGGCTGTCGCCGACCAGCTGGATCATGCTCGCCAACGACGGCGGGTTGAGGTTGCCCAGCACGAAGTTCAGGTCGTTGCGGCACAGCGGGTCCATGTGCACGATCACGACCTTGCGGTTCTGGCTGCCCGCCCACGCCAGCGCCAGGTTCAGGCACGCGGTCGTCTTGCCCACGCCCTCCTTGGGGCCGGTGAACACGATGACCCGGCCTGGGTCGCGCAAGGACGTCGGCGTCGCCGTCGAGGGACCGCTCATGGTCGTGGGCTCGGGCATGCCGCTACTTGACGATCTCCATCGTGATGAACAGGAACAGGGACTCCTCCGACTCCGTCACGCTCTTCGTGGTGAACAGCCACCCGAGGATCGGGATGCTGCCCAGATACGGGACCTTCGTCGTTGAGACGTTCTTCGTGCTGGACTTGAGGCCGCCGATGACCAAGGTGTCTCCGCTTTTGACCTCGACGGCGGTCTGGATCTGGCGCGTGACCACCGAGGGCACGGTGGTGTTGCCGACCTGCACCGTCTGCGAGAAGTTCATGTTCGAGACTTCCAATTGGAGCTCGGCGCGGATGGTGTCCTTCTTGTTGGGGTTAATCACCGGCACGACGTTGAGGATCACGCCGAACTTCTTGAAGTCCGTCGTGACCGTACCGTTGCCGTTGGCCGCGGGATACGGCTGTTCGCCGCCGACCACGAAGTTAGCCTGCGATTGCGCCTGCACAATGACCTTGGGATTGGACAGCAACTGCGCCTTGCCCTCGGTCTCCAGCATTTGCAGCGACGTTTGGAGAGCCGTCGTGCGCGCGAAGTCTCCCAGGCGGATGATGCCGGGAATCGACTTCTCGCCGAAGTTGACGCCCGTCTGCAGCGGCGTCCAAGTAAACCCCAAATTCTGCGAATAGGACCCCGAGATCTCGACGACGTCGGCGGACACGGCGATCAGCGAGTCGTCAGGCTGGGCCGCGGCGACCGCCGCCAGTCCCGCCGCCGCCGCCGCCGCCAGCCCCGCCGCCCGCAGTTGTCGATTCATGTTGTCGCGCCTTTCCCCATTCTCACTTGAACAGCTTGCGGAAGCTGGCCATCTCCATCGGATGCATCTCCATGTCCCCAAGGCCGCGCAGGATGACCGTGACCTCGCCGCCGCTCTGCTTGATGGCGAGCGCCAGGTATTGGGCCTCGGTCGGGTTCAGCGCCAGGCTGATGCTGGCGTGCTCGGCGAACGACGCGGTCTTGTCCTCCGCCGCCGCCGCCGACTTGAACTGCGACGCGCTCATGCCCTGGCCCAGGTTCGTGCCCACGGCGATGACCAGCACGTTCTGCAGGATGGTCGCGGTGACCTTTTCTTTCTGGCCGGTGTCCTTCATCACCGCCTCGAAGGTGACCAGCACGTCGACGCGGTCGCCCGGCTTGATCAGAGGCTTCATGTCGGAATCGATGGGCAGCATCGCGCCGCGGTAGCCGGGCGGGATCTTGACGCTCAGGCCCGACTCCGGAGAAAGTGCGACGAGCGAGGACTGCGTGATCTGATTGCCCTTGGGCACGCGCGTGCGCGTGACCAAGTTGACGATCTGCTTCAAATCCGAGGGCGTGCGGTACTCGAAGGCGTCCTGCTGCATGAACTTGCGCGGGATCGCCATCTGCTCGACCATCGTGTCCTTGAGCACCGTTCGCTCCGGGATGTCGGCGTTGGCGACAAGCACTTGCGCCGTTTCGTAGTCATGGCTGAGCGCTTTTTCCTTGCTCGACAGCACCACCATGTAGATCACCGCCGCGAACAGCGCCAGCAGCATCGGGACCATCACGCCTTTCTTTTCCATGAATCGTTCGTCCTCTTAACGGTCTATTGCTGCAGCGGCCTCTCAATGGGCATCGCCACGCTCGCCGAAAGCGTCTTCACGCCCGGATTGCCCTTGTCCGACAAAATGATGCTGCTGATCGGAAAGATCAAATTAATCTTCTCCTGACTCACGCACTGCAGATCGAAATTCTGCTGATTGGCCTGCTGGTCCATCACTGTCGGCACGGGTTGGCAGGAAACCGTGGCGTTCTTGAGCATCGACGTCATCACCGCACTGAGCTTGGCCTGATTCGGCTGCGGACAGCCCCCGAGACCGCAAGACGTCATGCCCCCGATTCGCGCGACCTCGTAGGTGGCGTGATTGAGCACGATGACCTGGAACGACACGTAGCCGATCTCCATGATCGAGAATACGATCGTCAGGAACACCGGAAGGATCAAGATCATCTCGACGACGACCTGCCCCGACCGGCGGCCCGGCGCGCGCATAATCCTCCTCAACGATTACGCCGCCCCGTCCCGGCCCTCCCGGACCGGGACGGGGAAACGGCGGTCAGTGACTGGGACCCGACCCCATCGAAGACGCCGCGCCGCTGATCATTCCCTGGATCTGCTGGAACAGGCTCGGCATGAACTTCTTGAGGGCCACGCCCGCGACAAGCACGACTCCGACGACGACCGTGAGCATCAACAAATACTCGACGGTGTTCTGACCGCGGCGTCCGGCCGGCCGCGTCCTCCCCCACGTCCTCACCTGAGACATTTTCATCTCCCTTTCTCCTTCTCTCGGATTGACGACCGCTACTGGCGAGGGGTCAAGATCACGAGCCCCCCCGCAATGAACAGCTTCTTCAAGGCACCTTGCAGCACGCCGAACATCCCCGCAAACAGCCCGGCCAGCAGCACCGTGGTCAGCAGATACTCCACCGCGGTCTGACCGCGCTTTCCTCTTATACGCCCGTGAACATCCCTCGCCACTGGTCCGAGTGTAACAGCCGACCCGAAAGGTGTCAAGTTGTCGTCGTTAAAAAACCGTTAAAACTTCAGCTTGAATGAAAGCTGGTCCACCGTTCCCAGTGCGCCGTAAGGCACGAACGCGTAATCCAACGACAAGCCGTAGCCGAACGCCTCCGAAGTATACAGACCGAAGCCGAAAGACATGCCGCTCGTCTGGTCGAGATAGAGGGTCTTCAACGTACTGCTGAAGCTTTGGCCGTAGCTGTCGACGGTCTGATAGCCGACGCGCAAGGACAGCTGACCCACGTCCAGGTACTCTTCCGGCAGAGAGAACTCCTCGCCGATGGCGAACTGAGTGCCGGTGTCCGAGGCGTTGCGCAGCTCCATGGTGGTCGTGAAAAAATCATTATGGCGCAGGGCCGCGCCGCCGCGGATGGTGTGCGCCACGTCGGACGTGGGCGGCCCGAAATTCTGGAGCGCCAGGCCGAAGGTCAGGGCATTGGTCACGTGCAGTAGGGCGCCCGCGTCGGCCGAGACCGTGTTGTAGGCCGCGCCGACGATTTCCTGGTGAATGCCGCGCAGAGACGCGCCCAGGTAGAGCTTCTCGTAAAAAAACGAGCGCGCCACGCCGATCGTCGCGTAGCCGTCGCGCACCAGAGCGCTGGTGTTCTGCTGGGGGATGCCGTTTTGGTCGCGCACGTCGAAGCCGCCCTCGGACATGTAGCCGGCGTTGACGCCCCACGCCGTGCGCCCCATGGGCTGGGCGTAGGCCATGTAGACGGGCGACTGCAGGCCCTGGACGTAGCTGAGATAGGAGAACGCGAACTCGCGCTGCTGGGTCGCCGCCAGACCCGCGGGATTCCACGTCAGCGCGTCGGAACCTTCCGAAAGCGCCACGTAGGCGCCCGACAGCGCCATCGCGCGAGCCGAGCCCTGGCCGATCTCAAGAAAGTTCGCGCCGCTGGTGCCGGCGCCGGAGCTGATGGCCCGCGCCGGACCCGCCGCCGCGAGCGCCAGGCCCAGCACGGCGGCGGCCCCAGGAGCTTTTCTCACTGGACGAGGACCTTCTTGACCGTCTGAAGAACCGTCGTGCCCTCTTCCTGCTGCTCGACGCGCAGCACCGCGTAGTAGAGGCCGCGCGCCACGTTGCGGCCGCCCTGATTGGCTTTCGACCAGACGTAGGGAATGCCGCCGCCGCACACGCCGACGTTGGTCTGATAGCTGGCCGGCAGGCTGGAACCGAAGTCCTGCGTCATGACGAGGCTGCCCGACATCGTGTACATGCGCATGGTGATGTGCGCGTGCGGGAACGGGTTATAGAGGCAGAACGTCGCGGAGCCGGCCGAGGCGGGCACGGGATTGGGGAACACGTAGCTGTTGGTGTTGAAGTCGCCCTGCGGGTCGGTGGACGGACCCAGGGTCATGGGAATGTCGTCGATGAGATGGTCATCGGCCAGCTCGTTGGGGTAGATCACGTTGCCGGTCTGCGTGTCGATGGCGCTGGTGTCCGTGGAACCCACGAGGACGAACTTGTAGTCGCCCTCCGGCAGCTTCGTGCCCGCGATGTTCGTGCCGTCCCAGGTGTCCTTGATCTCCGTACGCGGCGGACGCACGCCGGTGATGATCTTGACCAGCGACACGGAGTCCGGCGGCGACGCGTTGCCGGCGTAGTCGAAGATCGTGTTCGGCTGGTAGACCTTCAGCGACACCTTCATCGGCTCGGAGACCTGGTAGGCGATGGTCGCCGCCCCCCCGCCGACGATGGGCGTGACGGCCAGGTCGTAGATGCGCAGAGGATCGTAGGCGACGGTGACCTGCGCCGTCGACGGAATGGTCAAGGAAGACGCCACATCCAGAGCCACCGCCTGCACGATGTAGGCCGTGCCGCCGAAGCTGACCGGCACGGGCAGGAAGTTGCCCACCAGGTCGCGGCCGTCCCAAACGTCGGTGTTGAGGATGCCCGGCTCGCGCACGGCCCCGGCGACGACGGTCGTCATGACCTGCGGAGGGATGTTGGTGTTGAGAATCTGGATGGTGACCGACGATTCGCGCGTCACCGTGTATTGAATGCTGAACGGGTCCAGCGTGATCGTGTTGCTGGAGTTGAACAAGGTCGGCACGGTCGGAATGACGTTGAAGCTCGAGAACAGCACCGAGCCGCGCGCGACCGTGATCGTGCCGTAGACGCGGTCGGTGGGAAAGTAGGACGGCGTCGTCGTGGAGACCGCGCTCAGCGTGTAGACATACTGCCCGTCCGGCACATAGATGCCGTTCGGGTTCTGTCCAGCCCAGGTCTCGGTGATCTTGAGCCGGCCCGGCCGCATGCCGTAGTAGGTGATGACGGGGGCCACCTGCACTCCCAACGGGGAGACGACCTGGGAGCTCGTGCACGCGTTCGGCGGCAATTGGTTGGCGCACGGCGGCCACGTGGTGCTGCTGTTCAAGACGACCGAGCCCGGGGGGTATATGTTCCAGGCGATGAACATGGGCTGGGAGAGCTGATACGTGAGCGTGGCCGTGTCGTTGACCACCGCGAGCAGCGGCGTGACGGCCACGTCGGTGATGCGGAACAGGTCCACCGGGAACAGAACCGTCGTCGTCGAGACTTTCGCCGGGAACGCGGGATCGAAGACGGTCAATTGGGCCAGGTACGTTCCGGAAGAGACGATCAGACCGTTGTCGCCCACGCCGTCGGGCCAGGTCTCCGTGATGGTGAGTTGGCCGGGCTGGGCTTCTTTATTAACGATCGTCTTGATCACGTTGAGGCCGGTCTGGTCGTAAATAAGTAGCGACACCGTCGCCGGCCGGGAGATCTGGTAGCTAAACGAGAACGGGTTCAAGCCGCCCACCGGGGGGCTGGAGCCGATCACCGTCGACGTCGGCGAAATCTGCGTGACGCCGACCAATCCCCGCACCACCGAGATGAAGCCCTGCTTGGCCGTCGAGGTCCATATGCGGGTGTCGGCGGCGTTGCCGCGATAGGCGACACCGCGCTGGGACGGCAGGGCGGCGTAGATCACGAACACGTAGTCCCCGTCGTTGACGTAGTTGCCGGAATTATCCCTACCGTCCCAAAAGCTGATCTGAGTGGTCCGCGACGGCTGCATCTGCGAGATCGAGCGTATCGGGGACACGGGATTGGAAGGAGAGCATCCGCCCAGCGACGCGTAAAAATTCTTCGCGGGCGGAATCGTCGCCGGATCAGTGGCGGTGCTGTTGACGTCGGCCAGCGCGGGGTTGCCGGCGCTGTCGTTGCAGAACTGCGTGTTCGGCGGATAGATGTCCACATACACCGTCGCAGGTTCCGTCAGCACGTAGGAAAGCACCGCCAACGAGGTCGTGCCGCCCAACAACGGCGCGACTTGGATGTCGGTGATCTGCAGCGGGTCGAGCGCGATCGTGTACGTCGTCGGGTTCGACAGGTCGCCTTCCATGTCGCAGGTGTATTCCGGATAAGGCGGAGCACCGCCGCAAGCGCCGGTCGTGACTGTGTATCCGGGAGCCGTGTATTGGTTGTATGCGTTCGCCTGGAACACCGCCAGATAGTTTCCGGGAGGCAGTATGTTGCCGTTGTTGTCGCGGCCGTCCCAGGAACTGCCATCGAGCAGGGGGGTCGCTCCAGTCACGCCCAGGTTGCCTTCGCCGGGCTCCTGCTCTCCATTCTGACCCAGCAGGTTGCGAAGATTGTCGAAGTGGCCGCTCGCATCGGGCACGCTTTGATTGATGGTGATATACATCGTCGCGGGCTTCGACAGCCGGTACGTGAAGTTGTAGGGCTCGGCCGCGACGCCGGTGATCTTGCCGACCACGGTCGGCGTGGAGTTGATCACGTGCACGTCCGTCACGTTGACAAGGATCGGCTTCTGCGACACCGAAACGCGGTTGGCGTCGTAGGTCTGTCCGAGCGGGTACGCCTTGACGTTCGTGATCGCGATATTTCCGCTCTGGCCCTGCTGGTTCGTCTGGACCGTGACGCGAAAGCCGTAGGCCCCGTTGACCTTGCCGAACGTACCTTGGATCGCCTGTGTGCCGTCCCAGACGACGCAGTAAGCGGGCAGAGAATCGGCCGCAGGATTGCCGGGGTTGAGGAACAAACCCGTCGGCACCGGATTGCTCTGCGGAACGCAAAGCCCGGTGGTCGGCGGCTGGATAATGCCGGGGTTGTCGATGAAGAACGTCCGCAAAGGAGGCGTGGAGGTCGGGTCAAGAGGATTAGCGCCGTCGACATAGCGAAAAATTTCAAATTCGAGCGTGTCGATCGACACCGGCGCGGCCGTCGAAGCTCCCACCGCGCACGCCTGCGCGCAAATATAGACCTGGGAGTTGCACACGTTAAAGCCGTTATCTCCTTGCGGATAGACCGGAAGAAGGGCAGGAAACTGGGCGTTCGGCGCCATAGGATTCGTGGACAGCGGGTCACCGATGCAGCGATTGGCGAATTCGCCGTCATCGTAGTTATTCTCGAAGTTGATTTCAGGGTCGTTCGAAATGTCGCCGAAGCCCTGAGGGAAGCCGACGCTCGCACCGACCGCCGGCGGAAACTGGGCGATCGGACAGATATATTCGATCGGAGAATTCGTCAGAGCTCCGCAGAAACTTTGCGGCGCCGAGGCCGAACCGTTGAACGGGAGCGTCGTCGTCACGAAGGCCGTGTTGACGGTGACGTTGACGTCCTGGGCGCGCGCCCTCGGGATGGAAAGCGCCACAAGACCAAGGACGGCGGCAAGCGCGGCGCGGCTGGGACGGCTCGGGTGTCGGGGCATGGTTGATAAGCGGGCGCGTCGGGTTCGATTGTATATCATCGCTGCGTCGGCAAGATTAAGAGATTATTAAAAAACGGCAAACGGAAACAGGTCTTTGAGCGCGCGACGCCAGTCGCGCGGCGCGGGCGGAGAGAAATCCAATTCCGGAGGCAAGGGCGGAGGCGGCGGGTCCGACGGCGGCGGCTCGACGGGCGCGGCCGCGCGCTGGACCCGGGCCTTCGCCTCGACCGCGCGCTCCTCGCGCCACGCCGCGCGTTCGAGCGCGGCCGCGTCTTCCAGCCGCGCCAATTCCGCGCGCCGCTCTTCCCACGCCGCGCGCTCGCGCTCCCAAAGGGCGCGCCACTGGCCGCGCTCCTCCTCCCATAGCTTCGCCAAGCCCTCGACGTGCGCCTGCAGTTCGTCAACGCGGCGGCGCGCGTCCGCGCCCTCGCGCTCGGACTCCTCGCGGCGGCGGCGCTCCAGCAGAAGCTCGGCCAAGGTCCGCTCCAGCGCCTCCTTGGCGGAGGCCACGCCCTCGCGCGCGGCCTGCGCGCGGCGGTCGGCGTCCGCGCCTTCCTCCTGGCGCCTGTCGGCCAGCAGGCGC
This sequence comes from bacterium, assembly GCA_021782205.1. Lineage (GTDB taxonomy): Bacteria > Elusimicrobiota > Elusimicrobia > UBA1565 > UBA9628 > GWA2-66-18. The sequence goes on along the minus strand of JAJXVH010000009.1, from coordinate 1,444 downwards.
AGCTCGCGCAATTCGGTCTCGCGCTCGAGCTCCCGCTCCTGCCAGCGCTGCTCGGCCGCGCGCGCGCGCGCGGTCTCGGCGGCCAATCGGTCGCGCAGGCTGCGCAGGGCGTCCTCCAAAATGCCGCGTTCCTCGTCGTGGCGCGCTTGAGCCGCCGCCATCGCCTTCTGGGCGGCCTCCACCCGCTCGCGCGCGTCGAGCGTTTCTAGAAGACGAAGCTCCTCGTCGCCGGACTCGCTCTCGCGGCGGCGCGCCAGTTCGGTTTCCGCCGCGTCCAGGCGCTCACGCAGGACACGCGCCGTTTCGCCGTGCGCGGCGGACGCCGCCTGCCAGGACCGCTCCCGCTCGCGCGCCTGGCGCTTGAGCAGGGCCACCGTCTCCCAAGCGACTTCCGCGCCCGCCGCCGAGCGCGCGTCCGGCGTGGCCGCAATCTCCCCCGCCGACGCCGCGGCCGCGGTCGTGGTGCCGACACGCGCCCACAAGCGCTCGATCTCGCGGCTCAAATCTTCGGGGGTCGTTTCGGACATCGCAGGATTATAGCCGCTTCGCGCGTCCGAATGTTGACGGAATTGTTAACGCAGGCGGTAGTCGTCTGGATCATCCGCCGCGGCCGAGAGGTCGTACCTCTCCAGGGCCGCCGTAGGCGCGCCTTGGGCGCTCAACAGGCGCGCGGCCAGCCACGAGGAAAACGCGTAGGACAGCTGCACGTCGCGCGCGTAGCTCTCGCGGCCCCACGCCGCCGGGCGGCGCGGCGGCTCAGCCGGCGGCAGGGGCGTCGCCGCGGACAAGACTTGGACCAGACCCTGCGGCGACAGCGGGCGGCCGGGGCTTGGCAGACGCAGCGCGGCCAGGTCCGCTGGGCCCAGGCCGGCCGTGAAGACCTCCGCCTCCCCCGCCCGCGCGGCCAGCCACGCGGGCCGATCCACCAAAACGGCGGGGAAAATCGCGCGCGCCGGCGGCTCAGGCGCGACCAACTCCAGCCAGCGCAGGCCGAACGAGGCCGTGTCTCCCGCGACCAACGCCGACGTGCCCGGCGGCAGAGCCCTCCGCAAGCCGCGCGCGTAGTCGTAGGCCAGAAAATCGTCGCGGTGATCGGCCGCGGGAAGATTTTGCGCGAACGCCGCCGCCGCTAGGGCCACAGCCGCGGCAGCGCCCAGCAGGGCGCGACGGCGCGACAGTTCCCCCACGGCCTCGCCCGCGAACAAGGCCACGACCAGCGCCGGCCCCAGGAACGCGGACTCCAGCGTCGAGCGCGCGACCCAGTCCGAGGGATCGAAGCGCGACAGGAGAACGAACCCCGGCCCCGCCAGCGCCGCGCACAAAAGCCAGCCCGCCGCGCGCGCGCGATCCGCGCGCCAGGCCAGAACCGCGCCCGCGCCGCCGCCCAGCGCCGCCGGCCACGCCGCGATTTTGATCGTCTGCCGCGCCGCATAACCCAGCAATG
>JAJXVH010000157.1 GCA_021782205.1 bacterium | reverse complement strand
TGCGGCGCGGCACCGGGCCGAAATGGCGCGCGACCAGACGCCGCGCCTCGGCGACGGTCACGTCCCCGACGAGGGCCAGCGCCGCGTTGTCCGGCGCGTAGTGGCGGTCGTAGAAACGGCGCACGTCGGCCAAGGTCGCCGCGCGCAGGTCGTCGGCGTCGCCGATGGTCGGATGCGCGGTCTCCCAGCGCGAGAAGGCGAGCGCGCCCATCGCGGCGTCGGTGGCGCGCCGGTAGGGTTGGTTGTCGTAGGTCTGCGCCATTTCCTCAAGAACCACGCGCTTTTCAATTTCCAGTTCGCGTTCGGAGATCAGAAGTCCCCGCATCCGGTCCGCCTCGGCCCACAGCGCCGCCTCCAGCGCCCCCGACGGCACGACCTCATGGTAGGTCGTGTTCGTCTTCATCGTGTAGGCGTTGTCGACGCCGCCGTTGGACTCGACCAGCCGCGAGATGGCGTTGGGCGGCAGGTTGGCCGTGCCTTGGAACATCAGGTGCTCGAAGAGGTGCGCGAAGCCCGCCCGCCCGCGCTCCTCGTCCATCGAGCCGACATGGTAGGTCAGAGCGACCGCGACCAGCGGCGCGGACGGGTCGGTCTGGACGACGACCTTCAGTCCGTTGGCCAGCTTGAACGTCCGGGTCGGTAGCACTGTCTCCGCCGTCAAACGGCCGGACGGCGAGGAGTCGATTTCGACGAACGGGGCAACAACGGCGCGATGCGCCGTCCCAATTCGATCGAGAGCGCCTTTTGAGCTTCCGGCGAGAGGAACGGCTGTCCCGCGCGCAGGGCCCGCTGCCCAGCCGGAACCCGGCGTAAAGCAGGTCCAGCGTCGACGAACAGAGCGCCCGAAGCTTTGGCCCCCGCCTCGATTCCGCGGCGCACGTCTGACCCCGCGCCCAAGGAAGGATCATCAACGCCGGGCACGAACGCCACCACGATCTTGGTCCCCATCGGCGCAAGGCAATCCCGCAATCGCGCCAATTCCGTACGCGCTTGCGCCGCCTTGCCGTCCGCCGACCGCTCCCTCTGCGGGTGAACTCTGACCGCGCGGGCGCGATAATGCCGCTCCATGATCCAGCGTGCCAGCGCACTCCCCTCCCGGATGAAATTCTTAATCGCCGGAGCGCGGATCGCGGCCGGCGGCAATTCGACGCCGTCGCTTTCCGACGCCTGCAGGACCACAACGTCGGGATGAAACTCCGCGGCGCGGCGGCAAGCAAGTTCCACTTTCTGGCTCAGGCCATATGAATACATCGACAGATTGACGCTGCGCACTTGCCCGCGAGAACGAAGCCCGCGGGGGAGCTCCGCGACGAAGCCGTCCGAACGCGGCACGCCGAGGCCGAACGCCTCGTGCCCGCCGACAACGACGACCCGCGTCTCGCCGCGCTCCTTTTGTTCGGGCACCACGTCGTCGCGCAGTCCTTGCGCGCTGATTTCCACGTCCGCGCCCACCTTCTCTCCCTTCGCTCCCGGCCTGAGTTCGAAGCCGAGCGCCGGATCGGCGCTGTCTTGATACAGCAACGCGTCCATCGGCACGAACATACGCACGGCCGCCTCCGCGGCGGCCAGCGAGATAAAGACGGCGATCGCAATCCAGCGAGCTGTTTTCATCATTCGTGGCTACCTTACCATTTAATGGCGTCCCGGGGGTCGGCGCCAGCCAAGCGGGAGACACGACGAAATTGCTAGAATATCGCCCTTAGCGAGGACGACGCGTCCGGCGCGAGAGGCACGCCTGCAACCAAGTCGGGCGGTCGGACGCAGGAGGCTCATGGGTTTTTCCGTTTTCAATTTCAGTCCATCCATCATGGCCGGTGTACGCGGCCAGAACTACGCCCAGCCCACGCCCATTCAGGAGCAGGCCATTCCGCCGGTGCTGGAGGGCCGCGACGTGCTGGGTCTGGCGCAGACCGGCACCGGAAAAACCGCCGCCTTCGCTCTGCCCATTCTGCAGCGCCTGAGCGCCGGCCCGCGCGGCGTCATCCGCGCGCTGATCGTCGCGCCCACGCGGGAGCTGGCCGAACAGATCCGCGCCAACTTCGCCGCACTCGGCCAGCACACCGGCCTGCGCGCGATCGCCGTCTACGGCGGCGTTTCCGCCGGCGCGCAGGCGCACGGGCTCAAGGGCCGCGCCGAGATCGTCGTGGCCTGCCCCGGACGCCTGCTCGACCACATGGGCCAGGGCAACTTCAACGCCAAGAACGTCGAGGTCCTGGTCCTCGATGAGGCCGACCAGATGTTCGACATGGGCTTCCTGCCCGACGTGCGCAAGATCCTGGCCCGTCTTCCGGCCACGCGGCAGACCTTGCTGTTCTCCGCGACCATGCCCGACGCTTTGCGCGGCCTGGCCCACGAGTGCCTAAAGAACCCGGTCACCGTGCAGGTCAAGCACACCGAGGCTCTGGCCACCGTCTCGCACGCGCTCTATCCCGTCGTCGAGCACCTGAAGACCCCGCTCCTGCTGGAGCTGATCCGCCGCGCCGGCTCCGAGTCCATCCTGGTCTTCACGAAGACCAAGCATCGCGCCAAGCGCGTGGCCGAGAAGGTCAAGGCCGCGGGCTGGTCCTCGGCCGACCTGCAGGGCAACCTGTCGCAGAACCGCCGCAAGGCCGCGATGGACGGCTTCCGCTCCGGCACCATCCACGTGCTGGTGGCCACCGACATCGCCGCGCGCGGCATCGACGTGTCGCAGATCACGCACGTGATCAACTACGACATCACCGACACGCCGGAGGCCTACGTGCACCGCATCGGCCGCACCGGCCGCGCCGCGAAGACCGGCGACGCCTACACGCTGGTCGTCTCCCAGGACGAACCGATGATCCGCGTCATCGAGCGCAAGCTCGGCAAGACCATCGAGCGGCGCACGCTCGACAACTTCGACTACCGCGCCGGTCCGCCGAACTCCGGGCAGAAGGGCAGCGCCGGCCCGTCCCACGGCGGCCCGCACGCGCCTTCCGCGCCCCGCCCGCCCCACGCGGGCGGCGGCGGCTCCTCCGGCCGCCCGTTCTGGCGCAAGCGACGCCGGCCGCGCTGAGGCCATGCGCGCCCTGCTGACCTTGCTGTTGGCCGCGTCTCCCGCCTTCGGCGCGGGGATTCACCTCACTCCCGAGCAGGCGCGCGCGATCGGCCTCAAGATCTGGCATAACGAGGCCGACGGCAAGGTGGAACTGCTCACCCACTGGAACAAGGGCGAGGCGTTCGGTTCCTTCGGCATCGGCCATTTCATCTGGTATCCGGCCGGCAAGCCCGGCCCGTTCACCGAGAGCTTTCCCGGCGCGCTCGACGCGATCGCGGCCTCCGGAGAGTCCCTGCCCGCCTGGCTGCGCGGCCATCCGCCGTGCCCGTGGCCGGACCGAGACGCGTTTTATAAGGACTTCGACGGCGTGCGGCTCACCGGCCTGCGCGCCTTGCTGGCGCGCACGGTCGACGCGCAGGCGTTGTACGCCGCGCATCGGCTGGAGAACGCCCTGCCCAAGATACTGGCCGCGGCCGGGCCTTCCGAAGACGCCGCGCTCCAGCATCGCTTCGACGCCGTCGCCGCCGAGCCCAACGGCGTCTACGCCTTGGTCGACTACGTGAACTTCAAGGGCGAGGGCGTCAACCCGGCGGAGCGCTACGACGGCTTCGGCTGGGGGCTTCTCCAAGTGCTCGAGCTGATGGACGACGCCGCGCCGGGCCAGCCCGCGGTCGAG
>JAJXVH010000051.1 GCA_021782205.1 bacterium | reverse complement strand
GGAAGGCGAAGCTGCGGCAGATTCCGGGACGATTTTCTCTCGGGACGCCGACTTTTGCCCCGGTCTACGCGTGAACGGGCCCGTGTCGACAGATTTTACGCCGTCAGACGGTTTGTGCAACGGGCTCCAAACTCCTCGTAATTTCGTTGCGCAACAGCACTATTTGCGTTATACTACGAAAATGGCGGCGTTGTATTATTTATTCGACGGAAGCGTCCCTATCGGCCCGTTCGAACTTTCCGAATTGGTCCGTCGTCCAGGATTCAGCGCCGAAGTCCTGGTTTTTCCCAAGGGCGCGAGCGGCGCGGAATCCTGGCAGCCGGCCGGCAGCTTTCCCGACATCGTGCAAGCGCTTCAATTCGGTGCGTTTTCCGCTCCGTCGGCAAGCGCTCCTGCGGCCGCGCCTAACGTGTTCGCCGCGCAGACGGAGCAGCAGACGCTCGCCCAGCCGGCCAGCAAGTTGATTCTCGTGGTCGACGACGACCCGGATATGCGGAACTTCATCGGGATGAGCGCCACCATGGACGGATTTCGCGTCGTCACCGCGACCGACCCCGTCAACGCCCGAGGCAAACTCAAGCAGCGGCCCGTCGACTTGATCGTCACGGATCTGATGATGCCGGGCCAAGGAGGCTACGAGTTCTTGCGCACGCTGCAGGGTACGGACTCGAACGACGTCCCGGTGTTTGTCGTCTCCGGAAGCGCCCTGGACGCATCCACGATCGCCATGATTCGCCAAGAGGCGAACGTCATCGCGTTCTTCCCCAAACCCGTCGACCTCGACAGATTCCTCGGAGCGCTGCACAAGCAGCTGAAAACCTTAAGACCGTCGCCTCGCGCAATCCCGAAACGCGACGGCACGACATGGTGAAGGAACATGCCTAAAAAGTGGGTATTGATCGTAGATGATGACCCGGCAAACCTCCTGCTGCTCGAGTCCGTCATCGAGCATCCTGGCATCGATGTCACCACGGCCACCGACGCTCTTCAAGCCTTCATTCAGGCGCGCGACTTGAAGCCGATCCTGATTATTTCGGACATCAACATGCCCGGCTACGGAGACGGCACGACGACGCTCAAGCGCCTGCGCCAGGACCCGTGCATTCCCGCCTGCCCGATCATCTTTGTCACCGCGATGGATCTCGCCGACGCGCGAGAACTGCTGCCTAAAAACGACCCGACCATCGGCCTGATGCAAAAGCCCGTCAACATACAGATATTGCGCGACTATGTCTGGAAGCTGGCGGGGGTTTCCGAAATCCCCAAATCGTCTCTCTGACGCGCCTTGCTTCGCGGCCGCCGGAGCGGACTGCGCGGGGATGTTCGTTGCTCCACGCGCGCTTCGATCTGACGCCGCAAATTTGCCGTTTCGAGAGACGCTGACGCCCAAAAAGCTTCGAAAACCGTCCAAAGCCGCGAAAGACCGTTTAATAATCCGTTAACAAAATAATTATCACAAACCTTTATAATGACGCCATGGTGCGCATAAATTTGCGTAATTTGACGAGCGCGTGCTTGTTTTCGCTGCTGGCTAGCGCCGCGGCGTTTGCGCAAGTTCCGACCTACCCCAGCGGCCCGATCCCCGTCCAGCCGAACTTCGATTGGATCGGGCTTTCCACGACGGCGATCGCGGGAATGGGCGCGAACTCATACTATTTGCTGCAGGTCAACAGCGACCCGACCTTCACTGCGACGCCCGCGATATCGATCACCGCCCCAATGATCATCGCGAGCACGTCGATGCCGACGACCGACGGCGTCTATTTCTCGACCTACACGCTGGGCGCGGGGACTTGGTATTGGCGCGTCGCCGCGGTCGACGGGGTCACCTACGTCCAATCGCCTTGGTCGGCGGTGTCGACTTTCACGTTCAACTCCGCCCCGCCCGTGGGGACAAATTACACGCTCCTGACTTCGACCGGCGGCGCGCTGGGAGAGGCGCAGTGGACCAATCAACTCTCGGGCGTCAGGACTCTGCTGTCGGTGACGGCCGCGCTGTCAGGCCTGGCCGTGTCCACCTCGGCGCTACCCTCCGGTTTGGGAACCATCGGATTAGGAACCACCAGCAGTGGATACAGCGTGATGTACACCACGACCGCTGCCGCGGCTTGGACGGGGTGGTCGGAATCCGCGTCGCCGCTGCCCTCCGGTCAAACATCGGCATCATCCTTGGTCACCTTCAAGGGACTGCTTTACATGATCACGCAGACGGGAAACATCTATTCAAGCCCCGACGGCGTGACCTGGACCGATGTCTACGTCGGCCCCGGAAGCCCGACGGGCTACAGGCTGTGGGCTTTCAACGGCACGCTGTATGCCGGCATCGGCCCGATTCTCTATTCAAGCCCGGACGGCGTGACATGGGGACTAGTGCTCAACACGGGCGACTACACCACCTACTCCATGGGGTACTACAACGGCAACCTTTATCTGGGAACATACACGTCAGGATACTTATTCAGAAGCCCAACGGGTGCCACGGGAACCTGGATAAAAACCGCGTCGCTGCCTACCGCGGGAATAGATGTCCTCAACATCTTTAATGGACAGTTCTACGCGGCCGGAGACAACGTCCACATTTACCTCAGCACGGACTCCGTCAATTGGAACGTGACCCTCAATATGTACGGACAGGAATACCCCTTCAGCATGACCCCGCAAAACCATGAGATGTACGTGAACGCCGGGCAGATTATGGGAACCGCGAACGGCACGTCATGGGCCATAGCGCTGAACACGCCCTGGAACAGCAACGTCAGCCTGACGAACGCCAACGGGAACCTCTACGCGGGAGACACGACGCTGAACAATTTGTACGCCAGCGCGGACGGATCGGTGTGGATTCACCTGGCGGGCGGTCCGGGGCCGGGTCACGCGACTTCGTTCAACGGCAATCTCTTCGCGCCGGTCGGGTCCTCTTTATATAAATATACCCCGATCCCCGCGTCCCTGACCGGCACGGACGGCACCACCTCCGCGCAGACGTTAGAGGCCACGGGACTGAGCTTGGCGTCCTCCACCAGCGCCGTCACCTGCGGTGGAGGCAACGGCGGCATCCCGTGCAACGCGACCAATCAGGTGATCTTCACCGTTTCCGACATGGCGGGCAATTCGCGCTTTTACGGGCCGTACGCGGTGCTGGTCGACACGACGCCTCCGGTGGTTTCGATAAGTCCGGCGACCCCGGGAGTCGGCACAATCTTGGTCACCGCCTCCGCTACGGACGGGATGTCCGGCGTCGCCGGGTTTCAGTTTTTCGCGTCGAGCGCGTCCACGGGCGCGCAGTTGATCGCCTCGCCGCTGGTGACGAGCCCCGCGTACACGTTCTCCGGCCTCATTGAAAACACCCCTTACAATGTCTATGTCGTCGCCTACGATTACGCGAACAACTCTTCGACGTCTACGACGGTGTCCACGACCACGCTCGAAGCCATCGACATCCGGAGCATCGCGCCGGCGACCGCTGAACAGGGATCGACGATTCCCGCCCTCAAGATGGTGTTCCCGCCCCTCAGCGGAAATCCCACCTGGAACGCGCTGACGGTCAACGTGATCGGGAGCGGCTTCCAAGGAAGCGCTCCGCTGCCGCCCGATTCCGATTTCATCAACGCCGAAATCTACAGCGACGCGCTCGGGACTGGCGTGTTCAATCCGGCCGTCGACGCGCGCGTCGGCGTGACGGGCGTGGTCAACGGAGTGGCCGCTTTCACGGCCTTGGGCCAAACCTTGACCGGCGCCGCGACGTATTTCGTGGTACTCCAGACCACCGCAACCGCGGGCGTCTCCGACACGGTCGGCGCCGAGATCGCCGCGGCCAGCGACGTGGCCATGTCGAACGGAACCCTCGGCGACCCGTTCCCGATCTCCTCAAGCCTGACGCAGCTGTTGGACGCGCCCAACAATCTGTATGTTTCCTCGGCCGCCGCCGGCACGCCCGCGTACGTTCCGCAGGGCACGACCAACGTGCCGATGATCGCGCTCCCGATGTACACCGCGAACGGGACCAGCGCCCTGAAGAGCCTGGTCGTCCATTATACGGGCGTCTCGGAATCCGACCTGAACAGCGTGACCGTCTATCAAGATTCCAATCAAGACGGCGTGTTCGACGCGGGCGACGCGCAAGTAGGAACGTTCGGCAGCTTTTCCGTGGGTTTCGCGACCGTGACCTTCATCGACAACCCCACAAGCGTGTCGAGCATCACGGTCGTGCACGGCTCGACGCAGACCTACTTCCTAGTCGCCAATGTCTCAGCCGGAGCCACGCTCGGCGATGCGGTGGCCGTGCAGATCGACTCGGCGAGTTCACTGGGCGTACAAGGCTCGTCCGACTCCGTGGTCTTCTCCGGCTATCCGTTCGCTTCGATCGACGTCGTCATCCAAAGCTCGAACACCCTGACGGTCGACAGCGGGAGCGTCATGCCACCGGTGTTTTTGCAAGGGCGACGCTACGCGGTCGTCCAATCGACGCTGACGACGAACACGGGGCTGGCGCAGGTCAACCAAGTGACGGTGTCGCGCCTCGGCGCCGGGGCGGACGCTGACCTGACGGCCGTCGAGATCTGGCAGCAGTCCTCGACCCAGTTCGGACAGCCGTTCACCCCGTCCGCGCCGAACACGCTGCTTGGCTCTGGCACGCTTTCCGCCGGTACGGCGACGATCGCGATCAGCACGGCCAACATCCAAGCGGGCACGACCACCGTCATGTTCATCGCCTACGCCGTAAGCCCCACCGCGGGCCCGGGAGACCAGCTCGGCGCGAAGCTGGACGCGGGCGCGTTCCAGGCGGTCAGCCCGGAAACACTCGTCACGGGCAATTTCCCGTTCCAAACTTCCACGGCGACGATCCAGCGGGTCGTCAGCACGATGACGATCTTGGGCGCGGACGTGTCTCCCGGAACGCTCCTTCAGGGCACGACGAACCAAGCCATGCTCAAGGTCCAAGTCTGGGCCGGCCCCAATCCCGTCAGTTGGTCGTCGTTCGTGCTGACACGCCAAGGAGTTGGCGGAAGCGGCGACGTCACCGCGCTCCAAGTGTTCGTTTCGACGGACGGAAACGCCAACTACGATTCTTCCGATAATCCCGTAACGGCCAAGCTTTCGCTGACCGGCGCGCAGACGACGACGAGCTTCCTTTCTCCGCAGACGATCACCGCATCGACGGCGACTTACTTCATCGTCGTCGACGTCTCGCCGAACGCCAGCCCCGGGGATACTTTTGGACTGGCGATCGCCAGCACGACCGGGTTCGCGCTCGGCACGCCGAACACCGTCTCTCCCTTGAATCTGCCCATCCAATCCTCGACGCCAACGATCACCGCCTACCCCAACATCGTCTCAGTCGCGACGGCGACTTTGACGCCGGCGTCCGGAGCGAACCCCGGCGCGTCGAACGTGCCGCTCGAGTCCATGTCGCTGAACACGAACATGTCGTCGGCGCAATGGCTCAGTGCGGGCATTCATCTTTCGGGCACGGGAAGCTTCGACGCCGACGTCCAACGACTACAGCTCTGGTATTGCAGCTTGAACTGCAGTTCTTTTAACCCGGCCTACGACACGGTCGTAGCCTCAACCAGCTACATCAGCGCTTCCAGCTCCGCGACGCTCGTCTTCGCTCCGCTGCCGCAGGGGCTGAACACCGCGGCTCAGACCTATTTCCTGACCGTCGACCTCTCTTCGACCTCGACTCCTGGTGACACGATCATCGCGGCCAATACAGCCTCGGACTATGTGTTCGACAGTCCGAACACCCCCGCGACCGGATCCGGCTTCACTTCGAACGCGTTGAAGATCATGCCGCCGGCGGAGACAATGTTCGTCGTCGCCTACGAATCCGCGCCCGCGACGGCGGTGGAGGGAACGCCTAACGTCGTCATGCAGTCGCTGTCGTTGTGGATGGGGGGAATATTCTCCGGAACGGTGAACTCGCTCCAGCTCAGCCGCTCCGGCGCCGGGTCCGACAGCGACGTGACCCAGGTCCAACTCGCGCTGGACAGCAACGGCAACGGCGTTTATGACCCCGGCGTCGACGTGGTACTGGCCTCCGGCACCTTCTCCGGAGGCACGGTCAGCCTTGATTTCGCCTCCCAGACGATCACGGCTTCGACGCAGACATGGTTTGTCATTTACAGCTTCTCGCCGACGGCGAACGCGGGCGACGCCGTCGGCGCCAACATCGCGAACTCCGGCGCGTTCGGCTTGGCCTACCCGAACACGGCGAGCGCCGCGTTTCCGCTGCAGTCGACGAACACGAAGATCACCCCGACCGAGGACGCGGTGTACGTGTCTTACTCGCTCTCAGGCACGGCTTCTTCCCTGAAGCAAGGCGCGACGGCGCAGTTGATGATGAATCTCACCCTGCAGACGACGGCCAACACCGTGTTGACCAACTCGATCGTCTTCGTCGAAACCGGCACGGCGACCGCCCTGGACATCTCGGCTCTTCGCGTCTACCAGGACGTCAACGGCACCGGGCAGATACAGGCCAACGACCCGCAGATCGCGGACGTCGCGAATCCGTTCGCGGGCGGGAAGAGCGCGGCCGTCTCCCTGAACCAGCCGGTCGGAACGGCGCCGACAAATCTGCTCGTCGCCGTCGACATCTACAACTACGCGGGCAACGGCGACACGTTCGGCTTGGTGCTGCCCTCCACGACCTCCGTTCTCGTCCCGGCGCCGAATTACGTTCTGGCGCAGAGCGGAACCGCGTTCCCGCTCGCGACAAACGTGCTCACCATCAGCAAACTGCCCGACACGCTCACCATTGCGCCCACGTCGCTGCTCGCGTCCGCGGTCGTTCAGGGCCAGGCCGCCCAGGTGTTCTCTTTTAAGGCCTGGGCTTCGCATGAATACGTGACGATCAACCAAATCGACATACAGCAGCCCGGCAACCTCGCGCCCGCGGGCATCGACTCGGTCTCCATTTACGCCGATTCCAACGGCGACGGAATCCTCGACACTGGGGACATCCTGGTCGGCAGCGGCACGGTCAACGCCGTCCAGGTCGCCGATATCGCGCTCTCTTCCGCGCAGACCGTGACGACAAGCACCCAGACCTACTTCGTCGTATACGCGATCGACCCGAACGCCACGATCGGAGCCACGGTCGGCGCCGACTTGTCCGGCTCGTCGAGCATCATTCTCGCGTCTCCGTCCGACTCCGTGTCCTCCTTGGGCCTTCCCTTTGCCACCCCGACCGTCCCCGTGCTTAGTTCCAAGACCCCGATCCAACCCGTGGTCACGCTGAGCTCGGGGGCCTACTCGAGCTCATTCGACTCCATCGCTTTCGTCTGGACTTCGACCGTGGCGACCGGCAGCCTGGCCTCGGCTCAATACGCGATTGGAACGTCTCCGGGCGCCACGAACACCGTCCCATGGACGTCGATGAGCCCGACCCCCGGCCAAGTGACGGCCAATGGATTGTTCCTGGCCAACGGCGGGATCTACTATGTTTCCGTGAAAGCCACCTCGAGCTGGGGGGATGTCAGTCCGGTGGGAACGAGTTCCGGCCAACTGATCGACTACACCGTGCCGACTGCCCCGCAGATCACTTCCGCGCTGGTCGGACCGAACTCCGTCGACATCTCCTGGACGCCGTCGACGACGGGGCCTTCCGGACTGCGCGGCTATCTGCTCGAATACCAGAATGCGCTCAGCCCCCTCTGGTATGACGCCGCAAATCTGGTTCCGCTCGGAACCCTCGATCCGACGGGCGTACAATTGTCCTCCGCCAATCTCGTCGGCGCGACCATCTATTCCGCGACGGGAATGTCGAGCGGCACTTTGTTCTTCCGGGTCTACGGCGTCAGCAACGCCGGACTGGCCAGCCCGGCGTCCAACATCGTCCGCGTGCAGTACGGCGCCCTCCCGACCTCGACGATTTCGAACGTCTCTTCATACCCCAACCCTTTTGATTCGCGAAGCGGCGTCGCGACGATCACCTACACGCTGAACACTCCGGCGACCGCGAACGTCCGCTTTTACACCGTGTTCGGCGTCGAAGTCCGGGCCATGTCGGTGGGGGGAGGGGTTGGAACAAACACATTGACTTGGGATGGTTCGGATGACCGCGGGCGCAAGCTCGCGAAAGGCATCTACATCATGACCATCTCCGCCGCAGGAGAAACCGCACGATGGAAAATCGGGGTCATCCACTAAATGCGAAGCGAACTCATCGGCGCCATGCTAGTGCTCTGCGCCGCCGAGGGTTTCGCCCAAGCCTTCGCGGGGGGGGGCGATCAGTTGTTTCAAAACGCCATCGGAGGGCGCATCGCGGCGATGGGTGGAGCCGGAGCCGCGGCGGCGCACGACGCCAGCGCGATCTACTACAACCCCGCGGGCCTTGGACTGATGCCCGCAAGCGAGTTCCAGCTGATGCGCTCCAACTATTATGAAGGCGCGGCGCTCAACTCCCTGGTCTATGGGCACAGTTTCCAAAACGCCCCCGCGGGCGCCGCGCTCCAACTCATCCAATTCGGCGTCAGCGGCGCGCAGGGCACCAATTCGATGAACGCGCAGACCGGCGCATTCGGCTACAGCGAGCTCGCAGCGACCGCGGGCCTGGGCATGCGCGGCGTGCTGCTGCCGGATCTTTCGGTGGGCTCTTCCGTCAAAATCTTGACGCAGGATCTCGGCGGTTCGTCCGATCGCCTCATGGGCGTGGACGTGGGCGCCCAGTACGGGCCGCTGTTCAACGACACCTTAACGCTGGGCAGCGTCATCCACAACATCATCTCGGTGTCACAGGGGGCGACGTCCGACACGTTGCCCACGAATGCGAGCGTCGGAGCGGCCTGGCATCCGCTGCACGCGCTGACGCTGACGGCCGAAATGACAACGACGGGAGTGCTCAGCGGCGGCGCCGAATGGGCCTGGAACAGAGTCGCATTGCGCGCCGGCTACGACGGCCTGCAAGGCATCACTTTCGGCGGAGGACTTAATTTCCGGAAATCCTTCTCATTCGACGTCGCGATGGTCAATAATTCGGTTTTCGGCCTCTCCGAAAAGGCCTCGCTCGGCTACCGATTCGGCAGCAACGCGCCCCCGCATCTGCCCCTACTCGCGGAAAACTACATCAAAGAAGCTCGCGCCGACATCGAGCGCGGCGATTATGAAAACGCCCTAAAGAATGTGGAAATCGCGATCGGGCTTGATCCGCACGTCGACGATGGGCACTGGCATCTCCGCGGCGAGCGCCTGAAGGAGCTGCTGACGGGAGCCGAGGTTTTAGGGCAGCCCCGAGACGCCGAGGAACTCGCCTCTAAGTCGGTCTCCTCGAATCTGACGCGCCGCGCCGTGAAGGACATCGTCTACGGTGGCGACACTTCGAGCGCGATGATTCTGCTGCATGTCGCCGCCGGCGCCGGCGGCCCCGGCTCCGTCTACATGCGCCTGCTGACTTCGGCCGCCGCTGAAACTCGTCAAGCCGTGGTCAGCGACGACATCCTGCCCCCGAACGAATTCATCGACAACCGAATGAGAACCGCCTACGACGACGTCTACGCGCGGAGATTCGAATCCGCCGTGCGCGCCTGCCTGGACGCGCTGGTCATAAACCCCAACAACGTTCTCGCTTGGGAACGTCTCGGCTCCGCTTATTTCGCGCTGGGAGATGCCGCGAACGCCCGAAAAGCTTACGATCGGGCTCTGATTCTTGAGCCGACCAACGGCAAGCTTCTGAAATTTTACAAAGAGAATTTTCCCCAATGAAGGCACCATGATGAGTCTCTTAGGCGTTTTCGCGCCGCTGACGGTTCTGGCGCTTATTCTGGCGGCGCTCGTCGCCGTCCAGGCCGGGCTGCTGTGGAGTTCCGCGCGCGAAATGCGACGCCGCCGAGGCAACCTGCGCATAGCTCAGAACTTCGCGCACGACGTGGCGATGGCGCAGTCAATGATCGCGCGCCGCAGCCGCGAATTGGAGAGCGCGACTCATCGCCTGCGTCGTGGCAACGAAGAGTTGGCGCGCCTCAACACTATGAAGAACAAATTTCTCGCGATGGCCGTGCATGACGTGCGCAACCCATTGGCGGCCGTCAGGGGCTACGCGGATCTGCTGCTACGGCGCAGCGAGGCCCAGGGTGCCGAGGCGCCCCTGCTTCATGCCATCATCCGCAGCACCCAGCAGGTGAATCAGCTCATTTCCGATTTGACCGACTTGGCGCTGATAGAATCGGGGAAAATGAAAATCGAGAAAAAAATGTTCCCGGTCGCGGAAATGATCACGGACGTCACCACGCCCGTCGCGTTCATCGCCGAAAAACGCGGCGTGCGCTTCCCCATGCCGAACCTGCAGGTCGCCATGTCGCTAAACGCCGACAAAGCCCGCCTGGGCCGAGTCCTGAGCAACCTGCTGGGCAACGCGGTCAAGTTTACTCCGCCCGGCGGCACGGTGGAGCTTCGCGCCCGCGTCGAGGGGCGGATGGCGGCATTCTACGTCAAAGACACTGGGCCCGGCATCCATCCGGATGAACGCGCGCGCATTTTCCAGAAGTTTTATCAGTCGAAACACCTAAAAGATGCGGCGGCGCGCTCTGCGGGGTGGGGACTGGGCCTGGCGATCGCCGAGGAGATCGTACGCGGACACGAGGGCAAGATCGGCGTCGACAGCCCCGGCCTCGGCAAGGGCGCCACTTTTTGGTTCCGGGTGCCCGGCGTGCAGATTTCCGCCGCGATTCTGCTTGTTTTCTTCGGAGTCGCGGCGCGCGCGCAGAATCTGCCGCTCTCGGACAAAGAGCATTTCGAACGCACGCTGGCCAACCGCGCGCAAGACGTACTGCGTCAAGTCGTCGGGCCGAACCGCAGCCGCGTCGTCGTGAATGCCACGCTGGACTTCACCCGCATCGAACGCTATAAAATAAGCGGCGCGACGGCGACCGCGACGGCCGCGGGAATGGACAACGGATATCTCTGGAAATCCTCCGCCCAGCAGGGCGCGATGGTGCCGGAACTGCTCCCAGGGATACCCCTGCCCGGCGGCCCGGACGACTCGAAAAACGCCGTTGTCGGTCCCCGTTCGTACGAGAAAAGCTATCTATACCCGCCCGACTTCATAAAAAACCTCTCCGTGACGCTGATTCTCGACGACCAAATAGAATCGACGCGCGTGGAGGAACTGCGTGCGCTCGCGTCCAACGTGCTGGGACTGCGGCCGGAGCGCGGCGACACGCTGACGGTCGCGCGTGCTCGCTTCGAACCGGTCTGGCAAATGGCTTGGGATCGACCGGAGACCGCCGAGCGAGCCATAGAATACATGCTGCTTGGGGTCTTCGGGTTGCTGGCGCTGCTCATCGCGTCGATGTCTCTGATGCGCGTAACCATGGCCATGAAAGAGATCGCGCACGCTCAAAGCCAGCAGATTTCAATGGAGCTCGCCAATTCCGAAAAGAACGAGGATCTCGAAGGCGGGAAAGACCTCGCGCTGCTCGACGCCGACGGCAAGCCGCCCGCTGGCGACCGCGCGCCGGTCCCGATTCAAGAAAGCATAAACTTCCCCGTCCGTCCCGACCAAATCGAGGCCGTCGCAGTTATGCTTCAGGTGGAAAAACCGGAAAACATCGCGCTGATTGCGGCCCACCTCGACGCGGAAGTTCGCACCGCGGTACTCAATCGCCTGCCGGCGGACATCGCGGCCCTGACGACGGCCGCGATGGCGCATGTGCGCTTCGTGGATCCGGACATGATCGAGCAACTGCGCGCAGAATTCGAACGCAGACTGACGGGAGCCATCGGCGGATTCGATCACGCGGTGCGCCTGCTCGAATGCCAAGCGCTAAACGAGCGATCACGCCTCCTGCGCGGCATCGCACTCATCGATTCGCACCTGGCAAAAGAGCTCCAGCGTCGTTCGCCGACTTACGACACCCTGCTTGAATTCAGCGAACAGCAGTGGTCCGAATTCGCTGCCCGTCTGACCACGGCCGAATGGGGCTGCCTGCTGACCGAACTTCCTGAACCCGCACGAGAGTCGCTGCGCAAGGTCCTCTCGGCCCCGGCGTGGAGCATGGTCGAGCAAGTCTCCGCGCTGGAAGCCCCCGCGAGCCAAAAACGCGCGATTGAGACAAAATTCGAAACCGCGCTTCGTGAACTTCTGTCCGCGGCGACGCCCCCCGACTCTGAAGAGCCCAATACGGCTTTGGAGGTGAATTGACATGGATCCCGTCCCTCCCGTGACCTCGTCGCTCTTCGCTCAGTTCGAAGCTCAGCCGGCGCCAGCCAGCCCGCCGGCAACTCCTCCGATGCCGCCGCCGCCGGGCTCCATCGCCAATCAAGCTTTCGCGCAGATGCCTGCCGCCCCAGCCCCGACGCCTCCTCCTGCGCCGACCACAAACGACTTGCCGCCGCCGCCGCCGCGTCGAGAAGAGAAGAAGCCCGCCGCGCCGACAGCGCACGATCTATACGAGCAGCGCATCACCGAACTGGAACGCCAACTGCGCGTGGCTCAAGAGAACACGGTTTCCGCGCTCATACAACTGCAAAAACGGGACGAGGCCGACAAACTCGTACGACAGCAGACGGATCTGCTCCTGAAGGAAACTTCCTTGCGCCGCCGCGCGGAAGAAACAGACCGGCAGACCGCGGAAACGATCGCCGCGGATCGCAGACGTATCGAGCAGCTCGAACAGAAGCTTCTGGGAGCGATCAGTCCGCAATTCGTCGATGGCATCGCACAGTCGCAGAAAGACTTCGCCGCCCGAATCGACTCCCTCTCGACTCTGGTCCGCGGGCTGACGGAACGCGTCGACGAAGCATCGCGCCTCTCCTCGGACGGCATTTCCGACTTGGTCGCCATGCGCCACGACATAGACCTGCTGAAGTCGACCGCGGCCATTCCACCCGAGGCTCCAGACGAAAATTTGCACGCAGAGTTGACCACCCTATCGAACGAGTTGCGCCGCGTCGAAACCCGAATCGACGCGGACCGCCGCGTGTCCGCGGAAGACTCGACGTCCCTGCGCAAGCTCGCCGCGGAACTGCAGCAGCGCATCGATGCCAGCTGGAAATCCGGCACGGATCAGGCCGCGGCCGCAAAAAAGGAAATCTCCGAAATCGCCGCGTTCGCGCGCCACAAAGCGGCGGAAGCGGATGCCGCGGGAGCCTCCATCAGGCAGGCGATAGCCGCGTCTGCTACGGCGCTACGGCATGAATTCGCGACCTTGCTGGAAACGCACGCGCACGTCTGGAAGACCATAGCGGGCACAGAACTGCCGAACATACACGCCAAGCTTGAAGCGCTGAGCGGCGCGGTTTCCACGATGAAATCCGGCATCGGCGACGAGGCTCGGGCGGCCGCCGGCGAAGCGGTACGCAAAGCCGCTCAGACGATGGAGGCCGAGATCGCGCGGCGCGAAACGGAGTCCAAGTCTTTCATGGCGGCCGAATCGGAAAAACTGATCCGCGCCTTGAACGAAACCGGCGAAGCGCTGCGCGCTTCCTGCGAGGCCCAGCTCCAGAGCGCCCTGCGAAGCGCCAAAGAAACCGTCACGAACGGCCGCGAACACCACGACTCCTTCAAGCTGGCCGCGGAAAAAGCAGTCGAAGACGCGTTGAGCCGGGAGCTTTCAAAGGCTTCGGCGGCGTGGAGAGCCTTCATCGACATCGACATGGCGGGACTGAGGACGGAGATGGAGCGCATCCGCGCCTCCTCGCTCGCGTCGCACGAGCTGGAAGCCGCCTCCGCTAAAAAAAGAGAGGAGATGGAGGCCTCGCTCATGCGCCTGCTAGAAGAGCGCTCTGCGGCACTGAAGGCGGAGCTTACCGTCATGCTGAGCGACGCTCGTGAGACGGCGAACGCCGCCTTTTCGAACGCCCGCCGAGACATCGAGACCTCGAATGCCGGCATGCTTGAACGAACGCTGGGAACGATTCGCTCTGACCTTTCACGCGCCGAATCGACCATCAAGAAGGACGCCCTTTCCGCGGGCGAAGCGCAGTCGAAGGCTCTTCGCATTTTCTTCAACAGCGAGATCGAGCAACTCCGAGGATCTCTCGAAGCGACCGCGGCTCTCGCGGCCGCCGCGCGCGAGGAATCCTCGATCGCCGCGGAGAAGCTGGAGACGGCGATGCGGCAGTCGCAAGACGTCGACGCCGCCAAGCAGTTGGCGGAAGCGGCGGCGCGCGCCGCTGCGGAAAACATAGTCGCGGGAGCTTTCGAGCGCATCCGAGCGGATTCGCGCGCGCTCCTCGCCAAGGCGGAAGAGTCTTTTCACGACGAGCTTCTGAGGACCGCGCAGTCTCTCCGGCAGGAATTAGAAATGCTGCGCAAACAGAACGCGCAGAAAGCGTCGGCGCCGCTCGCCGAGCGAGAGGAAGTATCCCACCTGCTCGCTCAGCAGGAAATCGTCATGCGGCGTCAGTTCGAAGCGGCCTCCGAACGCCTTGCCCGTCTGCGCATGGAGCTGGAAGGCTGGATCGATGAGCGGCTGCGCGGAGTGGCGAAATCTCTGGATTTGGCGCATGAAGCAAAGAGGTCCGCCGTGGAAACGGAGCGGAAAGTCGAACTTCTCGCCGAAGGGTTCACACGCCGCGACGAGCAAATGAAATCCGAACTGCGGGAGGGCGTGCTCGCCAGACTTGAAGCGCTCGAGCAGCGGCTTTCCCGTTCAAGCGATCACTAGGAGAACGCATGGACATCACGACGGTCGTTGGCTTTCTTCTTCTTGTCGGCCTGGTCGCGGCCGGCGTACGCACGGGCCAGCTCCCCGCTTTCTTTTTAAACGTGCACGGCCTGGGGATCGTTCTGGGCGGCTCGGTCTCCGCGCTCATATTCAACACGCCGATGAAAGAACTGATGATGGCCCTGCGGGCCACGGCGGCAATCTGGAGCCGCGACATTTTCGCGGACGAAACGACGATCATAGAGCCCGCCGTCGCGCTTGCCGAACAGGTGCGCAAACGCGGCGCTGCGGCGTGGCGGGACGTCGATGCGTCTGCGGGCGGCGGCCTTCTCGCTCAAGCGGCCACCGTCGCGGGCATGCACAATGAGGCACAGGTCGTCGAGGAGATTCTGATCAACGAGGCAAACAGGATCTTCGATATCGCCACGGAAGCCAGCAACGTCTACCGCACGCTCGCCATTTTGGCCCCGATGTTCGGTCTCTTGGGTACGCTGATCGGAATCGTGTCGGTATTGCGGCAAATCTCGAATCCCGAGGCGGTCGGACCGGCGATGGCAGTCGCGCTGACGACGGCGTTTTACGGCATATCCATGGCGAACGCGATATGCATCCCCATCGCAGGCCGAATCCGCATACGAGCGCTCCACGAACACCGCGCCCGAGTGATCGTCTGCGAGAGCGTCGTCTCGGCGCTCCGCGGCGAACCGCCAGTCTCCTTGCGCAGCCGATTGGAGATGGTACGGTGAAGCAGCGCTGGCGGCGCAATCGATCGGGCGACCTCGAAAACGAACTCAATCGAGGCGCCATGTGGGCCGTGACGTACGGCGACATGATGAGCTACTTAATGATTTTTTTCTTGATCATGTTTTCGTCGACTATCGGGCGCGCCAGCCACGACCATCAAGAGGTCCAGGTCCAGAAATCATTGGTCAGCATCCAGAAAGTTTTCGGCGGCCTGGGAAGCTCGCCGCAGTACGAGCGGGCGATCACCCGAGAAAAAGAAGAGTCTATGGTCACGCAACTGCGGGACACGATGGACCGCAGCAATCTGTCTCAGTACGCCCAAGTGCAGAGCTGGGACAAGAAAATTCGCCTTGTGCTCGCCGACAAGGTTCTTTTTTCCTCGGGCAGCGCCGAATTGCGGCCGGAATCAAAGTCGTTCATGCACCAGCTCGCGTCGCAGCTTAAATCGACCGGCAACCCTATCGTCATCGAAGGCCACACCGACAACGTGCCCGTTCGCGGCGGACTCTACAAATCAAATTGGGAGTTGTCGATGGCGCGCGCGTACGCCGTCCTGCGGGAACTGGAGGCCGGGGGCGTGCCGCCGGATCGTTTGGCGGGGGAAGGCTACGGCGAGTACCGCCCCATCGCAAGCAACGCGACTCCCGAGGGGCGGGCGAAGAACAGACGCATTGAAATCGACCTGATCAGGGCCAATTAGCCCGCGTTTAAAACGCGCCGAACCGAAATAATTAATTGGGTCTTCGTCCCGGCGAGTGGGTGATTTTCGTCTGATTTCAGATCGCATCGAGCATGCAGGTGAGGACCTTGAGGCGAAGATGCTCTTCGTTGCGTAACCCGTAGCTGCGGCGCTGGAAGACGCGGATCTTGTTGTTGAGCCCCTCGACGAACCCCAAGGCGACCTTGTTCTCCGGCTTGCAGTAGGCCGCGATGCCGTCCCAGTGCCGGTCGATCATTGAGGCGAATTTCTCGTAGGGCTCGAGGCGCTGCCACTTCAGCGATGCTCTCCAGTTCTCGAAGAAGCGGCGCGCCCAACCTTCTCGCTCGTAGTCCCACAGCTTCCCGAATTCCTCCTTGAGGATGTAGGCCGTGTTCAGCCGCCGGTTGGCCTTGAGCAGAAGCCGCAGGCTCCGGCGGCCGTCCGGTTTCAGGTTCTCCCGGTGCGACAGCAGCGTGTACTTCTGCCCTTTGATGAAGCGCCGGCCCTTGCCCGTCAATCGGTAGTATTCGCTCTTGCGCACCTTGTCCAACGCCTCGCCCAGGTGCCGCATCACGTGGAACTTGTCGAACAGGATGGCGGCCTGCGGCGCGTTCTCGGCCTTGAGCGTGGATAATCGGAACGGCTTCCACATGTCCATCACGGCCAGACGAATCTTCTTGCTCTTCGACGGGCCGAGCTCCTTGTAGAACTCGTCCATGCTCGCCTCGGAGCGGTCTTTGCCTCCGAACCATATCGGCCGCCGCTTCTCCAGGTCGCTGACCACGATCCGGTAGGTGTGTCCCTTGCGAATCGATATCTCGTCGATCCCGACCACCTTCGGCCGCGGCTTGCCCGCGCGGCGCAGTTGCTCGCGCATGTACTCCATTTCCAAATCCCGGATGGTCCACCAGGACAGGCGCGTCTCTTCGGCCACATCCTTGACCGTCATGGTCCGGCAGCGACGTCCCACGAAGAAGGCGAAACGCTTGGTGTAGAACGGGTTGCCCGCCGTCAGCCAGTCCAGCGTCTCCTGCTTCACCTTGCCGCAGCGCCGGCAGTCCACGCGCCGGATCTCCAGCTCCAGATAGATTCGCAGGTCCCCACAGGGCAAATCGCGAACCCGGCGGATCTTCCGGTCGTACCAACTGCGGTGAATGTGCCCGCAGGCCCCGCACGCCGTTTTTTTCCCCGCCGCTGAAGACGAACGACGCGGGCTTTCGGATCACCGAAGATGCCCACCACGGTCGCGGCTGGACTGAAGCCAGGAAAGCGATAGGTATCCCGAAGGCGGAGCTGTTTTCGCATCCGCCAATCGTGCCAGATTTCTTGACCATCAAAATAGCCGATTCTCCGTCGAGAGAACGCCAATTCTTAGGCTGTTTTTACCCACTCGCCGGGACGAAGACCCA
>JAJXVH010000050.1 GCA_021782205.1 bacterium | reverse complement strand
AGAACATGGATGATGAAGGCCTCGAGCTTTTTCTCGAGCGCGTCCCGCACGGCATCCGCGTCGTTCATGTCACACTCCGAAGACAGCGTCGCAGTCTAAGATATTCGAATCGACCGCGTAAAGGCGCGCCCCAAGCCGCGCGAAGGAAATCCTAGCAGCGCACGTCCCAGCAGAGTCACCGGGTATCCGGCCTCCAGCTCCTCGCTCATCGCGCGCCCCTTCGTCGACTTCTCCTGGTTCCAGCGGCTTCTCGCGCCTCTGGAAGCCGCAATACGAAAGCTTCTAAGGCTCGCACTCCTTGCGTCGAGAACTTGCGTCACCACTTTCGCGCGAATGGAACTTTTTCGGGGGGTGGCGCGTATATTCTCTGGGACCTAGGGCCCTTGCGGCCCGCGCTCCCGGAGGATAGAATGTCGAAAGATATGCAGCTTCAGCTCGACGGGATCAAGACGGAGATGTCCGGCATGCGACAATGCCTGGACGACGTTCAAGGCCGCTTGGGCTCGGTCGAAGGCCGCCTGGACTCGGTCGAACGGACCTTACACAAGGTCGTCGTGACGGTCTCGGGTCACACGGAGCAACTCGTTCGCGTCGAAGGCAAGCTCCAGAAGCTCGACCTCCTGGACAAGATGGCCCAGACCATGGACGCCCTCGCCGGCGATCTCAAATCGTCCCGCGCGGAACGCGTGCTCTCGGACCAAAGTTTCCGCGAACAGCAGGCGACCTTGCTCGACCACGAGGTCCGCATCCACCGCCTCGAGCGCAACGCCAAGCCGTCCTGATCGATCCGCCGTCAAGGCCCGCCGAAGCGCGCTCGGCGTCGCATTTCCCGCCGATTTCTCCGCGGCGGGCTTACACCGCCCCCCGCAGCGGCGAGCACGGCCCCAGCGCCCCGTAGCACCTCACCACATGTTTGCGCGCCGGCGGGATCAGCGCCGCCACCCGCCGAACGAACTCCACGCCCGTCCATTCATGGTAGGATGGTCCTCCGCTCGTTTTGCTCGGGTGGTACCGAACGATGTTCACTTGCTAGGTCGTTCTTAAAATGGGCTATTCTCCGAAGTTCACGATCACTAATACCATCGCGGCCGGCCTCACAAAGATCGAGCGAGCGCGAGGTTTCCTCGACGCGGCCAAGCTTTCCGAGGACTGGATCGCGGAAATGCAGAACCGCGCGCTGGTCCTCGAAGCGCATCACACGACCCACATCGAGGGAACGCACCTCACGCTGGAGCAGTCGGAGAAATTGCTCGCAGGAAAGAAAGTTGCCGGAGCCGATCCAGAGGACACGCGCGAACTTCTGAACTACCGAGGGGCCTTCGATCTGCTGACCGATTATCTGAACAGCGGGGAGGCGATCACGGAAGCGCTCATCCGCGAGATCCACAAGCGGTTCGTCAAGGGCGTGCGCGGCGACAAGGCTTTGCCGGGCGAGTACCGGAAGGGGCAGAACTACGTCGTCAACGCGAAGACGGGCCAGGTCGTCTACACGCCGCCGCCTGCGGCCGACGTGCCTCGGATGATGGCGGAGATGGTGGGCTGGTTGCGCGCGGAGCACGGCATCAACCCGGTTCTTGAAGCAGGCATTGCTCAGTTCCAACTCGTCCACATCCATCCCTTCAATGACGGCAACGGGCGCACGTCGCGGCTTCTCTCCACGCTCTGCCTTTACCGGAAGGGGTACGACTTCAAGAGGCTGTTCACCATCAGCGAATACTACGATCGGGATCGGACGGCCTTCTACACGGCGATCCAGGGCGTGCGTGAGCGCGGCTTGGACCTGACGGGCTGGCTGGAATATTTCACGGACGGCTTGGCGACGCAGATGCGCGAGGTTCAAGAGCGCGGCGAACGGGTGATCCAAAAGGATGTGACCGTGGCCAAGGCGCGCAAGGCGGGGCTAAAGGACCGACCGCTCGCCGTACTGGCGCTTCTGCTGGAGCGCGGGCGGGCGACAATAGCCGAGTGCGAGACTGCCCTCAAGCAACCTCGGCGCACCTTGCAGCGCGATCTGAAGTTCCTCGTTGATAAGGGCCTCGCAAAAGAAGTTGCGAGCGGGCCGACGGACCCGACGAAGCATTACGAGCCGGCGCTGTGACAAGCTGTGCCGGTTTACTGTGCCAAGCTGTGCCAAATTACTGTGCCAACTTGCGCTCCATCGCCGCAGTCAGTTTCTCGTCTAGTGCCACATTACACCGCCGTCCTATCGCACGGATCGATCTGGCCCTCCGCGTCCGTGCCGGGGCGGCTGCTCGGCGGCGACGCGACGGCTTCGGCCGGGACCCTTCGGGCCCGGCACAGACGCGGCTGAGGAAATCCCAGCAGCGTCTAGCCTTCGGAAACTCGACCGGCCACCCTTCATGCGCCAGTATCCGGTCCAGCTCCCCGTCGTCCAGCACCACCGCCACCAGCTTCATCTCCCCGCCGCACTTCACGCACCGCACCGGGTCCACCTCGAACACCTTCCTCACGCACGCCTCCCACGACCGTAGCGCAGCGCTCGCCGCCTTTCGCGCCGCCTTCCCAGCTTCCCGCGCCGCACGTCCCAGCAGAGTCACCGGGTATCCGGCCTCCAGCTCCTCGCTCGTCGCGCGCCCCTTCGTCGCCGCGTTCACCGCCCCCCGCAACGGCGAGCACGGCCCCAGCGCTCCGTAGTAGCGCACCACATGCTTCCTCGGCGGCGGGATCAGTGCCGCCACCCGCAGAACGAACTCCACGCCCGTCCATTCGTGGTACGATGCCCCTCCGCTCGTCTTCGACGGGCGATAACGAACCAAGTTCACTTGCGCCCTCTTCAGGCGGCGCGGCGCACGAGGAGCAGGACCGCAGCGGCGGCCACCTTCGCTTCCGAGTTGGCCATCCTTCTGCCTCCTCACGCAAGCGTCGGGAAAAGAGCTGCACTCATGTCAGCGGTGATGTTCAATCGCAGCGGGCCGTAAGTCGTCTCGCTGCGGGTGATCCCCACGTCGAGCAACTCCTTGATGATCTGGGTCGCGCGTCGCTGTTTCACGCCGCAAATCTCGAGAACCTGCGCGCGCGGGACCTCGCCCTGAAGCAGGAGCCGCTGCATGACCTTGCCGGCGGCCTTCGAGATGTCTTTTTCGGATTCGAGCGACCCGATGAAGCGATTGTAGCGGCGCTCCAGCTCGCTCAGCTTCAGCACGCTGCCCATGAACTGAATCTGGTCGTCGCAGCAGCGCAGGAAGTACGTGCAGAACTCGATGAGGTTCTCCTCGGAAAGAGGACCCCGGCCGTCGAGATCGTTCCTGCGCGGCTGGTCGGCCAAGGCAAGATGCCGGTCGTACTCGGGCCGGTTCCTGGCAAAGGCGCGGGCGACGGTCCAGAGCATGTTGTCGCCGACGCCGATCCGGATTCCGTAGGCCGTCGTCAGCAGTCGCGCCACGCGGCCGTTGCCCTCCGGGAACGGGTGAATCCAAAGGAACCGATGATGCGAGGCCGCCCACCCAAGAAGCTTTTGCGGCCCCGCCAGGCGCTCGGGGCTCAGCAGCTCATCGAATTTCCGGAGATAGTCTTTGATGTCCTGCCGGGTCACGGGACCCTCGTGGATGCCGACCATGATCCCGCGGTCGCGCAGACGGCCCGGCTCCACGGGCACGAGCTCGCCGCTGACAGTCTTGGCGAAGCGCATGTCCTCCGGCATCTTGAGGAAGAACTGCTCGTGTAGCCAGCAAAGAAACTCCTCGGAGCACACTCTTAGGCCCGGCTCCTCAGGAAGACGGCGGATCATTGCTTCCTGGACTTGGATATGGGCGATGTGCTCGAGCTGGTAGTTGCGCGCCGTCTTGTCCTTGGAGAGCTTGTTGTTGAGCGCGGCGTCGATATCCTTGAGCTTCGAAGGGTTGCCCTCCATCGCGTTGGTATAGTAGCTGTTGACCTTTAGCATCAGGCGCGCGATGTCGTCCAAGATCGTCGGGTGGATGCCCTTTCCGAGCGCAGCGGACGAGGCGAGCACCTTGACGATCAGGTCGTCTAGCGTAGGCGTCGTTCGGGATGGAAGGGCGGGGAGCATGCGCTTAATATAGAGTCAATTAGTGCTACTTGTCAATGCCACTCGTAAAAACTTATAAATCATTTATAATAAAGTATAAATAATAACTTCAAGCCTCTCATTTAAACTAAAAAGTGCTAGAATGTCATGCCAGATGCTCTCCGTAATATCGGACGACGTGCTTCCTCGCTGGCGGGATCAGCGCCGCCACCCGCCGAACGAATTCCACGCCCGTCCATTCTCCCCGCCGCACTTCACGCACCGCACCGGGTCCACCTCGAACACATTCCTCACGCACGCCGCCCACGACCGTAGCGCAGCACTCGCCGCCTTTCGCGCCGCCTTCCCAGCTTCCCGCGCCGCACGTCCCAGCAGAGTCACCGGGTATCCGGCCTCCAGCTCCTCGCTTGTCGCGCGCCCCTTCGTCGCCGTGTTCACGCCCCCCGCAACGGCGAGCACGGCCCCAGCGCTCCGTAGTAGCGCACCACATGCTTCCTCGGCGGCGGGATCAGCGCCGCCACCCGCCGAACGAACTCCACGCCCGTCCATTCATGGCAGGCATGGTCCTCCGCTACGTTTTGCTCGGGTGATACCGAACGATGTTCACTTACGAAGAGGAGGACAAGGACCATGATCGTCCGCAGGTTGTGGTCCGTCCAGCGTTTGGTCTTGATCGCGGCCAGTAGCAGCCGCGCCTGATCCATCGACAGCGGCTTGATGAGCTTCTTCTCCATGCGCGGCTTCTCGACGAGCTGGAAGAGGTTCTGCGGGATCATCCGTTCCCGTGACAGGAACCCGAAGAAGCAGCGCAGGCCGCCGTAGGCACGCGCGACTGTGTTCTGAAAGACGCCGCGCTCGCGCATGGCCTCCGTCCTGCCGACCTGATTCCATGATGACTTTGAGACCGACGGATTTTCTCTGCCGCTTCATCTTGGAGGAGTCCGTCCGCCAGGCACTGGCGTCTCGCGGCGAGAACGGCCCTTGAAATGCCTTCGTAAGTCAGAAGCTCGGTTCAGCTATTCAGCACATCCCACTTTTCGAGATAGGTTTCTTCCCGTTTGAACGAATACCAACCTTTTGATCCGCCGACACCTACATCAATATCGCGCGCTACTATATCGTTGGGCACTACATAGAAGTCAGGGCGCTCTTCGGGTGCCTTGAGGTTGACGAAGATATAGAAATGGTTCTTTATATCCAGCGTCTTTGCCTTGGCCGAGAGCAACCAATAGGACTGAGCGCCTCCTTTGCTATTAGTTTTTACCTGTACTGAAAACTTCCGGTCCGCATAATGTGTTCCAACCACGAGGTCAACGTGAGGCGCATTTCCAACGGTGACACCAACCAAGTAGTTCCGCTGGGACAGTTGGGCGGCGACATAGAACACGCCGGTCATGCCCGAATGGTATGACGATTTCCTTGCCATGGACTTCCCTCCTACGTCAGAATCAAGTGCAATCAGTATTCGGGAGGCGATCGAACTGCGCGGGCACAGCGGCCACGAGTTGTTCCGGCACCTGCCCTCACGGATATATGGCTTTTATTCCAGTGAGGTGAAATCCGTCCCCTACCATCAACTGGGCCTTGCCGTCGCCTTTTGTGCCTTTTAGGATCAACGTGCAAACATCTTCATAGCTTAATCCACCGCGGAACATCCCTTCGGTCGCTCTATATTCCTCTCCATAGTGGAAAACATAGTAGCTCGCCTTATGCGGATGGATGACGTATTCCTCTTTAACCGTTGCCTTCAGTGTTTCTCGCGAGACGTACTGAGCAAACTCTTTTGGAGCCACAGAGCCTGATGTGCCCCCGTCAGGATCTGTTTGAGATTGTACTTCCAGACCCTTAGAGTACAGTAACATTGGAGCGTAGGCCAAAAGATTCGTTGCGCGAGATTCATCCTCGCCCGTGTCGAAAAGAATGACGAGCACCTTTTCAACCCTGGGTTTAACACCTCTGCTCGTAAAAATGAAGTAATGGCTATCGAGAGTAGGATAGCCCTGTTGATTTTCCAAAGAAAGGTCTGATGAAAATATTCTGATCGGCGATTTCTTGGAATAGCCCGCCATTCGCAATAGCTTTTCGATATGCGGCACTTTCAACTCTCCGTCTACAAGCAAATCCCCAACATATTGTTTCCACTGGTCATGTTCTTTCTGATCATTCTTAATCTGATCTTCACTATCTTTTGCGACGGCCCTCCCCTCGACGTACATTGATCTGACGAAATCTTTCGCAGGAGCATAACCCTGATCCGTCGCTTTGCGAAACCAAGCCATGGCCTCCTTATCATTTATGGGGACTCCTTCCCCTTTGGCGTACATTAGGCCGAGGTTGGATTCCGCCTCGG
Organism: bacterium; assembly: GCA_021782205.1. Classification (GTDB taxonomy): domain Bacteria; phylum Elusimicrobiota; class Elusimicrobia; order UBA1565; family UBA9628; genus GWA2-66-18. The sequence continues at coordinate 11,127 of JAJXVH010000050.1, read as the reverse complement.
CATTGCCCTGTTCGGCGGCCTTGCGATACCAACTGAGGGCCTCGGCATTATCTTTTTCAATTCCATTGCCAGTGTTATACTTCCACCCAAGTTTGGCTTGTGCGACGGCATTGCCCTGTTCAGCGGCCTTGCGATACCAAAAGACCGCCTCTTTATAATCCTTGGCGGTTCCTTCTCCACCGTCATATATCACCCCAAGGTTGAATTGTGCAGAGGCATTACCCTGATCCGCGGCTTTGCGATACCAGGACATGGCCTCATTATCATCTTTGGTGACACCCCGACCCTCGCCATACATCGTCCCAAGGTTGAATTGTGCATCGGCATCTCCCTGTTCCGCAGCCTTGCGATACCAGGACGCGGCCTCTTCATAATTTTTTTCGACCCCTCTACCATTTTCATACATCGCCCCGAGGTTGCTCTGCGCAGGAGCAAAGCTCTGATCTGCGGCCTTGCGATACCAGGACGCGGCCTCTTCATAATTCTTGGCGACCCCACTACCATTTTCATGCATCACTCCGAGATTGTATTGGCCAACGGCAAAGCCCTGCTCTGCGGCCTTGCGATACCAGGACATGGCCTGTTCATAATTCTGGACGACTCCTTGACCTTGCTCATACATCACCCCGAGGTCGCATTGGGCTGAAATATCGCCCTGATCCGCGGCTTTGCGATACCAGGACATGGCCTCCCCATAATTCTGGGCGACCCCTTTGCCCTGGATATACATCACCCCGAGATTGTATTGGCCAACGGCAAAGCCCTGCTCTGCGGCCTTGCGATACCAGGATATGGCCTCAGCATAATTCTGGGCGACCGCTTCACCCTGCTTATACATCGCCCCGAGATTGGATTGCGCTGCGGCATATCCCTGCTCCGCGGCCTTGCGATACCACGATATGGCCTGAGCATCATCTTTCGGCAAGACCCATCCGCTGTAATACATTCGCCCGAGCACAAATTGGGCGCGGGGATCGCCGTTTTGTGCCTCGCGTTTGGCCTGACTCAATGTGTTTTGGAACCACTTTTTCGCTTCGGCCTCATCTTTCGGAGTCCCTTTCCCTTCTTCATAAATTCTTCCCAATGTGAACTGGGCCAGGAAACTCCCAGTTTTGGCCGCAGGTCCTGCCAACTGGATGGCTCGGGGATAATTCCCCGATATGAAAGCTGCGAGGGCATCGTCTCCCGCATCGCCCCAGGCGTTGGATAGCCCAAACATCACTGCCAGCGGCGTGACCAGGAGCGGGGTGAGCCCGACGAGCAGCACTTTTCTCATCGGGGGAGTATACCCCAGCCGACGATGGCCGTCAATGTCGCGAGTCCCACTTATTAAGCTAGCGCGAGAATCTTTCCACGGCCTCCTCCTATCTCAACAGTACCCGGCGCTTACGAGGTAGGAGTTTGAAGCCCCATTCCCTGGCGCGCCGCGCTCCATAGGCTGAGTGTAGCCCGCCGGCGGCCGCCGTCAAGGCCCGCCGTAGCGCGCTCGGCGCCGCTTTTCCCGCCGATTTCTCCGCGCCGGGGCGGCGGCTCGGCGGCGACCGCGACGGCTTCGGCCGGGATCCTTCGGGCCCGGCACAGACGCGGCTTGGGGATCAACGAGCGCAACGCCAAGCCGTTCGATCGATCCGCCGTCAGCGCCCCGCCAGCGGCACCGTCGCGAGTACGTCGTAAGCGTGGCCGAACGAGGTGGGCCGGCTGGCGTAGAGGCTGAGCGCGCGCACCGGACGGCGCAAGGACAGCGGCGGCTGGGCGCGCAGGGCGGCGGAGAATTCCGGCGCGGCGGCGCGGCGGCGGCGGCCCAAGGTGAGGTGGGCAAAGAACGGGCGCGGCTCGGCGTAGCCCAGCGCGCCGGCCAGGCGCGCCAGAGGCTCCAAGCCCTCGTCCAGGCCCAGCCAGACCACGCGCGGGTCGTCCAGGGAGTCGAAGGCGCCGACGCCGCCGTAGACGACCGCGAAGGGCGGAGTGCGCGCCGCGGCCGCGCGCAGGAGGCCCTCGATTTCGGCCAGCCTCGCGGCGTCCGTCTCGCCGAAGAATTTCAGCGTGACGTGCATGTCGCGCGGGTCCACCCAGCGGTAGTCGGCGGGGAGCGCGCGCAGGCGCGCGACCACGGCCGCCGCGGCGGCTTTCACCTCTTCGTCGGCGGCCACGGCGATGAACAGTCGCATTTGGCGGACGCGGGCCAAAAGATAGACAATCCCCTCATGCGCGTCAAGGAAGGTAACTGAATGCGGGCCGTCGTCAGCCGCGTGCTGAGCGCGGCCGTGACCCTGCGCGACGGCGCCGCGGCGGGCGAGCGCCGGGCGACCGGCCCCGGGCTTCTGATCTTGCTTGGGGTCGGCCTTGAAGACGACGACGCGCGCGCCGACAAACTGGTCGACAAGATCCTCGACCTGAGAATCTTCTCCAACGCGGCGGGAAAATTCGACCTCTCGGTACGCGACGTCCGCGGCGAGATCCTGCTGATCTCCCAGTTCACGCTGTACGGCGCGCTCAAGGGCGGCCGCCGCCCGGACTTCGCCGCCGCCGCGCGTCCGGAGCGCGCGCGCCCGCTCTACGAGCGCGCCGCCGCGCGCCTGGCCGCCGCGGGGCTGACGGTCAAGACCGGCGAGTTCGGCGCGTCCATGGCCGTGGAGTCCGTCAACGACGGCCCGGTCACCTTGCTCGTCGACACGGACCTATTCTAGCCCCGGGTCCTAGGACCCATGACAGCCGTCAACAACGCCGGTTGACCGGGCGCATCGCGGGTGAAGCGGCGGGCCGTCTATACTGTGGCTGTTGTAATAGAGGCAAGCCATGAAACTCCATCTTCTCGCCGTCGTCCTGCTCCCGGCCGCCGCCGCCGCGCAGTTCTCCCCCATCTCGCCGCGCATCAACCCGCTGGTCGGACTGCCCGCCGTCCTGCCCAGCCCCGCGATCAGCCCGCTGTCGGGCGGCATCCAGCTTCCCACCCCGCTGCCGGCCCTGACGCCCAGCCTGATCCTGGCGGCTCCCGCCGTCTCCTTGGCGCTTTCCGCCCCGGCTACCGCCGCTCCTTTGGCCCAGCCCGCCGTCAGCGCCCGCCGCGAGAACGTGTCCACCCCGCTCTCCGGACTGCCCTCCGCGGTCATCCGCGTGGAGAACCGGCACGCCGCCGAGAAGACGCCCGCCGCCGCACCCGCCCCGGAAGCCGCGCCGGACCAGGAAAGCCTGGACCAGCTCTTCGACCGCGGCGAGATCCGCGCCGTGGGACGCGCCACGGACTCCAGCCGCCGCATCGGCCTGCCGGAATGGGACCTGGAGCGCGAGCTGGGCCTGAACTAGCCTACCAGGCGTAGCGGACCGTGTAGGTCACGACCGCCTCGCCGTCCTTGGGAACCGTCACCGGAAACTCGACGGTCTGCGCGTCCTTCTTAATCCACTTCGAGGACGCGCTCACGATCTTCCAGCCGCTCCAACGGTAGAGCCTCTCCACGACGGTCACGTCCGCGGCCGCGTCCTTGTGGTTGCGCACATGGATTTCGAAAGTCTCCTCGAAGCGATGCTTGCTCAGGTCCGAGGAGTAGTCCGTGCGCTTGCGCTCGCCCACCAGGTCGAACGCGTCGCCCAGCTTCACGCGCACCGTCTCGTCCTTGGGCGTGTGGTCGATGGAGTCCTCGCCGGCGAACTGCAAGGAACCGTCATTGTCCTTCTTGTAGACGCGCACGCGCCCCTTGGGCAGGGGCAGGCCCAGGCCGGAGGCCTTGTCGTTCTTGAGCTCCAGAATGACCGCGACCTTTTTGTTCGACCCCAGTCCGTAGCCCGGGTCCCAGTTGCCCGCGTCGCCGCCGTACCAGAATTGCCCGGCCGCGCCGTCGTAGACGTAGAGCTTCTTGATCGGCACGCCCGCCGCGGAGGCCATCTCCACCTGCTTCGACGAGTTGTCAGCCAGGGTGGTGGGCCGCGCCAACGTGTACATGTGGTATTCGAAAAACGGCTGCTCCGTCATCTGCGGCGCGGCGGCCATGGCGGCCATGGCCATGCCCCGGGCAAAGCGCAGGCGCGGCTCCGGCGCCGGCGCGCGGTGCACGTCGCCGGCCACCAGCTTGAGCTTCGCGTCCTTGTACGTGGCGCCGGAGTTGTTGGTCACCGTCACCCAGGCCGTCAGGTCGCCCTTCGCGTCGTCCTTGTCGGCGACCAGCACGTAGTCGGCGCTCCAGCCCAGGCCGGCGGTCAGATAGGAAATCTCGCCCTGCTGAGCGCCGCCTTGGCGCGCGTCCAGCTTCCAGACCAAGGTCGGCTTGGTGAGCAAGCCGTCGGGCAAAGCCGGCAGAACCGGACTGCCCGGCGGGTTGACCAATATTTTTCCTTCCGATTGAAGCACCAGGCCGCCCGCGTTGGAGAGGAGTATTCCTTTGATGGTCTCCTGCTTGACGCCGTCGCGGCCCACCGGCCGCACCAGTTCGATCTCCCGGCCCAGATAGCGCTCCAGCAGCTTGTCCTGGCTGACCAAGTCGTAGCGGAAGTCCTGCTCCAGAACCGACACCGCGTCGGGCGCGGTCAGCGAGCGGAAGTGCACGCTCGTCGGGTCGATGAGCGCGGCCACGTCCTCGACCTTCATCTCGCCGACGCCGGGCTTGAGGTTGAAGGCGCGCACGTCCTTGACCAGCCCCAGGTTCGAGTTGTAGACGGTGACTTCCATCGCGGACACGGCGGACGCGGCGAGCAGAAAAGTCGCGATCATGGTTTTCATGCGGTTTCTCCCAAGTCTGCTGGTCATCTTACCATCGATAGGCGGCGGAAAACCTCTGGGTCGTGCCGAGTTCGCCCATGGGTGCTGCGGCGTAATCAACCGACCAGCGCGGCTGCTTGAACCCGAAGCCGAAGGTGACGCCGGTGACGGCGTCAAGTCCGGTTCCGGCGTTGGTTTGGGCCTGCGTCGAGTACCCTGCGCGCAAAAACAGTCCGCTGAAGGCCTGAAATTCCCCGCCCACGCCTTCGACGCTGCCGCCGCCGCGCGGGGCGTTGGTGAATTGCGCGCTGAGCGCGTGGCCGCCGGGAAAGCTCCACGCGGCCCCCGCGTCAAGCCGCAGCGGCAGGCTATCGGTCTCGCCCGCGAACTTCATGCCCGGTCCCAGGTTGCGCACGCCCGCGGCCAGCGCGAGCGGCCCGAAGGCGCGGCGCGCGCCCAGGTCCACGGCGGCCGACTGCGCCTGGGCCTGGGCGATGTCCGAGCGTATGTATTTCACGGAAGCGCCCAAGTCCACCCAGTCGGTCTTGACGCCGGCGCCCGCCGACACCGCGCCGTCCCAGGCGCCGTAGCCGCCCACGGGATGGCCGTACGCGTCGCGGCCGTCGGCGACGCTCTGATTGAGATAGGTCCCGCCCAGCGCCACCGCGCCGAAGCGCGTGGGGCTTGCGGCATAAACGTCGTCGATGCGGGCACCCTGCGGAAGTTCGGCGTCGTCGATCATCGCCTCGCCGCCTTGAAGGCGAGCAAGCCCGGCGGGATTCCACCACAGCGCGTCGGCGCCGTTTGACACCGCCGTGCCGGCCGAGCCCATCGCGAGCTCCCGCGCGCCGGGGCCGATGGTCAGGAACTCCGCGGTCTCGGCCGCGAGAATCGGCGCGGGCAGCAGCGCGAGGAGGAACGCCGCCGCTGTCGTGTTCACTTGATAACCCCGATCTTTCCCGTGGCCGTGATGTCATGTTGTCCGGCCTTGTGCGCGACGAAGACGTACATGTAAACGCCGGAGCCCACCCCGCCCACGTTCCAGAGATAGTCGTAGGTATCTTGCGAGCCCAGGCCGTTGCCGTCGTTGATGAAGTTGACGTTGCTGATCGTCGTGGACAGTATCTTGCGCCCGGCGACGTTGTAGACGTGAAGGTCCACCGAGTCCGCCAGTCCGGGCTGGATCCGGAAGTCCACGACCGCGCCGTTTCGGCTGGGATTAGGGAAGGCGTATTGGGCGCGCAGTCCGAACGCGTCGTAGGCGCCGCCGCCGGCGGCCAGAGGCAAGGCCTGCGGGGCCATGGCTTGATAGAGCGAGAAGTGCGAAGTCTGGGCGCGCACCAGCTTGGCGTTGGTGTCCACGGTCGAGGGCAGGGCCTGCCACTGCTTGACGCCGGGGTTCCACCAGAAGACCTGCAAGGCGGTCTCGTCGATCTGGGCCGAGGCGATCTGCGCGGGGTCGTAGGCGAGCGTGAGCGTGACGGGGGCGGCGAACAGGGTCCCGGTGGGCTCGAAGTCCACCTCGGCGGCCGCGATGGCGAGATTTTGGGTTTGCCGCTGGGATTGTCGCGCGGAAAGGTCCGCGCCCGCGGCGGCCTGATCGACGGTCACGCTCAAGCCTTGGTTGCCGCCGGCCACCTGCACGCCCGTGCCGTCGCTGCGCGACACGAACGCGCCGTCGTCTGGGTCGACGTTCCGGGTCACGGGCGGCGGAGGACCCGCGGGCGGCTGGGCGGGCGCTGGACCCGTCCCCGGCGCGCCGGGCAAGGCGAAGCGCACGAGGCGGTCCGCGCCCCGGTCGGCCACCCACAGCGTGCCGTCGGGAGAGATCGCCGCGGCCGTGGGCCAGGTGAGGTAGCGGTGCCACCAGCGCTCCTCGCGGGAATATTGCGCGGGTGCTCCGAAAGCAAGCAAGCCTTCTCCCAGCGGGTCGAACTTCTGGACGCGGTCGCGGTCGGCCTCGATGACATAGAGCGCGCCAAGCGCGTCGGCCGCGAGCGTGCGCACGCGCGTGAGTTCGCCCGCCGGAGCTTGTGCCGCGGTGATCGTCTGAAGCAAGGCGCCCGCGCGCGACCACAGGTCCACCTCGTTGCGCCCCCGGTCGGAGACCCACAGGCCGCGGTAGGTCAGCGCCAGGCCGCGAAGCTCGGCGCTGGAGCTTGCCACGCCGAAACGGCGCTCAAATGTACCCACGTTCGCAAACGCCGCCACGCGCCCGTCGCCCGCGTCGCCCACATACACCGTGCCGTCGGTGTCGACGGCCACGGCAAACGGCCGCGACAAGGTGCCGGGTCCACCGAACTGCGTCAGCACGGAGCTTCCGTCGGCCGCGAGCTTGAGCACCCGGTTGCCGCCCGTGTCGGCGATATAAAGGTAGCCGGTCGCGTCCAGCGCCAGGCCATGCGGATTGTTGAGCCGCAGGCCCGAGCCGTCGCGGTCATGGCACCGGGCTTCCCCGCCGCCGAACTGAGCCAGCACGGTCCCGGACGACGTCATCAAGATCAGCTCGCCGCTCGCCATGTCCACCCAGAGATTGCCGTCCGCGCGCGCGGCCAGACCCGCGGGCTGATGCAACACCGGCACGTTCTCATCGGCAAACCCCGCGCCGAGCGAGCCCGCGTAGACCGGCGTGCCGACGAAGGCGGGCGCGGTCGAGACCGCCGCGCCGCCCAGCGCGTCGGTAACGACAAGCTGCAAGGTTTGCGGTCCGGAAGCGCCCGCCGTGTTCCAAGCCCCGAGCGCGCCCGAGACGTCGCCCGAGCCCGAGGCTATGTTTTTAAGTCCCGACGCGGTGGAAGTTCCGGCCGCGACGCCCAGCGTCCACGGCGCGACGCCGGGGCCTTGGGCGATGCCGAGTACTTGCGGCGCGAGTCCGACGGCTTGTTCCACGCCCGCGCCGCCGGGCCAGAGGATCACCGAGAGCAAACCTTCGGGCTGGCCGGTGGACGACACCAGCAGAAAGACGGACTTGCGAACTTCGATATTGCCCGCGTAGTCACGACTGTAAAACGAAACGGAATGGGTGCCGCCGACCAATGAGAACGACGACGCGTAGACGACGAACGACGACAGATCGACGGAGTAATACGTCGCCGCCACCCCGCTGCCGGTATCGACGGCGACAAAACTCAAGGTGTCGGTCGACACGAGCAGCAGGTCCGTCGTTCCCGGCGCCAAACCATCGATCAACAAGGTCGTGACGGGCGGGATGGTGTCCACGATGAAGGTGGACGTGGCGTAGGCCACCACGCCGACGTTGCTGGCGATGGACGCGGCGACGGTGTGGGTGCCTTGGGACAGAGTGAACGGCGCCACGAAACTGGCCGAGGACGCCGTCACGACCGCGCGCGTGCTCATCGACACGCCGTCAAGCGACAACTGGATCGTGGCGAGGTTCACGCCCGAGATCGTGTCCGCGTAGACCGCCGCGATGGTGGGCGTTGCGATCGCCACGAAGCTGCCGCTGGAAGGAATCAGCGACAACTCGGGCGGCAAGGTGTCGTAGGGCTTGACCGTCAGCGCGACGGTATGGGTCGACTCGGACAAACCGGCCTTGTCGACGCTGAAATACGACAACGAATACGTGCTCGCGGAAAGCGTGAAGGTCGACGCGTAAACCGTCGGCGTGCCGCCGTCGAGCGCGTAGATCGTCTCGGCCACGCCCGGGCCCGTGTCTACGGCGACAAAGCCCAGAGTGTCGGTCGACACGAGCAATAAATTCGCCGTTCCCCGCGCCAAGCCGTCGATCAAGAGCGTCGTGACCGGCGGGATGGTGTCCACAAGGAAGGTCGACGAGGCCAGCGCGACGTTGCCGATATTGTCGGCGACCGAGGCCGAGAACGAGTGCGTGCCGACCGACAGCGCGTAGCTCGGCGAATAAGACGCCGAGGACAACCCGACGACCACGCCCGAGGCCAGCGCCACCGAGTCGAGCGCCAGCCGAACCGTCGCCGTCGACACGCCCGAGGCCGTGTCCGAGTAGACGGCATACAAGGTCGGCGTGGAGACCGTCACGACGCCGCCGGGACCGGGCATCAGCGCAAGCGCCGGCGGCTCGACGTCCACGTAGACCGAACTGCTGCGGGCGACTTCCACGTGGCTGTCCTTGTCCACGCTATAGAACGACACCAGGTGCGGACCGGAAGCCGCGATGGTAAAGCTCGACGCGTAAAGCGAGTACGGCGCGGAATCGACGGCCACGTAGGTCGCGGCCACGCCCACGCCGTCGCCGTCGCCGACGACTTGCGCGTCGTCGACCGCGTTCAACGACAACGAAGTAACCGTAGAGATAAATGTCCACGACGACGCCGCGACGCTCGGCGCGCCGATCACGAGACTCGTGCGCGGCGGCAGGACGTCGGTGATCGTCGCCACCGCGATTGATTCCATGCGCGCGGCTTCCGCGTTATCGACGAAATCGACGGAGAAATAGCCGACGACGTGGGTGCCGGTGGAAAGCGTGAACGGCGACGAGTAGACGGCGAGCGTCCCGCCGTCGACGGAGTAGAAGGTGTCGGCCACGCCGGACTCCGCGTCGAACGCGGACAGCGAGATCGTCTGCGTGGAGTTGGCCACCGCCGACGAAGACGCGACGGGCACGCCGTCGATCAAAAACGTCGTGACCGGCGGCGTGGTGTCGACGTCCACGGTGTCGGTCTCGGTCTGCTCGATGTCTCCGGCCGCGTCCGTGCTGTAAAACGCGTAGACGTGGGGGCCGGGGGTCGGCGGCGGCAGCACGCCCCCGTAAGCGGAAAATCCCCCGCCGTCCAGGCTGTAGAAGGTCTGCGTCACGGCGGTCCCCTGCGGCCCCGGCGAGGCCGTCAAGCTCAAGGGCGTATGCGTGCTCATGAAGATGGGGTCGTCGCCGATGCTGGGCGAGCCGGCGGTCAGCATCGTGACCGGCGCGGCGGTGGACGCCAGGATTTGAAAGGCCGCGGTGGTCGTCGAAATCTGATTGCCGGCCCAGTCCCGCGCGGTCACGCTCAAAAGCCAACTGCCGGGCGAGAGCTTGGAAGCCGGTATGGCGCTGCCGTTGGCCACGGCGACCGGGGGTTGGGGCCCTTGCTGCATCAAGTAGGCGACGGCCGTGGGCGAGGAATCGAGCACGTCCGAGACCGAGTAGCCGACGTTGATGGAAGTCGATCCCCAGAACGGGCCGGTGCTGGACTCGACGGGGCTCACGACGAGGCTTGGGGAAGCGCCGTCGAGGGCCTGGAGCACGCCCGTGCTGAGCACCGCGGCGTAACGGGAGTCGCCGCCGAACACGGCCTGCAGGCCGGTGTAGCGCGAATACGGCTGGGGCGGCGAGATCGTAAACGACACGGTGGTGCCGGACAATACCGAGGAGGCCAAGGTCGTGACGGTCCCGGAGCTGGTCGCAGCGCCGCTGCTGAGCGCTTGCAGATAAACCGTCTTGGGCTCGTCGAGCTGGTGCAGCAGCGGACGCCCGTTGCCGTCGGTCAGCGTCAAGGTCAGATGAGTGCTGGAAGTGGCGTAAGACACGGCGTAGGGAGATTGGAGGCGGACGGATTTCTTGGTCTCGGCGAAGGGAACGCTCAAGGTCGAGGGCAGGTAGTAGAGCCCGTCGCCGGGATACGAGACGGTCAAATTTCCCGAGACGGCGGGTCCCGAGAGCGCGGTGGCGGTGGAAGCCGCGCCGGTCGCGTCGGTGGCGGCGGTCAGCGTGGAGCCGGCGAAGCTGAAGCTCAGCGTCTGCGGCGAAGGCGTGAGCGAGCCGGCGGCGAGCTTGGCTGAAAACGCGACGGTGCTCAAGTATACGCCGGAGGCGGGGCCGGTGTAGGCGATCTGCGTGGGCAGTGGAACGGCCGCGATCACCGAGTTGGTGGGATCGGCGGGCTCGGCGGCGTTGGGGAAATACACGACGGCCTGGTTGGCTATCACGGTTCCCGGCGGCGAGGACGAAAGCAGGTTGGCCGTGAGCGTGAAGCTTCCCCCGGCCTGCGGGGCGGCGTTGCCCGCCAGCACCACGAGCGCGCGCGAGGCGGGGTCGTAGTGCCAGGCGAAGCTCGCCGGGGCCGTCGAGACGATCAGCGAGTTCGTGTCGAAGGTCAGCGCATACATGTCCGACACAGACAAGGTGTTTTGGTCGAGCGCCGCGGGCAGGACGTCGGTGACATAGACGCCGAGCGCCGGCGCGTCGCCCACGTTCTCGAACTGGACCGTGTAGGTCATGAGCTGACCCGGCGCGGCGTAACCGCGCGTGCCCGCCATCGAGTTGGGGTCGCCGGGGTCGTGTATCCCCGAGACCGCCGGCGGGCCGCCGGGCTGACTCGGCGCGAAGGGCGGATATAGGCAGTTGGCGGGATTGAGCAGGCAGCCCGGCGACGACGGCCCGGGCGCCTGCGGGCCGTTGTAGAGAGGCTGGAGCGGCTGATTGTCGCCCGGGTCGGGCGGGGGCGGCGCTTGCGGCGGCGTGG
>JAJXVH010000156.1 GCA_021782205.1 bacterium | reverse complement strand
CGCGCGCGCCGCGGACGCCAGCGCCAGAACTGCGGCCGACAGAAGCACCTTTTTCATTGAGCGGTTCCTTGTGTTTGGTTTATGAGACGGAGATCACGGCGCCGACGGTGAGACCTGCAGCGTGACGCCTTGGGCCGGGGAGACGGTGCCGTTGAACTGATTCATAATGGCGAGAGTCTGCTCATCGTAAGGGGATAAAGATACTGGACCAGATATCATCTCAGTTCCCATCTGAACTCCTTCCTCCTCCATACTGAACCTCCCAGCACCAACGGAGGCGCTGTTCGTTCCGCTGACCTCAAGAAGATAGCTGCCGTGGAGCTCCGTGGCACCCACATCGGTCGTTTTTCCCTTTGAGTCGGTGATCGTGAAGTCACCGGTGGCGGAGGTGAAATTCAGAACGCCGTTTTGATAAGTGGCATTAGTAGTGGTCCCCGTGAAGTCGATGGTGACGCCGTTGATCTTGACGAAGCCGGGGCCGTTGAAGGTGAGCGTGTCGCCCTTCTTGAGCGCCGTGCCCGGCACGTACGGCTTGCCGTTGACCAGGGTCTGCGCCGAGTCCATCATCGTGTCGCCGGCCGCGCGCGCGGTCGCGGCAAGTCCCGTCGACATCAAAAGCGCCATCACGGCCGCGGCGATTTTATTGTTCATGGTCTTCTCCCTGTGAAGTCCAGAAAGAATAGCGCAATGACAATCCGGCGTCAAGGATTTTTTATTTTTTTGCTTATTTCGCGCGCGCGTCAGGGCGCGCGGCGCGCTTCCAGGGCCGAGAGGCGCCGGCCGTGGTCGTCCAAGATCGCCGGAAACGAGGCCGTTTCGCGCCACAGCGTCTCCATGCGCGAGGCGGCCGCGTCCAGCACGCGCGCGACTTCGTCGCGGTTCTGCGCAAGCCCGCAGACCAGGGCTTCCTCCAGCCGCGTGATCCTCACGCCCAATCGGTCGTCGGCCAGGGCCGCGCGGCGAAATCCCGCGCGCATCTCGCCGCGCAGGCCGTCCATGTCGGCCTTGAGTTCCGCGCGCACGCCTTCAATGTCGGACTTGAGGGCGGTTTGAACCGCGTTCATGTCCGCCTTCGTCGCCGCCGAAGAGGAATGTTTTTTAGCCATGAAGTGTATACGCGCCGACCCCCGAAAAAGTTCCATCAGCCGCGCGTACGAATATTAGCTTCTCGCGCCGGCGGCGTCCAGGGTCCTAAGTCCCACGCCTTTCGCGCGCCAGCAAGGCCGCGACGGCGCGCTCCAGGACGGCCACGGCGGCCTCGTGGGCGGCGGCGGGTTTGCCCATGGGGTCGGCCACGTCCCCCCCGTCCAGGCCGCAGAACTCCAGCAGGAGGTGGATCTTGGCCGAGTGCTGGGGAAATTTTTCCTTTAGAAAGTCGCGCTGGGCGCGCGTCATGGCCAGGGCCGCGTCGGTCCAGCGCATCAGCTCCGCGTCCGCCAGGCGCGCGCGGTGGGCGTCGCTGGAAATACCGCGGGCGGACAGTGCGGCGCGCGTCTGGGGCGGCATGCGGTAGTGCAGCTCCGCGGCCACGCCGCAGGAGCGCGCGCGCGCCGACAGCCCCAGGCGCTCGGCCTCGGCGTTGAACAGCCGCTCCGCCGCGGGCGAGCGGCAGGCGTTGGCGGCGCAGACGAACAGCGGCCGCGCTACAGGTTCTTGAGGCACGCCGACATGATGGACGCGGCCGCCAGCCCGTATTTCTCGTAGAGCTGTTCCGGCGTGGCCGACTCGCCGAAGGTGCGCAGTCCCAGGCGCACCACGGGAACGCCGAGGCCGCGCTCGGCCGCCGCCTCGCACACCGCCGAACCCAGGCCGCCGTTGACGTTGTGATCCTCCACGGTGACGATCCGCTGGGAGTCCGCGGCGAAGCGCGCGATCGCGTCGTCGTCGAACGGGGCCAGCGACGACGCGTTGGCCACGCGCACCGAGAAGCCCTTGGCCTCCAGGGACTTGGCCGCCTCCATGGCGCCGGTCACGGGGCCGCCGGAGGCCACGATGGTGGCCTGGTATTTGGCGGGCTTTTTGGCCGGCTCGAAGATCACGTCGATCTTGCCGAGCTGCCATATATAGGATGCTGAATGCACGTCGAGCATCTTTTGCCGCGTCAGGCGCAGGTAGACGGGCCCCTGGTGCGACAGCATCCAAGAAACGACCTGTTTCGTTTCCGCCTCGTCGGCGGGCTGGAGCACGGTCATGTGCGGCAGGGCGCGCATGGCGGCCACGTCCTCAAGCCCCATCTGCGACGTGCCGTCCTCGCCGATGCCGATGCCGGCGTGCGTGCCGACGATCTTCATGTTGGTCTGGTTGTAGGCGGCGGCCACGCGGATGGGCTCCACGCGCCCGGCCACGAAGCAGGCGAAGCTGGTCAGCACGGGAATTTTGCCCGACAGCGCCAGCCCCGCGGCCACGCCCACCATGTTCTGCTCGGCGATGCCCAGCTCCATGTGCCGCTCGGGAAACTTCTTGGCGAAGGCCAAGGTCATGGTGGACTTGGACAAGTCCGCGTCCAGCACCACCACGTTCTGGTTCTTGCTGCCCAGGTCCAGCAGCGCCTCGCCGAACGAGTCCCGCGTTCCTTTACTTGCCATTGAGAATCTCCGCGACGGCCTTGTCGGCCTCGTCTTTGTTGGGCGCCTTTCCATGCCAGCCGATGTTGCCTTCCATGAAGGACACGCCCTTGCCCTTGATCGTCTTGGCCACGAGCGCGTGCGGCTTGCCGCCGGACTTCTGCGCGGCGGCCAAGGCTTTCTCCACGGCCGCGTCGTCGTGGCCGTCGACGGTCTGCACGTCCCAGTTGAAGGCCCGCAGCTTGTCGGCCAGCGGCTCCAGGTCCATCACGTCGTGCACCTGGCCGTCGATCTGGCCGCCGTTGTGGTCCACGATCGCCACCAGGTTGTCCAGGCCGAACTTGGGCGCGGACATGAAGGCCTCCCAGTTCTGGCCTTCCTGCATCTCGCCGTCGCCCAGGACCACGTACGTGCGCGCGGCGTTCTTGTCCAGCTTGGCCGCGTAGGCCATGCCCACGCCCACCGACAGGCCTTGGCCCAGCGACCCGGTGGAGAACTCGATGCCGGGCAGGCGCAGGCGGTCCGGGTGGCCCTGCAGCGGGCTGTCGAGCTTGCGCAAGGTGGAGAGCAGGGACTTGTCGAAGTAGCCGCGCTTGGCCATGACCGCGTACAGCGCCGGGCAGGCGTGGCCCTTGGACAGGATGAAGCGGTCGCGCTCCGGCCAGTCCGGCTTTTTGGGATCGTGCTTGAGGAACTTCCAGTAGAGCACGGTCAAGATGTCGATGATCGACAGCGAGCCGCCGGGATGTCCGGAGCCGGCGGCCTCGATCATGCGGATGATGTCGACGCGCAGGTCGCGCGCCAGGGACTTGCAATCCACGTCGGGAGCGGCCGCGGTGGTGTTGGGCATGTTGGGCATTGTACAACATAAGACGCCGCGCGGGCCGCCGGCGGGTCCCGCGCGGGCCTGGGCCGCATGGCGCGTGCGGCCCGGGACCATCGGCTCTGTCGCGCGGGCGCGCGCGCGCGTATGATTTCCTCAATATGATGACCCACCGCCTCTTGGCCGCGCTCGCCTTGTCCGTCCTCCCCCTCCGCGCCCGCGCGCAGTCCGCCGCGCCGGCCGGTTGGGCGCCGGACGCCTCCGGCCTGACGCTTCCCGCCCCCGCCGCGGCCGCCGCCACGGCCAAACCGTCCGCCGACCCGGCGAAAATCCTCTCCATTCTGCGCCGCGTTCGCGACGGCGGCGTCTATGATCCGGGCGACGCCTCCA
>JAJXVH010000008.1 GCA_021782205.1 bacterium | reverse complement strand
GCGCGGGCCGCGGCGCGGACGTGGACGGCCGGCTGCGCGTCGAACGCGGGCTCGCGGCCGACGCCTCCGGCGTGGTCTTTTCGCGTGACCCGTCGTCCTTGCGCCCCGGCCGCGCGCTCATCGAGGCGGCGCCGGGCGGAGCCGAGGCCGCGCTCGGGGGCGCGACGACGCGGCTGTGGACCTTGGACCTGGCCTCCGGCCGCGCGGTCTTGGCCCCGGCCTCGGCCGCGCCGCTGTCGGCGCAGCGCCTGAAGAGCCTGGCGCGGCTGGCGCGCGCGCTGGATGCGTGGCAGGGCGGGGCCGTGGAGGCCGCGTTCGCCTTCGCGGGTCCGAATTTATACGTCCTTCACGCGCGCCCGCTGTCCCCGCCGCCCGAGCCCCTGCCGCGGACGGACGCGTCCCCCGCGCCCGCGGCGGAGACGTTGAACGTTAAAGCGGTGCGCTGACGTGACGAGAAACACGAAGGACTTTACGGACTGCGGGGTGCGACGGCTCAAGGCCTGAAGCGGGAATGGTGACTCCAGCGTCGGTCGACTTTTTTAGTCGGGATTGATCCGCCCGCGATAAGCGGCGTTCAGCGCGTAATGCGCGCGCAGGAGCGTCTTCTTTTCGACAGCGAAGCCGAAGGCCTGCACGCGCGCGGCGCCTTCTTCCGGGGAATAGACGTGGTCGCGCGGCGGGCCTTCGCCGCCCGCGGACTGAGAGTTCCAGTCCACGAAAAGCACGCGGCCGTCCGGCTTGAGCAGGGCCGCGACCTGGCCCAAAGCCTGGTCGCCCAGCTCGTGCAGGACGTTGAGCGCCAGCACTCGGTCCGCGCGCCCGTTGAGCGCGGCCGCGGCCGGGGTGCCCGACAACACCGGCTCCACTCCGGCGACCGGGCGGGCGGCGAGCTTCGCCTTCAAATGTTCGAGCATGGCCGCCTGCTCGTCGAGCGCGGCCACGCGCAGATCCGGCCTCAGCGCCGCCAGAGCCAGCGCGTAGGCGCCCGTGCCGGTGCCGAAATCGACGACAAGCCCGTTTCGGGGCGCGTCCAGAAGCCGGAGCACCTCTTCGGGCGGCAAAAGGCGAAACCGGGCGGGATCGTCCAGCTTGCCGGCCTTGGCCGGATCGAAGCGGTGCGGCTGTTTGGCGCCGTGTCGGTCGAGTTCCATGGATCTATTCTCCTCCATTTTGATGCGTGCCGTTCGAAAAAGATTCCAACCGCGTTCCTTGACAACGCCCGGCCGGGGAGTCATCCTTAATGCATGACGTCCCCGCCGTCCGATGAATTGCTGCGCCTGTCTTCGCGCCTGCGCACCGCGCGCCAACTGCGCCGCCTCTCGCGCCTGCCCTCGGCCGACGGCGACAGCGTGAGCTTCGCGGTGCTGGGCGACGTGGAGCCGTGCCGGTTCTGGACCTTGCGCAAGCTGTTCAATCAGGAGGGCGTGTTCGCCGCGCAGATGGAGGAGATCCAGCGCCAGCCCGTCAAGTTCATCGTCCAACTGGGCGA
This sequence comes from bacterium, assembly GCA_021782205.1. GTDB lineage: Bacteria > Elusimicrobiota > Elusimicrobia > UBA1565 > UBA9628 > GWA2-66-18. Next base: position 71,016 of record JAJXVH010000008.1, on the reverse strand, counting down.
CATGGTGGAGAAAGGCGAGCCGCGGCGCTACGAGGATTTCCTGCGCCGCCACGCGCGCGCCTGGCGCGGCGGCAAGCCCTACCTGACCGTCATCGGCAATCACGACCGCTCGCGTCCGAACGGCAAGTCCCACTCGACGCTCTACCGCGGGCTGTTCGGCCGCGCGAACTACGCGTTCGACCACGCGGGCGCGCGCTTCGTCGTGCTGGACTCCAGCGCCAAGCGCGTGACGGCGGCCCAACTGCGCTGGCTGGACAAGGTCCTGGACACGCCGCGGCGCAAGATCGTCTTCACGCACATGCCGCCGGTCCAACTGGGGCTCTGGGGCGGCGCGGGACGCCTGCACGCGCTCGGCGGCTTCATCGGCGGCGCGCGCGAGTTTTCCCAGATCGTCTCGCGCCGCGGCGTTTCACGCGTCTACATGGGCCACGTCCACGCCTTCGGCGTCCAGGACCACCAGGGCGTGCGCTACGTGCTGACCGGCGGCGGAGGCTCGGCGCTGTTTCCCTCCGGCAACGCCGACCGCTTCCATCACTTTCTGACCGTGGAGCTCACCCCGCGCGGCATCCGCGAGCGCGTGCATTCGCTCGATGGGCGCGTGTTTCATATCCCTTCCGCGCCCGTGCTACTGCCCACGCGCGAGCCGGGCCACGCCTGGACGTCCTTGGCGCGGCGCGCCGGACGGCGCGTGGCCCGCGCGCTGGGCGCCTAGAGGCCGATCCGCGGCCCGCGGCGCGTCCAGCCCGCGGCGCGGCGCGCGGCGGGGTCCGCGGCGAGAAGCACGTCGCTGTCAAGATCGACGAAGCGGAAAAAACCCGTGCCGAGCGCCAGGTGCACGGAGGCCGCCAGGCCGCGCGCGGTCTCGGCCATGCAGCCGATCATCAGCGGCACGCCCGCGGCGCGCGCCACGGCGGCGATCTCCAGGCCGCGCGAGAGCCCGGACTTGGCGAGCTTGATGTTGATCGCGGTCGCAGCACCCATTTCCAGCACGCGCGCGGCCTGCGCGGGGGTGGCGACGGACTCGTCGGCGGCCACGGGCACCGGGGAGCGCCGGGCGACGAAGGCCATGCCCGCCAGGTCGTCCTTGCGCACGGGCTGTTCCAATAAATCGACCGTCGCCCCCTCCTTCATGACGGCGTCAAGCAGCGCCAGCGCGCCGCGCGGCGTCAGGCCCTGGTTGCCGTCCAGAAGCAGGCGCGCGCGCGGCGCGCCGCGGCGCGCGGCGCGCACGCGCGCCAGGTCGTCCTCGAGCGTTCCGCCGACCTTGAGCTTCAAGGTCTTGAAGCCGTCGCGCGCGGCTTCGGCGGCGGCTTCCTCCGTCAAGCGCGGGTCGTTCCACGCCGAGAGCGTCACGTCGGTCTCCAGTTTCGTCCGCGCGCCGCCCAGCAGCCCGGCCAGCGTCACGCCGGACTCGGCGGCCAGCGCGGAGAGCAACGCGGACTCGAAGGCGGCGACGGCGGGAGGCAAATCCGCGCTGAGCGTCCAGGCGCGGTCGACCAAGGCGCGCCAGTCGCGCGCGTCGCGGCCTTGCGCGCCGCGCAGCAGCCGCGCGAGCGCCCGGCTCAGGGCCGGCGCGGTGAGCGTCTTCATGGCCAAGGACGTGGAGGCTTCGCCGTAGCCGCGCGCGCCGCCGGACAGGGTCACGGTGGCGGCGACGTTCTCGGTGAAATGCCGCGTTCCCAGCGCGGTGACGAACGGCCGGCGCAGGCGCGCGCGGACCAAAGCGACGGAGCCGGCGCGGATCACGGTGCGAGTCACGGTCTCAGGTTACAAAATCGGTTATAATCGGGCCATGAGAAGCGCACTTTTCGCCGTCCTGGCGTCCGCGATATTGGCCCCGGCCGGCGCGCAGTCAACCGCCACGCTGCGCGGCGTCGACGTCTATCGCTCCGAGTCCTTCGACGCGGGCGCGGCGTATCGCCGCTTCGGCGACGAGTTCGACAACTACGTGCGCCTGCGCAACGAAGGCGGCGCGCACGACGCCGCGAAGGCCGAGGAGCTGCGCGCGAAGATGCAGGCCGAGGTCGCGGGCCTTCCCGGGATCGCCTTCGCGGAACTCTCGTTCACCGATTTCTTCTCAGCGGACGACCGCGCGCTGTATGCGACCTTCGACGTGGTCGACAAAGCCGACGCCTCGCGGCTGGCGTTCAATCCATTGCCGGCGGGAGACGTGCCCGATCCGGCGGGACTGCTGGCGGCGTGGAAGCGCTACATGGACCTGGGCGAGTCGCTGTCGATGTCCGGTCAAATCTCGATGGACCGGCCCAACTGCCCGGGCTTCTACTGCCTGTGGTCCGGCACGCCGGAGATCGACGGGCTGGAGGCGCGCTTCAAGGCGGGCGCGCAGGGCGAGAACGCGGAACTGCGGCGCGTGCTGGCCGAGGACCGCGACGGAGGCAAGCGCGCGGCCGCGTTGTTCGTGCTCAGCTACTCCGTTTCCGGCTCCGACGTGCTGTCTTTGTGCGGAGGCGCGCTGACCGACCCCGACCCGCGCGTGCGCGGCGCGGCCCTGCAGATTTTATCCGACATCGCCAACCACCACCCGGAGCTTCCGGTCGCGTTGCTGCGCGTCCTTCCCCGTCTGGACGACCCCTCAAGCGCGGTGCGGGGCAAGGCGATGGGCCTGCTCGTGCCCCTGTCGGAGCGCAAGGCCTACCGCGACGTCATGCTCACCTCCGCGCCGCGCCTGGTCAAGCTTTTGGAACTGCACCTGCCCGAAAGCCGCGACCTGGCCTACACCTTGCTCGGCATCATCTCGCGCAAGGACTTCGACAAGGGCGACTACACGTCCTGGGAGAAGTGGGCCAAGCGCGCGGCGGCGGGCAAGCCCTAGTTCGAGCGGTTCAGCCGCTGCTGGATCTCCTGGTCCATTTCGTCGCCCATGTTCTCCATCTGCTTGATCTGCGCGGCGATCACGTCATCGGCGCGGTAGGGCCGGGCGGGAGTGAGGATCTGCGGCCGCGACGGCGGCAGGGGCTGCGCGGGCGCCACGGCGACCGGGGACTGGACGGGAGCCGCGGGCAGGGCCGGAGCGCCGACGGGCGGTGCGGACACGGCAGGCGGTGCGGACGCGGCGGGCGGTTCAGCGGCCGGGGGCGCTGCCGGCGCCACGGAGGCCACCAGAGGCGGGGCCTCGGTGCCCAGCCAGCGCTCGAACACCGACGAGCGGATGGAGAAATTCACGCTGGTGATGGTCAGGCCGTCGGCGGCCTTGCGCGCCATCGAGGTGTTGATGCCGATCTGCGCGCCGGAGGAGTCGATGAGCGGGCCGCCGGAGTTGCCGCGGTTGATGCTGGCGTCGGTCTGGAAGGCGTTCTTGCCCGGCACGCCGCCCAGGTCCGAGACGCGCGTGCTGATGATGCCGCGCGTCAAAGTCCACAGCCCGCCCTGCTCGGGATGGCCGATGGCGACGACGGTGTCGCCGGGCGAGATGACGGAGTCGTCGCCGATGGGCATGACCGGCGCCCGCGGGACGCGGTCCAAGTCCAGCACGGCCAGGTCCAGCGCGCGGTCATAGCGCTCCACCTTGGCGGTGAACGGGTCGACCAGGTCGCGCTTGGGGTCGCCGGTCACGCGCGCGGGCTTGAGATAGACGCGGATGGTGCCGTACGGCTCTCCGGTCTGCGCGTTGACCACGACGTGCGCGTTGGTGAGGATGCGGCCGCGCGCGTCGATGATGCTGCCGGTGCCCAGTTCTCCCTGGCCGGAGGAGCCCGAGGCCAGAATCAGCACCACGGCCGGGGAATCCTGGCGGTAGATGTCCGACGCGGAAAGCGCGGGCGTCGCGGCAGCGGGCGCGGGTGCCGCGGCCGCATCGGCCGAAGCGGAGCGCATGAAAATATCGGCGATCTGCGCGTAGGAACGTCCCGCGGAGAAGTCGTTGCCGGCGCGCGCGGCGGCGCCGGCGTCGGGCCCCAGCGCGGCGTCGGCGGCGTCCACGGAGGCGAGCAGGGCGGTCACGGCCTTGTCGTCGTCGGTGGAGAGCTTGCGTCCGCCGCGCACCGCGGCGACGGCGCCGGGCTGGTAGGTGCGAGGCGGCGGCTGATTGACGTACGCCCAGGCGCTGTCGGCCCAGCCAGCGGTGTTCATGAGTTCCGCGTCGGGCGCGACGGCCTTGGCGTCGTCGCCGACGGAGCGTCCCGCGGGGGTCAGCGACGTCAGCGCGGCCTCGGCTTCGGCGCGGTGCGGCCCGCTCAGGCCCTCGTCGAGCGCGGCCTTGTAGCGTCCGGCCGCGAGCTTGCGGTAGATCGTGCGCAGCAAGGTGGTGCGGTCGAGCTTGGCCCAGGCCTGGCCCGGGGCGGCGGCCGCGGCGTCATGGTAGTCGGCGTCGGAGAGCACCAGCACCTGCGCCGCGAGCCGGCGCAGAGGCGTTTCTTTCAAAACATCGGCGCGCGCGGCGGCGCAAAACGCGACCAGCGCGGCGGCGGCGAGCGTGAGCGTCTTCATCGGTGAACCTCCGAGAGTGTCTGTCCCCTCCAGGAATCGAACCTGGATCGCCTGCTTAGAAGGCAGGAGCTCTGTCCATTGAGCTAAGGGGACTGAGCTCATTTTACTTCTAAATCATAGCCAAATCGCCGCGGATCGGAAAGGCGACTTCAGTCACTGGCGGCCGGCGCGCCTTGCGGCGTCCGGCCCATCATCCGTGTTCGTCCCGCGCGCGGCGCTCAAGCGGCCGGCGATCTGCTGGGCTTCTTCAAGCCAATCCAGTTTTTGGTCCAGGGTCAAGCGAGCCAGACGCAGGCGTTGAGCTCTTTCATGGCCGCCCCAGCCGGACTCCCAAACTTGCTCGGACGCAGGATCGTTCATGAGGCGTCAGGCGCATTGAGGTCGCGCAGACGGGAGACATCGTCAAGATCCTTGGCGCGGCCAGCTGCTTCCTTGAGCCGTATCAGATCCGCGAGACCGAGGAAGACCGCCGTCACGGAAGGCGCCACCTCCTGGCGGACGGAGCGTCCGTAAGCTTCGTCGAAGTCCAGTGGCGATTCGACGAAGAGGTCGATTTCGGTGGCGGGATGTCGCGCGCTATACAGTGAGAAAACTTTTAGGCCCTTTTCCCTGATCCACTGCGATCTTTTAGCCGAGAGAGCGAAATCCGCGAGAGGCACCGGAGCGCGCGGATGGTAATCCAAGGAGGCGAGAGCGGTCAATGCGTCGGTCAGGCGCGCGTCCCTTAAATCGAGAATGATATCGATGTCCGCAGTCAGCCTCAGATAACCGTGGGCCACCACAGCCAGCCCTCCGGCGATCATATAGCGCACCGCAGAAGAATTAAGCCCCCGCACGATCTCCACGACGCTGTTTTTTTGCATGCGTTGGTCGGCTTCTACCACGACGCCGGCTTGTAGTCCTTGAAGAACTTGCCGTAGGCGTGTTCACCGGTGTTGAGCCCGACGAACAGAGGGTCGAGGATGCGCGCCGCGCCGTCCACCACGTCGAGCGGCGGCGCGAAGTCGTGCACGGCCTGCTTGCGCAGGGAGTGGACCAGCGGGTCCTCGTCGGTGACCCAGCCGGTGTCGACGGCGTTCATCCACAGGCCGTCCTTGGCGTAGTCGGGCGCGGCGGTCACGGTCATCATGTTGAGCGCGGCCTTGGCCATGTTCGTGTGCGGGTGCTTGTCGGTCTTGGTGCCGCGCGAGAAGATGCCCTCCATCGCGGTCACGTTGACGACGTGCCCCGCGCGCGTGCCGGCCATGAGCATCAGCGGTTTCAGGCGCGCGGCCAGCACGAACGGCGCCACGGCGTTGATCAAGGTGACCTCCAGCAGCTCCGCCGTGGGCACGTCGGCCAAGGTCATGCGCCAGGTGTTCGTCGCGCGCAGGTCCACCTGCTGCAGGTCGGCGTCCAGGCGGCCTTCGGGAAAGAGCTCGCGGCCGGAGATTTTGTCGTCGTAGGTCATGCGCACCTGCGAGAGCCGCGCCGACTCGCGGATGCCCACGCCCAGCGCGCCGGCGTCCCAGGACGTCAGCGCGCGCTGGTCGGCGTCGGCGTCATGCGGCCGGTGGTCCAAGGTCGAGCGCAGTTCGTAGTGGCCGGCGAGTATGGATTTCTCCGCGGCGGACAGCCCGTTCCAGGAGAGGGATTCGCGCGCGAGCAGATGCGCGTAGAAGCCCACCGGTCGGCGCACGGTCTGGGCGGCGTTGTTGATCAGGGCGTCCAGGCGCGTCTCGCTGGCGCAGAGATAGCGCGCGAACAGCTCCACCGATGGGGAGTGGCGCAGGTCCAGGCCGTGCACGCGCAGGCGTCCCCCCCAGTCCTTGAAGTCCTCCTCGGCGGCGAAGCGCGCGGCGGCGTCGTGCGGAAAGCGGGTGGACACGATCGTGCGCGCGCCGGCGCGCAGGAGCTTGAGCGCGGCCTGGTAGCCGATCTTCAGGCGCGCGCCCGTGATGTAGGCGGTGTGCCCGGACATGTCCGCGGTCTGGAAGCGCTTGGCGTAGTTGAACTGCGCGCAGTCCGGGCACATGTCGTCGTAAAAATGGTGCAGGCGCACGTAGTCCTTCTTGCAGACGTAGCAGGCCTGCGGCTTGGACAGCTCGCGCGGCGGCGCGTCCGGCGCGGGCAGGGCGAGCCGGGGCGCGGTAAACACCGCGGCCGCGCGCGCGGCGCGTATGCCGGTGGCGGCGCGCGCCTGCCGGTCCGCGGTCTTGGCCACGAGCCGGCGCTCCTTGCGCATGCGCTTGGAGATCTTCTTGAGCTCGAACTTCTCCGGCCGCGACAGTCTGCCCGCGGCGGCGACCAGGCGCACGCGCGCGGCCTTCTCGAGCCCCACGGCCAGCTCCGGGTGGCCGTAGAGTCTTTCCAGCACTTCCGTGGCGCGCGCCACGTCCTCGGCGGTCAGGCTGGGGCGCGGGGCGGCGGGCGCGGGCGTCGGGGTCTCGTCGGGCAGCGCGAGGGGATTCACTCCCTCTATTTTATCACGCGCGGTGGTTTCCCAGACAAGCGCATTTCATGAAAAATCAACTGCGGCACTCTTGCGGCTGTCGCTGTCCGTGTCTGCCCGAGCGTGGAGACATGCGGGGAGCATTGAGCCAGATGCGTTGATATCAGCCGATGGAGGCTTCGATTCCTGGCCGGCGCTGAAGGTTCCGGAGACTTTTGCTCAGGAGCTGTATTCGATTGTGGATTTTTCGATAAATCGGTGGATCGAGCGAATCCTTCGCCCACAGGTCGAGCCGCAACAATTCGCCATTGATTTCTGATACATCGTCTGGGCGAAGAGTGAATCCCATCGAAAATGACGCGACTCGGGTTAAATTCAGAGCCACGCATCCGGGCAGCCAATATTCCTTGAAGTCGGATTCGGTGGCAATGGGAAGATATCGGTTGACTTGATGGCCGTCCGGGTTCGCGATCAAAAGTGCGATGGACATTATCTTAGTCTTGCCAGATCAGTGTCCGAAGACAGCCGTGAAGTTCCAGTTTGGATGCGTTTCTCGTAAGGATTTGAGCGCCGCATCGACTGCCGTGCGTACTTCCGGAGAGTCATCGGTGATATCGAATTCCAAGTGATGGATGGATCTCATCGTCGCCATGTCGGGCGCAGCAGTCGCGCCACCGGACGGCCTTGTGCGGACGGCTTCCTGGAGATTGGCGATGCGGGCGTTTGTCTTATCGAAAATCTGCCTGCGGGCCCAGTCGGACGCAGTTTGCGCGGGCATACCCGTACGTGGGTTGACCCTTTTTAAACCGACGGCCGACTTGTCTTCGACGAATTTCATTTCGTCAAGATTCACACCGTCGAACTCTCCGATGGGTCCCCCGCCTCGGTTCAGAATCTCAACGTTTTTGAAGAAGCGAGCCGGCGCCAACGCGATTTTTGGCGAGGCGGCGCCGTGCGCTCCGCCGAAGGCTCCCGTCGTGTCGGCATACGGCGCGGAAGCGTTGCCGACGTCCAGCGCGAAATTATTGGGCGGATCGCCGGCCAGGCCGCTGCGGATCGCGGCGCCGCTTGCGGGGGAATTGCCCATAATCCGCATCTTCTGGAGCAACTGCGCGCGCGTGCACCCCCATACTGGGCAAGGCACTTGATCGTGGGCGTCGGCAATTTTTTCCGCGAACGTCCGATCAACACCGAGTTGCTTTATCGCCGCGTCGATCCGGGTTTCCCGGCCCGTGATCGCGGCGTTGCGAAGAATCGATTGCTCTGAGAACACTCGCGCGGTATTCGGCGCGAGCGCCGCGGCTCTGCCCCTGAAATAGGGGTCGCCCCATTGCGAGATGTCGGCGACCGCGGCATCACCCGCTTCGATGAACGCGGGAACGCTTCGGGCGAGCCCGACTCCTGAGTAGAGCAAAGAGACGTCGTTGACCGCGTTCTGGGCGTAGCGCTCGCTCCGTGATTGCGCGGGAATGTCCATGTCCGTCTGGAAGCGGAACTTGATCGGGGTCAGATCGAGAACGAGGTTCGTGCCTCGGTTGACCAAGTCCGCCGTACCCAGGATCATGTTCGCGGCTCCCGTCACGTATCCTCGGCCGGTTTGATAAGTCCACATCCCCAGTTGATCGAGAGCCCCTGGGCCGGACTTCGCGGAGGCCGTCGCGAGAAGCGGAGCGGGCACGATCGGGCCGTGAAGATCGGACACTGGGGTGATGGACGTAAACCGCCCAGGTCTGGCCGACAGAGCCCCTACGAACGTCGTGACCGATGGTGACGACGTACGCGAGCTGCCGGCACCGTCGAAAGCGGCCAAGGGAGAGGTTATGGCGAGCGCGGCCGTTGCGGCGGCGTGAGAGACCGCCGTCACGGCAACAGGCGAAGCGGCTGCGCCAAGGAGGCTGGCAGGAGAGCCGCCGTTGAAGCCGGTGCGCGGGTTGAGTTCGGCTAACAGCCGAGAAAGATCGGTGACGTCGCGGCATAAGGACTCGGCGGTCGCAGGAGGCAGGACCGGTGCCGCGGCGCTGGAATTGCTCCAGAATTCTCTCTCTGTCTCGACATCGTGACGCGCATTGTTGTCGAAGCGTTCAAGTGCTTTCGCGCGCGCCGATGAGGCGTTCCGGATTTCGTCTTGGCGCATTTGATCGGCGGCGGCGCTCAAGGCATCAAGATAGCCAGCCACGGGACGGCGCGCCTCCGCGGCGTAGTCGCCGCGCGTCAACGACGCGCACGTCCCCCCCAGGCGGGTCAGCGCGTTGTGTGCAACGTCGACCGGGGCCTGGGCGCGGGCCCGCGCGGCCAAAGCGACAAAAGCCAACGACCACAGGCGTCGTCGTTTCATGGGAAGAGGGTCTTCCCTTGCAGTATGGAGCCGACGCGTGGACGCGTCAAGAGGGCAAACGCCCTTTGGGGCTTCTTTTTAAGCGGCGGGCGCGGCCGGTGCTTCGGAGGCCGGGTCCACGTTCACGACCACGGTGCCCGCGATCATGTCGTGCACGCAACGCCGGTCCTCGCGGAAGATCAGGCAGGAGTCGACGAGGAAGTAGACCGGGATCAGGTTCAGCAGGCCGTTGAGCAGGCCGCGCAGGAGCACGTTGGTGACGAAGCCGCCGTTCTCCCCGGTGTCGCGGCGCACGATCTTGATGCCCAGCAGGATCTTGCCGACGGTCTGTCCGCGCTGGGCCAGGAGGATGATCTGCGCGATCGCGAACAGGAATCCGGCGACCGCGAAGACCAGGAGGACGGCCTCGGGAATCTGCGACTGGAGCATGCTCATGCCCAGCGGGATGGACAACAGGGCGGCGTCGATGACGGCCGCTCCCAAACGTTTCCAGCGCGAGGCAAGTTCCATGATGTCGGCTCCTTTGGTGCGGCCCGCGCGCAGTATAGCAGGTCCGCGCGCTTTCCGTCAGGCGTCGGCCAGCGTCACGCCGCGCGTCTCCGGAAAGGTCCAGATCCACGTCGCGGTGAAGATCGCGAACGCGAAGGCCAGCCACAGGCCGTGCGCCACGCCCACGCCGGCGGCCAGCGCGCCCATGGCCGCCTGCGTGAAGAACTGCGCGCCGCGCGACAGGTTGTAGACCGTGCCCATGGCGGTGTTGCGCACCGACGTGGGAAACAGCTCCGCCAGCAGCGCGCCGAAGCCGGCGGTGCAGCCGGAGCCCAGGCCCACGGCGCCCAGCGCGGGCCAGAACAATTCCGGATGGGTCAGCAAGGCGTCGCCGTGCGCGGCCATGGCCCACAGCCCCGCGGCGGTGAGCAGCGAGTAGGCGCAGAACGCGGGCCGGCGCCCGAAGCGGTCGGCCGCGGCGCCGAAGACCATCATCCCCAGGAATTGGGCGGCTTGAGCGACAAGAATGAACTTCAGCCGAATGTCGGAGAAGCCCGCCGGAACGGGGCGGCCCGCGGCGTGCGCGCGCGCCAGCAGTTCTGCGAAGTATTCCGGCAGCCAGACGTAGGTCAGCCAGTACGTGGCGAGCTTCGCCGTGCCCAGCGCCCACGCCTGCGCCGCGCGTCCGCGGTGTCCGCGCCACAGTTCGCGGTAGGGCGCCAGGAACGGTCGCGCCGGAGCGTCGCGCCGTTGAAGCCAGAGCGGCGACTCCGCCACGTGGCGGCGCACCAGCAGGGCCGTGAACGCGGGCAGAGCCGACAGCAGGAACACCGCGCGCCAGCCGATGCGCGGACAGACCCACAGGCCCATGACGACCGCCAACGCCACGCCCAGAGGCTCCCCCGCCTGCAGGAGCGCCGACGCTCGGCCGCGCTCTTCCTTGGGATATATCTCCGCCATCAGCGCGTGGCCCGTCGCCCATTCCCCGCCCACGCCCAAACCGGTCAACGCGCGAAACGCCAGCAGGCTGGTCAGTCCCCAGGACAAACCGCATAGGCCGGTCCCGACGGAGTAGAGCAGGATGGTCCAGGTCATCACGGCCTTGCGGCCGTATTTATCGGCCAGGCCGCCGAAGGCGATGCCGCCCAGCCCCGACGTTCCCAGCGCCAGGCCCACGGCCAGCGCCTTATAGCGCGCCGCGTCCGCCCCCCAGTGAAAATCCGCGGCCACGGCCGCGGCCACGTAGGCGAACAGCATCAGGTCGTAGAAGTCGAACAGCCAGCCGGCCAGGCAGATCAGATAGGTGCGGCGGCGCAGCGCGGCGCTGGGCGCGCTCACGCGCGTTCTGAAATGGGCGGGTGGTGGAGGAACTGCAGGACGTTGCCGTCCGGGTCCGCGCAGTAGAACGAGCGCGCGCCGTCGCGATGCGTCTTCGGTTCCTTGAGGATGCGCGCGCCGTGCGCTTTCAAATGCGCGCACCACGCGTCCACGTCCGCGGCCGCCTTCACGACGATCCCGAAATGATCCAGCCGCGTCTCGCCCAGCGCCTTCGTTGCCTTGTGCAAGGCCAGGTTGTCGTGACCGTTCATGGTCACGTAGAGGTTGTCGGCGTCCGGCCGCCACTCCACCTGGTAGCCCAGAACGCCGCAGTAGAACCCCTCGGCCGCCTTCAGGTCCGAGACCGACAGCGCCACGTGCCGTATGCCGAGCGTCGACGGTAGTGCCATGTTTCAAATGATATAATTTCAGCGCATGGCTGAAACATTGACCTCTCCCCGCGTCCTGCGCTACGTGCCCGACGTGTTCTCCTACCGCCGCCGCAAGACCCGCGTGGTCATGGTCGGCAAGGTCGGCGTCGGCGGCGACAACCCCGTGCGCCTGCAGTCGATGACCACCACGGATACTTTGGACTGCGAGGCGACGTTCCGCCAGTCGGTGCGCATGATCGAGGCGGGCTGCGAGATCGTGCGCATCACGGCACCCACCGTCGACGACGCGCGCGCCATCGGCAGGATCAAGGAGATGCTGGTGAAGGCGGGCTTCGGCGACGTGCCGCTGGTCGCCGACATCCATTTCAATCCCGCCGCCGCGGCCGAGGCCGCGGAATTCTGCGAGAAGGTGCGCATCAATCCGGGCAACTTCGTCGACACCAAGCGCTTCGCCGTCAAGGAGTACACCGACGCCGCCTACGCCGCCGAGATCGCGCGCATCGAGGAGCGCTTCACGCCGCTGGTGGAGAAGCTCAAGCGCCTCAAGCGCGCCTGCCGCATCGGCTCCAACCATGGTTCGTTGTCCGACCGGATCATGAACCGCTACGGCGATTCCGCGCAGGGCATGGTCGAAAGCGCGCTGGAGTTCGCGCGCATCGCCGAGAAGCTGGATTACCGCGAGCTGATCTTCTCCATGAAGGCGTCCAACCCCAAGGTCATGATCGCCGCCTACCGCCTGCTGGTGGCGCGCATGAACGAGCTGGGCATGGACTACCCCCTCCACCTGGGCGTGACCGAGGCCGGCGACGGCGAGGACGGCCGCATCAAGTCCGCCATCGGCATGGGCTCGCTTTTAGAAGACGGCCTGGGCGACACGATCCGCGTCTCCCTGACCGAGGATCCCGAGTTCGAGATTCCCGTCTGCCGCGCGCTGGCCAAGCCTTTCGCCGCCCGCCCGCCGCAGGAGGCGCGCGCCGAGGCGCACAAGGAGAAGTTCCACTGCGCGGACTTCTACTCCTACGCGCGCCGCAAGTCCGACCATTTCGACATCGGGCCCATCCTGACCGGCGGCCAGCAGCTGGTGCGCGCCGTTCTGCGCGCGCCCCGGCCCATGACCGCCGCGGACCTTTTGGCCGCCTACGAGGCGCAGCTTAAAAAAGCCCAAGGCGCCGACCCGGAGATCGTGGAGTTCGACGTAAACGACGCGGCCTCCCTGGCGCGCTTCCAATCCATCCGCGAGGAGCTGCGCGAGCAGACCTCCCGCCTGGCCTTCCTGGCCCGCGTCGAGGGCCCGCTGTCGCTGGCGCTGAAGGCGGCCGAAAGCGCGCACATGATCTGCTGGGCGACGCCGGTCGAGGCCGATTACGCCGACTATCTCAAGGCCCTGAAGGCGAAGAATATTCCGAACCTGGTCGAGGCGGACGACGCCGAGACGGCGCGGAAGTACGAGGCCGCGTCGCGCTATAAAAACGTCGACACCCTGGTCTCCCTGCGCGGAGCGGACGCGTCCCAGCTGATGCAGGAATACCGCCTGCTGGCGGCGTACGGCGCGTCCTCGCCGGTGCTGATTCGCGCCCCGCGCGAGAAGACTCCCGAGGAGCAGGTGTTGCGTTCCGCAACATTAATAGGCGGGCTATTGTGCGACGGCATCGGCGACGCGGTGCTCATCGACGCGAACCTTCCCTTCGCGCGCGGCGTGGAGCTGCTCTACAACGTGCTCCAGGGCGCGGGCGTGCGCATCACCAAGACCGAGTTCGTCTCCTGCCCGTCCTGCGGCCGCACGCTCTTCGATCTGCAGACCACGACCGAGCGCATTAAAAAGCGCACCGGCCACCTGAAGGGCGTCAAGATCGCCATCATGGGCTGCATCGTCAACGGCCCCGGCGAAATGGCCGACGCGGACTTCGGCTACGTGGGCGGAGCGCCCGACGCGATCAACCTCTACGTGGGCAAGGACTGCGTGCAGAAAGGCATCCGCTTCGCCCAGGCCGACGACGCGCTCGTCGAGCTGATCAAGAAGCACGGGAAGTGGGTTGAGCCGTAAGGCCGGCCCGCTCCTCCTTCTCGCTTTACTCTGCGCGTGCTCGCCGGCCTACGTCGCGCAGGCGGCGGCGGGCCACGCCGGGCTGCTCTGGCGGCGGCGCTCCATCGCCAAGACCGTCGCCGACCCGGCCACCCCGCCGGAGCTGAGGCGCAAGCTCCAGCTCGCGCTGGACGCGCGCCGCTTCGCCTTCGAGAACCTGCATTTCACGCGCTCGTCGGTCTACGAAACTTGGACGCCGGTGCCCGGCCCGGCGGTGACGTGGCTGGCCTCGGCCAGCGCGCGCACGAAGCTGGAGCCGCACTTGTTTCATTTCCCGCTCATCGGCTCGTTTCCGTATAAGGGCTACTTCCGCAAAAAACGCGCGCGCGCCGAGGCGGCGCGCTTGGAGGCGCGCGGCCTGGACGCCGCGGTGTTCGGCGCCTCGGCCTACCGCACGCCCCTGCCCATCGCCGATCCCCTGCCGGAAACCTTGCTCCGCGAAAACGACGGCGAGCTGGCCGAGACCTTGATCCACGAGCTGATGCACGGCACCGTCTACTTCCGCGGCCAGACGGATTTCGACGAGGCCGTGGCGGTCTGGGCGGGCGCGCGCGGCGCGGAGCAATTCCTGACGCGGCGCTACGGCGCGGGCTCGCTTGAGATGAAGGAATGGAAGGACGGCAAGGCGTTGGACGCGAAATACGACGCCTTCTACGCGCAACTGCGCGCGCGCCTGAACGCGCTCTACGACGGCCCGTCTTCCGACGCCGACAAGCTCTCGCGCCGCGAGGCGGTGTTCGCCTGGGGCCGCGCCCAGGCGAAGGCGCGGGGACTGGACGTTCCCCCCGCGCTCAACAACGCGGTGGTGCTCGCCCACGACCTCTACGCCCCCGATCCAGCACCCTTCGACGCCTTGTTCGCGGCCTCGGGCGGCGACTGGGCGCGCACCATCGTCGCGCTCAAGGCCCTGAACCGGCGCGACCCGATGGCGGCCCTGCGCGCGGCGGTCCCGGCGCGATGACCGCGTCCGCCTTAGCCGCGCGCAAGGAGCGGCTGTGGCGCGCCGCGGTCGCGGCGTTATTCGGTGTTCTTTTATTCTGGCTGGCCTCCCGGCAGCGTTTCGATTACGACGAGGTCGCGGAGTTCCACGCGGTCTGGCAGGTGGCGCGCGGCCATAAGCCGTACGTGGATTTCGACTACGACCACGCGCCTTACTTCTGGCAGCTCTATGCTCCCGTCCTGCGCCGCCTACCGGAAAATTTCGCGTCCCTGGTCCTCCTGCGGCGCCTGAACCTGCTCTGGTCCTTGGTCGCGGCGGCGCTGTATCTGGAAGTCCTGGCCCGCATCGCGCGCGGGCGCGTCACGGCGACGGGGGCGCTGGGCGCGTTCGCGCTTGTCGCCCTGCAGGTGCCAATCGTGTTTACCTTCGCGCAATTCCGTTCGGATCAGCTGGTTTTGGCGTTGACCCTGGCCGCGCTGTTGATTCTGGACGCGGACGGACCGCCGGCCGCGCGGCCGCGGCGCTGGGCCGCGGCGGGCGCCTTGCTGACGGCGGGGCTTCTGCTCACGCCGAAGCTGATCGTGCTGGCCGCGGCCGCGGCGGCGCTCCATGCCGCGGACCTGCCTCGGGCGCAGGCACGGCGCGCCCTGCTGGGCCTGGCCGCGGGCGCTGCCGCGGCGTTTTTGGCCGTCAACGGCGCGTCGCTTCTGGCCGGCGTCGATCCAAGGCCCTATTTTTTCGGCGTGCTGGCCGCGCACTTGCGCGCGCTTTCGAGCTACGGCTACCGCTTCGGCCTGGCGCGCGGCGTCCTGCTGACGACGGCGCGCGCGCCGCTGTGGCTTTTGATCTTCGTGGGCGGCGGCGCGGCGTTCGCCTTGGAATTGCGCCAGCGCGGCTGGCGGCGCGCCAAGCTGCTGACCGCGCTGATGCTCTTCGTTCTGGTCCAGCCGCTGTGGGTGAAGTATCTCTGGAACCAATATTTGTACACGGTGCTGTTGTTCTGGAGCGCTCCCTTGGCGCTGTTCTTCGGTCGTTTGGAGCGGCGCTCCCAGGTCGCGCAGGCCGCGGTCGGCCTGCTGTTTTTGTGGGGCGTTTACGACGCCCTGCCAGGGCTGTTGGACTACGAGCGCGACCACGGCGGCTTGGCCGCGCAATGCGCGTTCGGCGATGAGTTGCTGACGTTGGCGCCGCCGGGAAGCTTCGTCTCCGCCCAGCCGCCGAATCACCCGGTCTTCCGCGAGAACTCCACGTTCTTCTTCAACTACAGCGTGATCCCGGCGGGGCCCGACACGGAGCTCCTGCGCCAAACCTCCGCGGACGGGGCGAAGTTCCGGTTCGCGGGCTATTTGGAAGAACTCGAACGTCGTCCGCCCGCCTTGATCCTGACGGACCCCGTCTTCGCCGGGCGGCAATACCTGCGGGCGATCGACTATTATGTCCGCGTGGAGCATCCCGGCGACTACGCCGCCCGTGACGTGGACGGACAGCGCGTGTTGTTGCTCGTGGCGCCATGAAGACGCGCGCGCCCCGCCGTGCCGCGACGTCTTGGGCCTGGGGCCTGCTGGCGCTGGGGCTGGGCGCGTTCCACGCCGCGACCCTGCGCACCTTCCCCATGGTGGACATGGACGAGGCGATGGAGGCGAACCATTCCTTCAACGTGCTGGCGCGCGGTCAAAACGTCTACTCGCTCTATGAGGGACTTTTTCCGCGCCGCTTCGCCTTCATGGAGCACGGCCTGCCCAACACCTTGCGCCCGTTCTTCAACATGGGCCTGGCCGCGGCGTTCCGTCTGGGCGGCGTCAGCCCGTGGTCGGGACGCGCGTATTCGCTTTTCTGCGCCCTGGCCGCGCTGGCCCTGCTGACTTGGCTGGCGCGGCGCTGGACGCGGTCGCACGCGGCGGCGCTGGCCTTCGCGGCGGCGCTGGGCCTGGACGTGGTGTTTACGTTCAGCGCGCACGAGATCCGTCCCGAGGCCATGCTCCTGCTTTTTTCAAGCCTGTGCTTGGCGGGCTTCGAATGGGCCGAAACCAGGCCTGAAGCGCTGATCGGCGTGGGCCTGCTGGCGGCGCTGGCGCCGGGAATCCACACCAACGGCGGCGCGGTCGCCGTCGCGTCCACGGCGGTGCTCTTCCTGCGCCGCCCGCGCGCGTGGCCGTATTTCTTCTTCGGTGCGGCGTTGGGCCTTTGCGCGACCTTGAGTTTCGTTCATCCCGAGCGCTTCCTGCCCAGCTGGATCGTGTTCCAGGGATTTTTTTCCTACTATCCGCCGTTTCACAATTTGGGAGCCAATCTACCCGCCATGATCGCGGCGGAGTGCGGGCGCTATTGGAATCCGCCTTTCCTGGGCTATATCCCGGTGGGGCCGACGCTGGCCTGGAGCCTGCGCCTGAAATGGGCGGCGCTGGCCGGCCTGTGGATCGCGGCGTTGAAGCTGTATGCGCGAGAGAAGGATCGGCGCGTGCTGAGCCTGGCGGTCTGGGTGGGGCTGCAGGGGCTCTTTTATTCGATTTTCGTGGCCAACAAGAACCCGAATTACGCCTCGGTCTTCGAGCCGTTCGCCCTCCTGCTGGCGGCGGTGGTGCTGGCGCGCGCCGCGCGCGAGCAGCTCAGTCTCTGGTCCATCCCCCGCCTGCTCTGGGCCGGTCTGTCGGGCCTGGCCATCTTGGGCGCGGGTGCCGCGGCGGGCGCGGGCCTTTTCGCGGCCCTGCTTTTGCTTCTTCCCGCCGCCAAACCCGCGCGACGCGTGGAGGCCTTGCTCCTGCCGCTGCTGGCGGCGCTGGTTCCCATTTTCTGCGTGCGCGTCTACGCGCCGTGGACGTTCGACGCCGTGGCGGACGCCGCCGTTCACGCTTTGAGCGGCCCGGCCGGACTAATAGCCCTCGCGGGCGCCGCCGCCGCCGCCGCGCTGATCCGGCGCACGCCCGCGCGCGAAAGGCCTCGCGCCGTTGCCGGTTGGGCGGCGGCCGGCCTGACGCTGGCGCTTGCCTCCTCGGCCGCGGTCGACGCGGCGATGATCGCGCGCGCCGCGCGCCGCACCGTGGACTACGACACCATCGCCGCCCGCGTGCGCGCCTTGGTCCCGCCCGGCGCGCGCGTGATCGGTCCGCAGTTGATGTGGTTCGCCTTCCAAGACCGGCCCTACCGCGACTTCGACGGACTGTCCTACGCCAAATGGCTCACCGGCGACGGCGACGTGACGCGCTACGCCCGGCGCTGGCGGCCCGACTACCTGATCACCGACTGCCGCTTCCCGGACATCTTCCTGAAGCACCGCGCCTTGGCGCAGACCTTGACCGTGCCGCTGACCGAGGTGGGCCGCGTCGACGACGGCCGCGAGTACTGCCACCCGCTCACGGTTTACCGTTTCGGCGCGTTCTAACGACGCTCGGCGGCCGGCGGCGCGGACCCCAGCGCGTCGAGGACCTCGCGCGGGGTCAGGATCTCGGGCAGAAGCACGGGCTCGCCGCCGCGGGGGCGCACGACGTAGAGCGGCACGCCGTCGCGGCCGTAGCGCGCCAGCTCCGCGGCGATGAGCGGGTCGCGGGCGGTCCAGTCGGCGCGGAAGGCGGCCACGTCGGGGCGCGATAAAGCCGCGCGCACCGCGCGCGAGGCCAGGACGCCGCGCTCGTTGACCTGGCAGGTCAGGCACCAGGCGGCGGAGTAATCCACGAAGGTGGTCAGGCCCGCGGCGCGCGCGCTGTCGACGGCCTGCGGCGTCCACGGCTTCCACAGCCCGGTCGCGGCGGGCACGGGGGCGGCCACCAGACGCCACAGCACCCAGGCCAGCCACGCCGACGTCGCGAACATGGGCAGGGCGAAGAACTTCTTGAGCGTCTCCATCCACGCGCCGGGGCGCGGCAGGCGCTTGAGCAGGGCGGGCCAGGAGGTGAGCAAGGCGTAGGGAGCGGCCGCACCCGCGCCCAGCGCGCCGAAGGTGGCCAGAGCCTCCACGGCCGGACGCGTGAGCGCCCAGCCCAGCGCCGCGCCCATGAACGGCGCGGTGCAGGGCGCGGCCGCCACCATGGCGAACACGCCGGAGAAGAAGGAGCCGCCCATGCCCTGGCGCGCGGACAAGCCCGAGCCCACGCCCATGAGTCCCCCGCCCACCTCGAAGACGCCCATCAGGTTCAGACCCGCGGCGAAAAATAAAGCGGTCAGCGCGGCCACGGTCCACGGCGACTGCAAGGGAAATCCCCAGCCGAGCGCCGTGCCCGCCGCGCGCGCGGCGAGCAGGACCCCGGCCAGCGCCTCGCAGCTGAGCACCACGCCCGCGGCGTAGGCCGCGGCGTGGCGGCGGGCCGAGGCGGGGCTTTCGCCGCCGCGCGCGAGCAGCCCCAGCGCCTTGACCGCCAGAACCGGGAACACGCAGGGCATCAAGTTGAGCAGAAGCCCCCCGCCGAAGGCGAGCAGGAGAAAGCGCGTCAGCGCCGCGCCCAGGCGCACGGGCAGGTCGATTTCCACGGCCGGTCGTTCGGGCACGACCAGCACGCCGCGCACGCGCGCGGGCGTGCCCGCGCCGGAGTCGGGCGCCAGCAGGAGTTCGGTCGAGTCCGGCGCGACCGACGCGGGCGCGCGCTCGTTGGCGAACACGCCGGGCTCCTCGGGGAAAAACTCCGCCAGCGGCTCGCGTCCGCTCAGCCTCAGGCGCACGCGCGCGCCGTCCCACAGCGCGCCGGAGGCGGCCGCCGGGTCGGGGCGCGGCACGCGTGCGCGCGCCTGCTCCACGGCGTCGGCCCCGGCCGCGTCCATCTTGGAGTCCGCGGCCACGGTCACGTCCAGCGTCAAGCGGGCTTTGCCGGGCACGCAGGCGTCCTTGCACTCCAGCCAGTCCGCCTTCGCGGCCAGGCGCGCGCGCGTGCCCGGCTTGGCGCCCGGCGGCACGCTCAGGCGCAGGGGCAGGATCACCTCGCGCTCGTAGCCGAAGCTGGTCAGCGGCCCCGCGACCAGGCGCACGGGCGCCGGCCACTCGAAAGTTCCCGCGCTCCAGCCCGGCGGCAGCGCCCACTTGATCTTCGGCGCCAGGCCCGCGTCGCCCGGATTTTTCCAGTAGACGTGCCAGCCGCCGCGCATCACGAGCTTCAAACCCGCGTCGAACGTCTCCCCGGGCCGCGCGGCCGCGCGCGCGCTCACCAGCGACGCGTCGACCATCCCGGCGCGCGCGGGCGCCACGGCGAGAGCCAGCAGAAGTCCGAGCGTGGTCGTCATCGCCTTCATCATATCAATACCGGCCCAACGCCCGCCGCCTGGGTGAGTGTTCGCGCCGGGTTCAGGATTTCACGGCGCTTCAAAAATAATACTGCGCCATCAGCACGCTCTGGTTGGGCTGGCGGCCGAACTCGGTGGACAGGCCGCCGCCGAAGCGCTGGAGCGACGCCGACAGATAGAGGTTCTCCAGGGCGTTCCAGATCAGGCTGGGAGCGGCGAAGGTGGAGCCGTCGTCGGCGTTGGCCACGACGACGGCCTGGAACTTGAGCAGGGCGTTGAGGTCCTTGGTGAACGTGGCGCCGAAGTAGTTCTGCGCGACGGTGACCTCGGTGCCGGTGATCTCGGGCGCGAAATTGTAGCGCGCGGGGCTGGTCTGGCCGTTGCCCGCGTGGAAATACTCCACGACGAGCGCGGCGTCCTTGAGAACTCTCCAATACGAATCGTGGGAAAACGTGTAGTCGTAGCCCAGGTCGGCTTTCCAGTACGGCGTGCGCACCTGCGGCGCCAGGTAGGCCCACTCGCCATGCAAGGTGCCGTCGAGGAAAGTGCCGGCGAAGTCCCCCCCGCCCATCACCGAGGCGGTGGACACCGCGGTCTTGCCGCCCATCAGCGACCAGTCCCAGCCCGCGGCGTCGCCGTGGACGCGGGCCAGCATGGCGTGGTTGGGCCAGGTGTCGTTGGGCGCCCAGACGTATTCGGCCTGGCCGACGTCGCCCAGGCTCGTGCGCGCGTAGAGCGCGTCCACGCCGCGGCGCTCGTCGGGCTCCACGCTGGTGGGCTGATAGGGGTTGAGCACGTCGGTGGGGTTCCACAGCTTGCCGGTGCCCCAGGCCACGCGCTGTCGGCCGAAGCGGACGACCGAGTCGTCGTCCTTCCAGCCGGCCCACGCGCGGTAGGCGCCGATGCCGTAGGCGTTGGACTGGCCCGTGGAGATGGTGCGCTGGAGGCCCAGCCACGGGTGGGGCTGGGTGTAGCCGTAGAGCTTGTAGGTCTCGCTTTGGAAGTATGAGCCGCTGCCCACCTGATTGTCCAGGTCCACGTGGCTTTCAAACCAGCCTTCGTCGACGTTGGCGCTCAGGCGCAGGCGCGCGGTGTTGAGTTGGTAGGGTTGGCCGGTGAACGGGTCTCTCGTGAACTGGGAAAAATCTTTGGCGTAGCCGGAAAAATCCACCTGCGCGCGCGCGCGCGGCGTCAGCGCCCCGAGCGCCAGCAGGCTAACGAGCGCGTACGTCTTCACCGCGCAGTTCCCCGTCCTGCAGATGCACCACGCGGCGCGCGCGGGAGAGGACGGCGGGGTCGTGGCTTGAAAAAAGAAAGGTGACGCCGTGCTCGGCGTTGAGCTCTTCCATGAGGTCGAGCAGGGCCGCGCCGGTCTTGGAGTCCAGGTTCGCCGTCGGCTCGTCGGCCAGCACCAGCGCCGGACGGTGCACGATGGCGCGCGCCACGGCTACGCGCTGCTGCTGGCCGCCGGAGAGCAGGTCCGGGCGGCGGTGGGCCTGCGCCTCCAGTCCCACGCGCTTGAGCGCGTCGTGCGCGGCCGCGCGGCGTTCGGAAACGCCGACGCCGCGCAGGACCAGCGGGTATTCGACGTTCTCCAAGGCGGTCAGCACCGGGATCAGGTTGTAGGCCTGGAACACGAAGCCGAGCGCGCCCAGGCGGAAGTCGGCCAGCGCGTCGGCGTCCAGCCGCGTGACGTTGCGCCCGTCGTGCAGGATGTCGCCTTTCGTGGGGCGGTCGAGCGTGCCGATCATGTTGAGCAAGGTGGACTTGCCGGAGCCGGACGGGCCGGCCAGCGCGGTAAATTCCCCGCGCTCGACTTTCAGGTCCACGCCGCGCACCGCCGCGACCTTGGCGCCGCCGGGATAGGTTTTTTCCAGGCCGCGGACTTCGACGAGTGCTACGGCGTGCGGCGCGAGCGGATGGGCGGGCTTAGACATGGCGCAGGGCCTCGGCGGGCTTGAGCCGCCCGGCGCGCAGAGCCGGAGGCAAGGTCGCGAGCAAGGTCACGGCGAAGACCGTCGCGCAGGCGAAGGCGTGCATGCCCCAGGAGGGGCGCAAATAAATCACCGAGGGGAAGGGCAGGAAATACTTGAACGCGTCGCCGACGGGCAAGTAGAGCCCGGAGCGGCCGTAGTGGGCGATGAGTGCCGCGCCCAGCGCCAGACCCAGCGCGGTTCCGACCAATCCGAGCAAAGCCGACTCCACGATCAGCAGGCGCACGATCCAGCGCGGACGCGCGCCGATGGCCATCAGCACGCCGAACTCGCGCACGCGCTCGAAGAGGCTCATCAGCTGGGTGTTGAGTATGCCCAACGCGACGATCGCGAACACCACGCCCAGCACGATGGTCAGCAGGCCGTCTTGAAAGGCCTCGATGCCGATGATCTCCTTGTCGATCTGGTTCCAGGACAGCGCGCCGACGTTTCCCGGGCCCAGCTTCGCGTTGAGATCGGCCGCCACCGCCGAGGCCTGGTCGATGTCCTTGAGCCGGGCGGCCAGTTGGTTGGCCTGGCCGGGCCGGCCCAGCAGGTTCTGCATGGCCGCAAGCGGTATCCACACCATCTGCCCGTCGAAGGATTCCGAGCCCGTCTCGTGGATGCCCACGACGCGGAACACGTCGGCGCCCATGGAGCCGTCGGCGGCCTGGGCCATCAGCACCACCTTCTCGCCCAGGCGCACGTCCAGGCGGTTGGCGATCTTGCGGCCGAGGACCAGGCCCTTGGGGTTGTCGCCCAGGTAGGTCCCCTCTTTGATGTACGTCGACATGTTGGTGATGCGGCGTTCCTTGTCCGGCTCCACCGCGCAGATCAAAGCGCCCAGCGACATCTTCGGCGCGGAGATCAGGCCGGTGAGCTGGATGCGGCGGCCCCACACGTCCACGCGCGGGTCGGCGTCCAGGAGCTTGGCCGCGGGTTCGGGATTTTCCATGAACTTGTCGGGAAACTTCGGCTCGTCGACGTCGCGGCGCTGGATGCGCACGTGGCCGGTGAAGGAGCCGGTGGCCTTCTCGATCAGCTGGTATTGCAGGGAACGCATCATGCTCTGGCCGAACATGATCGCGGCCAGGCCGAAACCCATGGAGGCCACGTTGATCAGGCTGCGCCGTCCGTTGCGCCAGACGTTGCGCCAGGCCAGGCGCAGCATCAGCCGCCCGCCTTCTGCAGACGCTGGTAGTTGAAGAAATCATCCTTGAGCGGCACGTCGAACTGGAGCTCGTGGTAGACCAGGACCGTCTTCTGGTTCTTCTTGCCCGCCGGGTCGCACTCCAGGCGCGTGGGCACGCGGCGGCCGTCCATGACCTTGACGTCGGAGAGGCGGATGGTGCGGATCAGCTCGCCGCGTTCCGAATAATCTTCCTCCAGAAGCGGTACCACGGCCCCGTCGGCGGCGTAAAGACCCACCTCGGTAATGACCTTGCCCCAGACCACGGGCGCGTCGGGCTTCGGGATCGCCTGAATGCGGTAGACGGTGCGGCCGTCTTCCTTCCTCTTGGAGAGCAAGGAGTGCGTGTAGTCCTTGACGATGGAGTCGGCCTTGACGATGTCCTCGTAGGTGAAGTCCGAGCCCTGCCAGGCGGAGTGCATCATCGTGGGCGGGATCTTGATGACGCGCTCGACCTTGGGCATCCACAGCCACATCTCGCCGAGGCGGCGCAAGGTCGTCTCGCCGCGCTCCTTGGCGGGCGCGCGGATGACGATCAGAGCGTGCGTGCGCGCCTTGTTCCAGTCCTCAAGGTCGAGCGTGCGTTTCCAGTCCGGCGTCTCGATGGTCATCGAGAGCTTGCAGTGGCTGGAGTCGCCGCGCAGGGCCTTGTTGGCGCGGTCCACCAGGTCCTTGACGTCCGGGTCCGCGGCGCGCGCGAAGGCGGCAGACAAGAGCAATGCGGCGGCCAGGGCCATTTTCACGCCGACATACTACCAAACTCCGTCTAGCGCGGGTCTTGGACCGCGCCGACGAACAGGAGCGCGCCGGTGCCGCCGTCCTCGATGGCGAAGAGGAACGGGCGGTCGGCGACGAAGACGAACGGCGGCGGCCCCTGACGCATGGCGCTGCCTCTCACCGCTATCAGCGCCGAGGTCGCCGCGGAGGCGATGGTACCCGTCTCGTTGACCTCGATCTCCGCCTTTTGAAAGACCCGGCTGATGTAAAGCATGTCCGCCGGACGCTTCGCTTCGGCCATGTCGCGGAAGTCGGCGCTGCGGCGGTCGAAGGCCGCCGACGCCCCCATGGCGATCAGCGAAGCATTGAGGCTCATTTCCCTTTTGAATTTAAAGCGCGGAATCTCCACGACCCCCGTGCGCGGGCGCATATGCGAACGCAGTGTCCGCCACCAGACACCGCTCAGCCTCGCGTTCAGCGCGGCCAACGTCGATGGCTTCGCCGGCAGGACCAGAATCATCTTCAGCCGGCCCGATCCGTAGGGCAGGCTGACGGCCTGAAGGTTTTCGTCCTCGGCGTAGTCGAAGCGGGCGTCGTCATAAGTTCGACCGAAGGCCATGCGCGGGCTTTGCACGATTTTTCCGGAGGCAAGATGGAAATCTCGGTCTTTCGTTCGCTTTTCGTCGAAGGCGCGCCGCCAGTCTCCTCTGAAATAGATCGCGTTGAGCAGGACGGCCGCGTCATTTTTGGGATCGAGCGAGTCCAGGATGGTGGAGATGCGGCCGTGCGTCTGCTTCGTGACCCAACCATTGACCTCGTGGACCGTTTTTGCAGAAAAGTCGCGGCGAAACACCTCCGCGCCGAATCCGTCCTGGGCGCGGTGAACGTAATCGGGCAGGAACTTCCAATCCGAACGCAGCCACAGGGAAGTCGCCGTCCGCACCTCCACGCGCGGGTCGGCGTCGCGCAAGTCCGCGCGCGTCCGCTCGGCCGCCGCCGCGAAATCGTCGCGGCGTCCGGCGCGCAGCGCGCGGGATAGTCCGTCGGCCGTCGCGCCGCGCGCGCCGATATACGCCAGCCCCACCGCCTCCCGCGCGCTGAGCGGCGAGACCAGCACGTTGCCGCCGTCCGCGTCCGCGGCCACTTGCTGGTACAGCGTCAGCGCGAAACCCGCCGGGTCGTCCAATTGCGGAATCAACGCAGGTTGGGCCGAGGCGGAGCGCGCGAGCAGGGCGGCGAGCACGAGTGGGTTCATTGCCGAAGTGTAACCCGCTTGACGCTCCCGTCAAGGGGTCTTCGCGTCAATCCCAAAATGCGGAGGCCTTCTTTTCATGCGCGGGCGTCGGCCAGGCCGAGCGACTCAAGCAGGATTCCGGCGACGACCTTCGCTCCGTCGACCCGAGGCCAGTGGATGTCCTGCGTGGCGATTGTCGACCGAGCCAATCGCTCCAGCAGCGCCCCCGGCGGCTCCGAGAGCTCGGCGACGCTCAGGCCCAACCCCCGCCGCTCCACCTCGAAAGCGTTTGCCCGCTGTTCCGCGTGCCCCGGGATCGGGACCACGATCATTTTTCGGCGCCGCGCGATGCACTCGGAGATGGAACTGAGGCCTCCTTGGATCACGACGGCGGACGCCCGGTCGACGACGGGTCGTCCCTGCGCGTCGACAGCCCACGAGTCCCCGCCGAGCGAATCGAGGACGGTCAGGGAGTGTCTGCGCGCCCACGCAAGCAGCGGGGCGGACCCGATGCCCGACCCGCTCAGTACGACACGGACGGCTTCGGGACCGCCGATGGGCGCGGCGACGGGGACCGTGAACTCCTCGCGCACGATCAGCGGAACGGCCGTCGCACGCGCGATGCCGAAATCGATGGGCTCGAAGGCGGGGACCAGCGTCCGCAGGCTTACCGCGCGCTGGAAAGCCGCGTCGAGACGCTCGATGAGCAGGGCTCCGGTCGAGACGCTCGGCACCCCGCGATCAGCCGCGCAGCGCCGCACGACGTCGCTGGCTTGCCCCAGGGCCGTGATCGGGACGCCGGAGGATAGCAGAGGGAGGACGTGATAGTCGGAATCGATCAGCGCGGCATCTACAGAGTTCTCACCGAGGAACGCGTTCAGGAGTCGGCTGTTCCGCGCATAGAGCCGTGCATTGCGTGGCCTCAGGAATCCCCCCCAGCCGAGGCTCAAGCTCTGCTCCTGCCTCTCGGCGAAGCGATAGGACTCGAGCGCGAGAATCTCCGCTTGGAGCGCCGGTGCGTGGGTGGCCCAGTAGCGCGCCGCGCGCCCTCCCGTGCCGACGACGACGCGCAAGGCCTCCCGGGAGGCGCGTCGACGAAGTGCCTGGACCACGCCCGTCAGACGCGTGGAGTTCCCCAACCCGAGGCTCGAGCAGAGAATCAGTAGGGTCTTCTTGCTTCGCGTTCGGGTGCCCTCCCGGGTAGTCCCCGGCGGGGAATCAGTTTGCGGCGGCTCTCGTCTCGCCGCCGGCCGGTGGGTCGGAGGACGAAGACGCAACTCATCGCAGTCGCCGAGGCGAATTCGGACGGCTCGAGGCCGTGGCCCCGGGCCAGTTGGAAGTACCGCTCCGGTTCTCGGACGAAGGCCGGACATCCCCACAGCCGGTGGACCAACCGGTATCCCGCCCCGGCCAAGCCCGTCTTCGGCACGAGGCAGACGATCCGTCCGCCCGGGGCCAGCAAGGCCGCGAGGTTGCGCACGGCGTCCTCCGGCCGCGGGACGAACTCGAGTACTCCCGCGAGCAGCACCCGGTCGTAGCGGCGCACGGTCCGGTGCGATTCGATCGTGCCGATCTCCCCTTCAAATCCCTGCGCCCGGTAGGCCGCGATCATCGCCGGCGAGGAGTCTAGGCCGCGCACTCGGACGTCCGCCGCGCCCCGCATCAGGCGCGAATAGAAGCCCGCCCCGCAGCCCGCGTCCAGGATCTTGAGCCCCGTCGACAAGCTCAGGAGCGGGCGGAGCGCGCGCCACTCGGCTGCGCGCGCGAGGCGCCACAGGCCCTTGCCGCTGTCGTCCAAATACGCGGCGGCGCGGCGCTCAAAATACGGCACCCGGGAGGCGCTCATAGGCGCGCGGCCAGCACTAGGCGTCCCGGGTCCAGGCGGGAAGGGACGATGATCTGATCCACGCGGTATCCGGCCGACCGGGCCGCCGTGACGATCTCCTCCTGCCGGAAGCTCCGCGCACGGTATATTTTATCCGAAACGCGCCGGTATTGTCGGTACAGGAAGCCGGCGCCGCCGCCGTCGGCCTCGGTGAAGGAGAAGCATAAGCTGCGCGCGTCCAGGCCGCCGAACCAGCGTGCGACCTCTCCCGTCTCGAGCCAATCGAGGAGGCCGAGGGCGACGATCAACGACGCCTTTCGTCCCGGACTCTCCAGCACGTCGCGTTGCTCGAAGCGGATCCGGTCCGCGTGGCGCGCGAAGCGCGTGCGCGCCGCGGCGACGGCGACCCGCGAGAAATCGATGCCGAGATAGCGGCGGGAGGGCGCGTCGACGACGGCGTTTGCGAGCAGGCCGCTGCCGCAGCCGAGGTCCAGGATGTCGGCGTGTCCGGCGAACTCGCCGCGCACCAATGCCTGAGCCGTCCGCATCCTTCGGCGGACCGTCCAAGCAAACGGGTTGAAGCGGGCGAGCATCGAGTATCGGCGCATCTCCCAGGCCAGGATGCGCTCATCCCAGAAAGCGGATTTCGCTTCAAGGGAAGAGTCGGAGCCGCGGACGGCTGGGTAGGGCTCAGGCACGGGCGATCCCTCCTTGGAGGCGTCGCGACCATTCGAGCAGGGCGCGGAACTCGGCGACGCGCTCGGACTGCAGCGCATCGGGATGATCCATCGCCGGAAGGTCGTTGCGCCGGGCGGGATGGATGATGACCGGAAGGCCCCCTGCGTTGAGAAGCTTTCGGTCCATGGCTCCTGGCGAGCGTGTGTCCTCCGCATTCAGGTACAGCGTGGGGGCGAGTTGGAAGTCGCGTGCCGCGGGCGGCGCCGCCAGGCGCAGCCAAGCGCGGAAGACCGCCCCGGCCAGCGTGCTGGGCCGATGGCTCGCGTCAACGGGAACTCGAACCCAGGAGATGCCTTCCTCCTTCATGATCGCGGCCGCGGCGGAGAACACGCGCGGGAATAGGTGGACATGATGATGCCCTTCAATCCCGGTCGGGGTCGCGCCGAGCGCCTTCAAGCGTCGGACTTGACGCCTGGTCTCCATGGCCGCCTCGGCGGACGACAACCGCCCGCTCACGGCCCGACGCGCCAGCGTCGGCAAGGAGGCGAAAAGTCCGTCCCTGCCGCACAGCGACGGAACCTCGTGCGGGCGACTGAGTGGCGGGCCGTGGGTGAGATTTAGGTGCAGACTGAGGCGCAAGTCCTTGCGGCGCAGCAGCCGGTCCAAGCCGCTCTCGACGTGAGGCTCCGTCGCGAGAAGGGAGACGCCGCCGACGACGCCCGCCTCGCATAGGTCGAGAATCCCTTCGTTGACGCCGGGAGACAGACCCCAATCGTCGGCCACGCAGTCCGGCTGTCTTGGCGCGCCGCAGTTCCCGCGATTCATCGCGTCAGCGGTCCGCCGCAGCGAACTCATCGGATTGCGGGCCTTCGGCATGACTCTTGGATTAAAGCATTCCTACCGCGCGAAACTGTCGGCCCGGACGGAGGCGGCGGCGAGGCGGGAGTCGACCAGCCGCGTCCCGGGCTTGACGAACAGGATCCGCAGCCGGCGCGCGGTGATCATGCGCCGCTTCCGATCTCCGCGGCGGACCGCCCCGCCGGAGGGAAGGACGGGGTGACTCTCTTCGCAGTCCTTTTGGCGGGCGGAAAAAACGCGCGGAGGAGCTTTCTCTTCAGCAGGCGGCAGCCTTCTACGAGGATCAGCCGCCGCCCGCGCACGCGGAACTCGCCGGTGGGGTCGGGCTTGAGTATCTGCGTGAGGTTCGACATCAGAAACGCGTTCAGAAAGCCCGGAAAGAAGCGGATCAGGTCGTGGCGCAGGAAGAAGTCGACAACGGCCTTGGGCAGCGCTGGCATCAGCACGATGAAGCACAGGTATCGGTGCGGGAGGCTGCCCTGCTTCAGGTTGGGCACCCAGAAGCCGGCGGCGGGCGCGTCGGGGCCGGCGGCGGTTCTGGCGCGCGCTTCCTCCTCGAGTTCGCGGATATGCTCCGGCTCCAGGAGGCGCCGCTCCTTGGCGATGGTGAGAATCTCTGTCGCCGGATAGTAGCGTAGCCAGAACACGAAGATATTCCAGGGCCGACCCTGGTTCAAGAGGCGTACCGTCGCGTCCAGATCCGTCTTGGTCTCGGTGGGCAGACCGAGGATGATGTCGACCTTTGCGTGGATGCCGGCATCGTACAGCGCCCGCATCGCCCCAACGATCTGCGCATCCTTGGTTTTCCGGTGCAGGAGATTCGAGCGCAGCGTCTCGGAGCCGGACTGAATCCCCATCTCCACCGTGTCGCAGCCGCTCTCCGCCATCAGCGTCGCGATTTCGTAGTCGATTGTATTCGGATAGACCCACGCGGAGTACGGGATGCCGACTTCACGTTTGTAGAGAGCGCAGAACTCACGGGTCCACTGCTTGTCGTAGCTGAAGTCCTCGTCGTTGAAGCGCACGTGCTCGATGCCGTAGCGCTCCTGAGCCCAAAGAATTTCTTTGACGACGTACTCCGGGCTGTGGCGGCGCGTCCACTTCTGACGCTTGGCGACGCCGCTCTTATACAGTTGCATCGAGGTGTTGTTGTCGCAGAATGTGCAGCGGTATGGGCAACCGCGCCCCGTCATCGTCGTGTAGCCGAAGTTGAGATACGGCATCACGTCGTAGTAGAGGTCCTTGTCCGGGAACGGGAGGATGTCCATGTCCTCGATCAGCGGACGCATCGGGTTGACGTGGATCTCGCCGCGCTCACGGTAGCCAAGGCCCAGGACGTCCTGCGCCAGGCGCTTGCCTTCCAGCGTCTCGACGAGCTCCAGCAGAGTGAACTCGCCCTCGCCGCGGACCACGTAGTCGACGCAGGGCTGGCGCAGGACTTCCTCCGCGTGATAGGTGGGGTGGGCGTTGCCGAAGACGATCGGAACGTCCATGCGCTCCTTGATGCGCCGGGCCCACTTCAACGCCCATTTGTAGTCGTCGGTCACGACGGGCATCGCGATCAAGTCCGGGGCGTGGGACTCGATCTGATCGAGGATGAAGGCGACGTCCTCGAAGAACGCGGAGACCGCCGGGAAGTGGACGTACGCGTTGTCGAGCAGATTCGGGTCGTTGACCAGCGCAGTCCGGTGACCCGCCTGCTTCAGGAAGGCGGAGAGGCATTGGATGCCGCCCATTTCCTGCTGGGGGTTCAGAAATAGGACCTTCATCAGGCACCTCGAGACTTCATTTCCGCGCGCGGCGCTACGGCAACAAATATTCCAACGACCAAACCTCAGTATACCGGAAGATCGAATAAGAATCAATTGTCGATATGAGCGTGTCGTGCCTTGGCGTCTTCGCGCCGGAGGTGAGCCGATGGGCCGCCACGTCGCGCGCTTGGCCCCCCGCCGGGCGATGTGCTTTCATAGCCGCGTGAAGCGCTACGCGTGCGTGCACGGTCACTTTTATCAGCCTCCACGCGACAACCCGTGGACGGGCGCCGTCGAGCGCCAGCCGTCGGCCGGCCGCGACCACGACTGGAACGCGCGCGTGGCGCGCGAGTGCTACGTGCCCAACGGCGAGGCGCGCGTGCTGGACGGCGCGGGCCGCATCGTCGACCTGGTCGACAACTATGAGTGGATGTCGTTCAACTTCGGGCCCACCTTGCTGGCCTGGTTCGAGGCGGCCCATCCGCACGCCTACGCGCGGCTGAAGGAAGCCGACGCGCTGAGCGCCACGCGGCTGGACGGCCACGGCAACGCGATCGCCCAGGCTTTCCATCACGCCATCCTCCCCCTCGCCCACCCGCGCGACCGCAAGACCGAGATCCTTTGGGGTTTGGCCGATTTCGAGAAGCGCTTCGGACGCAAGTCCGAGGGGATGTGGCTGCCGGAGTGCGCCGTCGATGAGGCCACGCTCGCCGACCTGGCCGACGCCGGCGTCAAGTTCGTTTTGCTGGAGCCGCACCAGGCCGACGCGGTTCGCCCGTTGGCCGGCGGCGCTTGGGCTCCGGCCGACGGCGCCTTGATCCCGGGCGAGCCGTATCTCTGGCGCGGGGCCGCGGGCGCGCGGCTGGCTTTGTTTTTCTACGATGGAGGGCTGTCGCGCGCCGTCGCCTTCGAGCGCGCGATGACCGACAGCCGCGCCTACGCCGCGCGCTTGGCCGGCGAGGGCCTGAGCTTGGTCGCCACCGACGGCGAGAGCTACGGCCACCACGAGGCGTTCGCGGAGATGGGCCTGGCCCATTTACTACGCTACGCCCTTCCCGAGAAGGGCGTAGCGCCGGTCAACCCGGGCTGGTATTTGGAAAAAAATCCGCCGCGCTCGGAGGTTCGGCTCAAGCCCGGCGGCACTTCGTGGAGCTGCGCGCACGGTGTCGAGCGCTGGCGCGACGACTGCGGTTGCGGCGGCGCGCCCGGCCGCCAGCAGCGCTGGCGCAAGCCCCTGCGCGAGTCTTTGGAGCGCCTGCGCGCGCGGCTGGCCGAACTTTACGAGCGTGAGTCGCGCGGCTTGATCCTGGACCCATGGGGCGCGCGCGACGCCTACATCGCCGTCGTTCTGGACCGTTCGGAGGAATCGGTCGCCCGCTTCCTGGCCGCGCACGCGCCCGCCGCGGCGGCCGACGAGGCGCTGCGCGTCAAGGCCCTGCGCCTGCTGGAGCTTCAGCGCCACGCGCTGATGATGTTCACCAGCTGCGGCTGGTTCTTCGACGAGATCTCGCGGCTGGAGCCGGTGCAGGTGCTCCTGTACGCGGCGCGCGCGCTGGAACTGGCGCGCGCATTCGGCGCGGATTTCGAGCCGGAGCTGGTTGCGGGGCTTAAGGAAGCGCCCAGCAACGAGCGCTGGGGCGACGGCGCGCGCGTCTGGGCGGAACTGGTCCTGCCTCACGCGCTCACGCACGACCACGTCGCCGCGCACTACGCCGTGTCGCTCTTATTCGAAGACCATCCGCCCAAGACGGTCCATGGCCGGCGCGCCAGCTGCACGCGCCTGGCGCGGCGAGCCGAGAAGGGCGTGTCGGTCGCCGCCGGTCGCGCCGAATTCATCGAGGCGGCCACGTCCGAGCGCTGGTCGCGCAGCTTCTTTGCCGCGATCCTGCCGCGCGGCCGCGTGCAGGCCTTCGTCTGCGGCGACCTGCCCGAGGACCGCTTCGAGGCGCTGCTGGCCGACGCCGCGCAGGGCGGCGACTCCTGCCCCCTGCCGCCCGGCCGCCAGTTCCGCCTGCGCGACCTGCGCCCGGACGAGCGCGAGCGCGTGCTGGGTTTGGTCCTGGACCGGCGCCTGTCGCGCTGGGCGACGATCGCGCGCGACGCCTTTGAGGAGACGCTGCCGCTGGTCGAACAGTTCCGCGGCCTGGGCATCGAGCCGCCGGCCGGTCTTGACGAGGAGGCGCGGCTGGCGCTCACTCACGAGCTGGGCCGCCTGGCCGAGGCTTTCGCCGCGGGCTCCTTCGACGCTCTGACCGAGTTCCGCGCGTGCCTCACCCGCGGCCGCGCCGCCGGCGTGCCGGTCCTGCGCGCGGTCGTGGAGGGACCCTGGGACCGCGGAGTCGCGCGCCTGCTGGACGCTTTGGAGCGCGATGCCTCCGAGGCCGGCCTGCGCGCCCTTCGCGAGGCCGCCGAGCTGGCCGAGGCCGCGGGCCTTTCCGACTGGCGCCCGGCCGCGCAGACGCGCTTCTTCCGCCTGCTGAAGTCCCGCCCGGAGTCCGCGCCCGCTCAGGCCGCGGCCGCGGCGCTGGGCCTGGCGGCGTAGCGCGTCAGGCCGCGGGGCGCGCGCGCAGCTCCTCGCGCGCGTAATGGAGCAGGGTGGGCGCCAAGATCGCTCCCGGCAGCCCCATCAGCGCCTCGCCGAGCACGAGGCTGACCAGGATCGCCCACGTCGGCGTGTCGATGCGGTCGCCGACAAGCCGGCCGTTGAGGAAATACTGGGCCTTGTGCGAGACGAGCAGAAAGACCAGCGCCGCGACCGCCGTCGAGTCGGAGACGGTCAGCGCGGTGGCGACGATGAGGACGTTGCTGGCGATGTTGCCCGCGATCGGGATGACGCCCAGGAAGAACGTCGCCAGCAGCAGCATGGTGCGGAAGGGAAGGTGCAGCGCGAAGAGAAAGACGGCGGTCGCGCCGGCGTTGATCGCGGCGATGACGAACTGCGCGCCCATCACGCGTTCAAAACAGGCGCGGAAAGTCGCGGCGCGCGCGGTGCATTCCTGGCGCACGGCGGCGTCGAGGTCGCCGGCGGCGCCCGCGACGGCGCGCGACGGCGCCAGGAAGGCCAGCACGGCGGCGACGGCGGCCAGCAGGAAGCGAAAAAATCCGCGCGTGAGCAAGCCGCCCTCGGCGGTCAGCAGGCGCGCGTTGGCGCGGGCTGCGTCCAGGAGATACGTCTTGAACTCGACCGCGTTTTCGATCGGCAGGGCGACGCCGAAACGCGCGGCCGCGCTTTCCAGTCCGGGCAGTATGCGGTCAAGAAACTGGGGCAGCCGCGCCATCCCGATGTGGGCGAACGCGATCGTGACGCCGATGAGGATCCCGGTCAGGACGAGAAGAAGTCCAAGCGCGCCGACGCGCGCCGTGCGCGGTCCCGCGCCGAACCCGCGCAGGAACCTTTCGGCGTTGTTGAGAATCATCAGCGCGGTCAGCCCCGCGATCAGGCTGGGCGCCAGG
Source organism: bacterium (assembly GCA_021782205.1). GTDB lineage: Bacteria > Elusimicrobiota > Elusimicrobia > UBA1565 > UBA9628 > GWA2-66-18. The sequence continues at coordinate 37,700 of JAJXVH010000008.1, read as the reverse complement.
CCGCAGGCGACCACCGCGAGCAGAGCCGCAGCGACGAGCGCGTAGGAGGCGCGCCGGGCGAAGGGGAGGCTAAGCGGCCTCGCGGCGCCGCTCAATTCCCGCTCGGAGCAGGCGAGGCTGCAGGCGTGGCCTTGCGTTGCGCCTCCATGCGCTGAGCTGCAGCCTGCATGGCTTGCTGCATCTGCTGGAACTGGGCCTGTTGCTGCGCGGGGAGCCCTCCTGGAGCCGCCGCCTGCGCCTGCTGTAGCGCCTGCATCTGCGCCTGCATTTGCGCCTGCATTTGCGCGGCGCCGGCCTGCATCTGCGCGGATGCGGCCGCCATTTGGGCGCTTTCCGCCCGCATCACGGCGGCCTGTCGCGACAGCAAAGTCCGCGAGGCCCACTGCGCGGACAGCGACGCGGCGATCAGCGCGGCGGCAAGCGCTCCGAAGACGAGTCGGGCTTTTTCAACGCGAATCTTGTGGGTCTCAACGCTCGCCTCGATCATCAGGAACGCGCCCCAGATCGTGCCGATCGCGATGCCGGCGTAAGGGACCGCCGACAGGACGGCGTTGATCGGAGCGATCGCCGTCGAGAAGGCGGCGCAGCGATAGGCCGTTTCATAGGTTTCCTGGGACCCCATCAACTTCCAGATTCCGAACAGTGCGGCCGCGCCGATGAAGCTGAAGACGGCGACCAGGATGGGGGTTATGATCACGGAGGCCACCGCCGCGATAAGTCCGATGCCGGGATGCAGTCCCGCCAGGCCCAGAACGGCCTGCACCAGTCCAGTCGCGACTCCCATTGCGGCCAGGAAGACGAGAGGTTCGCCGAAGCCGCCCGACTTAGGCATTTCCGCGTAAAAGCCCTTGGGCGAACGAATGACGGAGAAGGTGGTGTCGACCAAGCTTTTTGCGGCGGCGGGCGTTTGGCTCTGTTCCACGCGAGGGACCTCCCAATGCGTCTTTTCGGCGGCGGCTCCGGGGATTATGCCCCTGATTTCCTGCTGCGTCAATGGGTCTTGAGAATCAGAGGCGTAAGGGCTAAACTCAGCGTGATATGGATTTCTACACCCCCACGCAGTCCGAGAGGCGCCCGATCGACTGGGTCAACGCCGCCTTCCTGATCGTCACGCCGCTGGTCGCCGTCTTGGGGACCGCCTGGTATGTAAGGAATTACGGCGTCACGTGGCTGGAGATCGCCAACGTGGCCGTGATGTTCGTGCTGACCAGCCTGAGCGTGACGGCCGGATATCACCGTTTTTTTTCGCATCGTTCCTACGAGTGCTCGAAGGCGGTGAAGCTTTTCTATCTGGTGTTCGGCGCGGCGGCGGTGGAGAATTCCCTGCTGAGCTGGGCCAGCGACCATCGCTACCACCATCGCTACGTCGACAGCCCGGAGGATCCCTACAACATCCTCAAGGGCGGCCTCTACGCGCACATGGGCTGGATTTTCTTCAAGGACACGCGCGACCAGGACCGGAGATTCGAGAACGTGCCCGACCTGATGAAGGACCCGCTGGTGATGTGGCAGCACCGCTGGTATCTGCCGTTGGTGATCGGCTTCACTTTCCTGCTGCCGACCTTGATCGGCCTGATGGGCGGGCGTCCGGTCGGTGGCCTGCTGTGGGGCGGCTTCCTGCGCGTGGTGCTGGTCCACCACACCACGTTCTTCATCAATTCGCTGGCGCATCTCTACGGCGAGAAGCCGTATTCGCTCAAGGACACCGCGCGCGATTCCTGGTGGCTGGCCCCCCTCACCTTCGGCGAGGGGTATCATAACTTCCATCACAAGTTCCAGGCCGATTACCGCAACGGCCTGCGCTGGTGGCAGTTCGACGCGACGAAGTGGTGGATCAACCTGCTGAACTGGACGGGCCAGGCGTGGCGGCTCAAGCGCACGCCGGAGACCTTGATCCTGAAGGCGCGCCTGGAGGTGGACAAGGAACTGGTCGCGCTGCGCGCCCGGCAGGCGAACGCCTCCGAGCGCCTGTGGGCGAGAATTCAGGCGCGGCTTGACGCGGGCTCCGTGCGTCTGCAGGAGGCGCACGCGTCTTACGTCTTGGCGCGCGCGGAGTATCGCCACCGCTACGATGACTGGACCCAGGAGATGCGCCGGCAGTGGGACGAGAAACTGGACGCCCAGCGCGCGGACTACACGGCCGCGCTGGAGCGCTGGCAAGAGATGATGAGCGCGATGAACCGCTTGTCCCAGCCGTCGGCCCAGAGCCTGCTGACCTTGACCGCGCTCATGGACGTGCTCAAGCACCGCCTGTTCTGAGCGCGCGCCGCGCGCGGGACTAGGACTCTTGACCGCGCCGCGCCGGGACTTTCGGCTCATACGAGCCCTTCCGGTACGGGATAACATTCCAGTCATGAAGAAGATTTCAGCTCTCGCCGCCGTTATCGCGCTGGCGCTGTCCCCCCTTGCCGCCTCGGCCCAGGTTCTCGGGCCCGCGGGCGAGGCCGCCGTCGCCGCCGCCCCGGCCGTGGGTGCGGCCGCTTCCCTGCCGAGCCTGAACTTCACGCTGACCCAGCCCCAGATGCGCGACGCCTACCGCGGCGCGCAGGCGAACCTGAACGCGGCGGTCGCGGGCATACTGGCCGCCCCGGCGAGCTTCGCGTCCACGGTCAAGGCCTACGAGGCCGCGTCGGCCGAATACTCGCGCGCCGTCAACCCGCTGGTCTTTCTCGGCGAGGTCTCCCCGGACCCCGCGGTGCGCCGCACGGCGCAGGCCATCGGCAAGGTCGCCGACCGCAAGTCGGTGGAAACGGCGATGAACGAGGCGCTCTACCGCAAGATCGAGGACGCGGCGGCGCGCGGCGAGGCTTTGGAGCCGGCCGATGCGAGGCTGATGGCGGACACGCTCAAGAATTTCCGCGAGGGCGGCTTCGCGCTGAGCGCCGAGCAACGCGAGCGCCTGAAGGCCGTCCAGCAGAAGCTGAACACGCTGTCCGGCGATTTCGCCCGCAACATCACGGACAAGAAAGACGAGCTCGTGGTGGGCGAGGACGGCGTCTCGGGCTTGCCCGCGGGCTACCGCGCGAGCTTGACGCGCGGCGCGGACGGCCGCTACCGCATCCCGGTCGACGAGCCGAACTCGGCCATGTTCCTGCGCTACGCCGACAGCGCCGACGCGCGCCGGGCGATGATGCTGAAGTTCAACAACCGCGGCGGCGAGCGCAACCTGGCTCTCCTGCACGAGGCGCTGGGCCTGCGCCGCGAATTGGCGCGCCTGCTGGGCTTTGCGGGCTATCCGGAGATGGTGCTCAAGGACCGCATGGCCGGCTCGCCCCAGGCGGTGATCGCCTTCCTGACCCGGCTCAAGGACGCGGTGCTGGAGCGCGCGCGCCGCGATTCGGCCGACGTGCTGGAATTCAAGCGCCGCGTGGAGCCGGGCGCGACCCAGGTCTACGCCTGGGACCGCCAGTATTATTCCCGCCGCCTGCGCGAGGAGCGCTACGCGCTGGATCAGGAGACGGTCAAGCAGTATTTCCCCGTGGACCGCGTCGTGGAGGGCACGATGAAGGTCTACCAGCGCGTGCTGGGCGTGAGCTTCCGCGAGGTTCCCGACCCGCGCGCCTGGGCTCCGGGCGTGCGCCTCTTCGAGATCTCCGACGCCAAGAGCGGCCGGCTTATCGGCCATTTTTATCTGGACCTGACGCCGCGCCCGGGCAAGCACGACCATCCGGCCGCCTTTCCCATCGTCTCCGGCCGCGTGAGAGACGACGGCAGCTACCAGACGCCGGTCTCCGCGATGATCGCCGATTTCCCCCAGCCTGAGCCCGGCAAGCCGTCCTTGCTCTCCCACGGCGACGTGGAGACTTTCTTCCACGAGTTCGGCCACCTGATGCACGGCACGCTGACCCAGGCGCGCTACGCCTCCTACGCGGGCACCAGCGTGGCGCGCGACTTCGTCGAAGCCCCCTCGCAGATGCTCGAGAACTTCGTCTGGGAGCGCGCCGTGCTGGACGAACTCTCCGGCCGTTGGGACGACGGCTCGCGGCTTCCCGACGCGCTGTTCGCCAAGATGCTGGCCGCGCGCGACTTCCAGAGCGGCATGATGTACGCCGGCCAGATCGGCCTGGCGATGGGCGACATGATCCTGCACACGACCGTGCCCGACGACGTCTCCGGCGCGTTCAACCGGATCATGGAGGAGTACACCGGCGTGCCGCAGACGCCGGGCAACAACTTCGTCGGCTCCTTCGGCCACCTCATGGGCGGCTACGGCGCGGGCTATTACGGCTACCTGTGGTCGAAGGTGTTCGCCCAGGACATCTACTCCTTCTTCAAAGCGGCCGGGGTGATCTCGCCCGAGGTCGGCGCGCGCTACCGCGCGCAGATACTCGCCTGGGGCTCGGAGCGGCCGGAGGCGGACTCCCTGCGCGCCTTCCTGGGCCGCGAGCCCAGCGCCGAGGCGTTCATGAGCGGCGTGCGCGGCGACGGCCCTCGGCCGGCACCTTAAGAAAAAATTCGGCGTCGCTTCGGCGGGAACTGGCCGCCTCCGGTTAAGCTGGAGGCATGGATATCAACGCCACGAAGTCTCCCGCCGCGACGATGCCCCGGCCTTGCTCCGGGTATGTCCTGCCTTCCGTGCTGATGCGCGCGCACATCCTGGCGCGCGGCGACGAGCCCGGCGCCGGTTGGGCCTGGTCCGTGTCAGGCAAGCCCCGCCAGACGGCGGCCGACATCGACCGCATCTCCGCCGCCTTCGATCGGATGTTGGACGCGGCGCGCGACTTCGCCACGCCCGACATACGCCCCAGAGCCGGAGTGATCTACGGCGACAAGATGGCGACGGTGTCTTTGGTCTTCGCGGAAGGAGAGGCCGCCGTGCAGACCGAGAAATGCGGTCTTCTTCACGCGCGCTTGGCGCACGTGCAGGCGGTGTTCGCCGAGCACGGCGGGGCGCTTGAGATCGGCGCGGGTTGGATGACGGCGGTTCTGCCGCTGGCTTAAACGAACAGCGCCAGGACCGCGTTGAAGCGGCGGGCGAACTCGGCGACCAGGCCGTGGACCTGGAGAGGCTCGGCGTAGACGTCGACCGGGCGGCTCAGATCTGCCGAGGCGACGGGAATGGTGAAGCAGAAGGTCGCGCCGCAGCCCTTCCAAGACTCGGCCCAGATGCGGCCCCCGTGCAGCTCCACCATGGCGCGCGACAAGGTCAGGCCCAGGCCGGTGCCCTCGGACTTCTTGACCGTGCCGCCGGCCTGCTCGAAGAGCCCGAACACGCGCTCCAGGTCCGCGGGGTCAAGGCCCGGTCCGGTGTCCTTGACGCGGAACAGCAAGGTGCCGGCGTGCTCGCGCTCTCCCTCGCGCACGGAGACGGTCACGACGCCGCGCTGCGGCGAGTGCTTGATGGCGTTGGAGAGCAGATTGACGAGGACCTGGACCACGCGGCGCGACTCCGCCGAGCAGCGCGGCAGTCCGGGAGCCGCGTCGCGGACCAACTTCACGCCGCGCGCGGTGGCGGCGGCGCGCATGGCGTCGACGGCCTCGTCGACCAGCGCGCGTGCGTCGCAGGGCGCCTTGGCCACCTCCATGCGCCCCGCGGCCAGCTTCGAGTAGTCCATGATGTCGTTGACCAGGCCTTCCAGGCGCAAAGTGTTGCGGATGGCGATGTTCAGCATCTGGCGCTCGTCGTCGGTCAGTCGGTCGACGGCGCCCTCGGACAGGCCCTCCAGGCCCAGCCGGATGGAGGTGACCGGAGCGCGCAGTTCGTGGGCCAGGTAGGCGGCCTGGACGCGGTGCTGGCGCGGGCGCAGGGCGGCGGGGACGGCGACGGCCGGGCGGACGGGCGGGGTCGCCGCGACCGGCGCGTCCGGCGCCGGCCGGATGACCAGGTCCTCCCACGTCGTCTGCTCGGCGTCCATGTCCTGAGTTTAGCGGCGGGCTGTTACGGCCGTATTACGACGGGTCGGGGCGGCGCGTGCTACAATCCGGTCTTGGGGAATGGAACTTTTTACCCCCCCGGCGCGTATACTCCTAGAGGCCATGCTGAAAACCGAGGAGCTGGAACGATTCGTCGAGGACTACGGCGACCGCGCGTACGGCTTCGCCTACGGCCTGTGCGGCAGCGAGCCGGAGGCGCGCGAGCTGACCCAGGAGGCCTTCGTCAAGATCTTCGAGCGGGCCGACCAATACGACGAGACGCGCTCCTTGGAAACCTGGTTCTTGACGGTGCTCAAAAACGTGTTCCGCGACAGCCTGCGGCGCTGGGACCGGCGCGGCAAGGTCGCTCTCGACGCGCCGATCGGCGACGACGGGATGACGGTGGCCGACGCGCTGGGCGACGAGCGCGAGGAGGCCCTGCTTGACCGGCTGGAGCGGCAGGAAGACGCCGCGCGCTTGCACCGGGCGCTGGAGAGTTTGGCGCCGCTTTCGCGTGCGATCATCGCGCTGATCGACATGGAGGGCCTGGGCTACGAAGAGGCGGCTCAGGCGCTGGACCTGCCGCTGGGCACGGTGCGCTCGCGCATCAACCGCGCGCGGGAGAACTTGCGGCGGCGTCTGCTGGAGATGGAGGGGAAGCCATGAAGGACGAGGAACTGCTGTCGGACTACGTGGACGGGCGGCTTGCGGCGGGGGCGCGCGCGGCTTTGGAGGCGCGGCTGGCCGCGCAGCCCGCGTTGGCGCGCCGCGCGCGGGTGTTGAAGGCGATGAAGTCCGCGCTGTCGGGCTCGGCGCCGGCCATGCCGGCGGACCTGAAGGCCGAGCTCAAGCGCCGGGCGCGGGCGCGTGCGCCGCGGCGCGGGTCGTCGTGGCTTGAGGACCTGCGCTCGGCCCTGTCGGCGCCGTGGGCTTATGGCGCGGGCGCTGCGGCCTTCGCCGCGGCCGCGCTGACGGTGGTGCTGCTGCATCATCCGTCAGGGACGGCGCCCGAGGCGCGCTTCTCCCCCGCCCCGGCCGCGGCGTTCAACGATCCCGCCGCCGCGGAAGGCTTGAAGAGCCTGTGGCGCGCGGACAACGGAGGCGACGGCGATGAAGGCTGAACTGGCCGTCCTGCTCCTGCTGGGCGCAGTCCCGGCGCTCGCGCGCTCGCGCGCGCCGAAACACCTTCCGGACGCGGACGCCGCGCTGGCGACGATCACCTCCTTTCCGGCGCAGCCGTGTGCCGCGCGCGGGCGCGTGCAGTTCTTCCGTCCCGGCCTCAAGCCCAAGGGTCTGGGCACGACGGTCTACACCTTGCCGGACGGGCGCCTGCGCCGGGAAGTGCGCGACAAAGGCCCGCGCAAACCGGCCGCGCAGGTCATCGTCGATGACGGGGGCACTCAGAGCGTCTATCTGGCCAAGGCGAGCCTGCTCTGGTCCGGCGCGGTGGCCCGGGAGCCTTCCGCGCGCACGCTTTCGCGGCTTAAGTCCATCTACACGGTCGCGGTTTCCACCGGCGGCCATGTCGCCAAACTCGCGACGTGGCGGCTCAATTTCTTCGCCCCGGGCGGGCCGCTGCGGCGTTCGTTCTGGGTGGACCGCAAGACCGGGCTTCTGCTCAAGACGGAGACGTACCGCTACGACGGCACGCTGTCGCGGCGCGAGCGGCTGGTGAAGCTTGAAATTCCGGCGCAGGTCGATCCCGCGCTGTTCGCCCGCGCCGCTCCGTCCGGGACCGCGGCGCGGCCGCTCATCCCGCCGGACCCGCCGGTCGCGGGAATCGCGGCGCGCTTTCCGCGTTGGGCGCCGCTGGGCTTTCTGCCGCTGGAGGCGCGGGCGCGGGACGGCGGGGCGCTGATCGCCTACGGCGACGGCGAGGCGCGCTTCACCGTCTTCGAGGGTCCGGCGGGAGCGAGTTCGGGCCTGGATGAACGTCTGGGACGCGAGGTCCGCCTGCCGGACGGCATGACGGCGCGGCTGCTGCCGGCGGGCGACGGGGCGGCGCTGGTACGGCGCACCGGCGCCGGTCTTCTGGTGGTGTCCGGCGACTTGGCCGACGAGGAGTTGGCGCGCGTGGCCGAGTCCCTGGAGGAGGCGCGGTGAGCGATTGGAGCGTGGTCGCCGACCGCCCGCGCGAGAAGCTGGCGCGGCGCGGCCCGGAGGCCCTGAGCGACGCGGAGTTGGTCGCCTTGCTTCTGCGCACGGGCAGCGCGGGGCGCTCCGCGCTGGAGGTGGCCGAAGGCCTCCTGCGCGACCTGCCGGAAGGCGCGGACGCGGGCTTTGAAAAACTACGCCGCGTACGCGGCGTAGGACCGGTGCGCGCGGCCGCGCTGGCCGCGGCCGCGGAGCTCTCGCGAAGACGCCGGCCGGACCCGCGGCCGGTGGTGGACTGCGCGGGCGCGGCGGCCGGCCAGGTGGCGGCGGCCGTGCGCGCCGCGCGCAAGGAGCATTTCCTGGTGCTCTGCCTGAACGCGCGCCGCCAGCTCGTGCACCTGGAGACGGTCTCCGTCGGCACGCTGTCGGCAAGCCTGGTGCACCCGCGCGAGGTGTTCTCCCCGGCGATCGCCCACAGCGCCGCCGCGGTGGTGGCGGTCCACAATCACCCGTCCGGCGATCCCGCCCCGTCGGCCGAGGACCGCGACGTCACGCGCCGCCTGCAGCGCTGCGGAGAACTGCTGGGCATACCTCTGGCCGACCACGTGGTGGTGGCCGAGGGCGGCTACTTCAGCTTTCGCGAGCGCGGCCTGCTCTAAAGTCTGTCGTCCGCCTTACACGGGGCCGGGTTTGGTAAAATACGCCGGTGAAGCTTCCGCGCCCCCTGTCGCATTCCTCCATCTCTCTGTATCAAGAGTGCCCGCAGAAGTACAAGTTCAAGTACGTCGACAAAATTCCCGAGAAGCCGCGGCACTTCTTCTCCTTCGGCCAGAGCGTCCACCTGGCGCTGGAATATTTCTACGGCGTGAAGGTGCCCGAGCCGCCCGCGCTCGCCGACCTGCTCAAGAACTATAAAGAGATTTGGGTCTCCGCCGGCTATAAAGACAAGTTTCAGGAAGAGGAGTATTTCGCGGAAGGCCGGCGTATCCTCACGGAGTTCCACGCCAAGCACGCGAAGGACTATCATGTGCCCTTTTCCGTGGAGTACGCGTTCAATTTCGAGGTCGACGGCGTGCCGGTGACGGGCCGTATCGACCGCGTGGACAAGCTGCCGGACGGCAAATTGTCCGTGTTGGACTACAAGACGGGCAAGAAGCTGGCCACGGGCCGGCTGGAGATCGACGCCCAGCTCACGATGTATCAGCTGGCCTGCGAGCGGATGCTGGGCGCGGAGGTGGGAGAGCTGGTGTTCTACCACCTGCCCACGCTCAAGCAGCACCGCGCCGCGCGCCGCCCGGCCGCGCTGGTGGAAGAATTGACGGCGCGCATCGTGACCACGGCGGAGTCGATCACGCGGGAGAAATTCGACCCCAAGCCCGCCGAGTCCGTCTGCCGCTGGTGCGACTACAAGCCGATCTGCCCCATCTTCAAGGACCAGTCCGCGGGCATGACCTCCGCGCCGGCGCGCGCGGCGGGCGAGCCGGAGCTGGCCGCGCTGGTGGACCAATACGGCGCCGCGCTGGCCGCCGTCGAGGCCGCGAAGCGCGACGCCGAGAAAGCCGGCAAGGAATTGTCTGCGGTCCTCAAAAAGAAGGGCTACGTAAGGGCGTTCGGCGCGTCCTACGAGGCCGTGATGGCGCCGTCCGTGAAGTGGGAGTTTCTGGACAAGAAGAAGGTGCTGGAGATCATCAAATCCGCGGGCGCCTATGAAAAAGTCCTGGCGCCGTCGGCCCCATTGGTCCATAAGTTGATCGAGGACGCGGGCACGGACGCGAACCTGCGCGCGCGGCTGACGGAGCTGGGCGAGCGCGTGGAGTCGCCGGAGCTGAAGATCACGCCGTTATGAGCCCGCGCGCGCGCGACCTGATCCTGGCGTTGGATCAAGGCTCCTCCTCCTCGCGCGCGCTGCTGTTCGATTTGAAAGGCCGCGTCGTGGCCCAAGCCGCGCGCCCGGTGCGCACGCGCCGTCCCCAGGCGGGCTGGGCCCAGCATGATCCCCGGGAATTGGCGTCTTCCCTCGAAAGTTCCCTCGATGCCGTTCTCTCCAAGCTGGGCTCCAAGGACCGCGTGCTGGCCGCCGGCCTGGCCGTCCAGCGCTCCACCGTCGTCTTCTGCGAGCGCGGCAGCTTCAAGCCCGTCGCCCCCGCTCCCAGTTGGATGGACGGACGCGCCGGGGAGTTCGTCGCCGGTCTTCAAGAGCGGCAGGACGCGGTGCACGCGCTGTCCGGCCTCTACGCCACTCCATATTATTCGGCCCCTAAAATCCGCTGGTTTCTGGATCACGACAAAAAAGTCCGCGCGCTGGCCGACGCCGGCCGCTTGCTCTGCGCTCCCGTGTCCACGTTCCTGGCCGCGCGCCTGACCCGGGGCGCGGTCGTGGCCGCCGACCCGACGTGCGCCCAGCGTACGCTGCTGATGAACCTGGAGACGTCCGCCTGGGACCCGGAACTTCTGGCGCTGTTCGGCCTGTCCGCCGAGATTCTGCCGTCCATCCGGCCGTCCGGCGGCGATTGGGGCGTGATCGAGCGCAAAGGCCGCGTGATCCCGTTTCGCGCCGCCGTGGGCGACCAGCAGGCCGCCGCCGTGGGCCTGGGGGCTGCGCGCGAGGGCGACGCCGTGGCCAACTACGGCACCGGGGCCTTTCTCCTGCGTCACACCGGGGCGGCGCCGCGACGCGCGCCCGGCCTGCTGGTCTCCCCCGCCGCGGCCGTGGGCGACGCCAAGGGCTTCTTCTTGGAAGGCACCGTCCATGCCGCCGGCACGTCTTTCGAGTGGCTGCGCGACAGCCTGGGCCTGATGAAGGACGCCAAGGCCGTCGACGCGGCCTTCAAGGCGTCCCGGCGCCGCGTCTTGATGCTCCCCGCCATCGGCGGCCTGGGCGCGCCGCGCTGGGACTATAAAACGAAGTCGGCCTTCTTCGGCCTGGACTCGCAGACGAAATCAGCCGACCTGGTGAAGGCGACCGCCGAGGGACTGTGCATGCTCGTGACCGACGCCGCCGACGTCATGTCCGCCGCGGGCGCGCCCGTGACCCGCGCCCGCGTCGCCGGCGGACTGGCGCGCTCCGACGCGATGATGTCCTGCCAAGCCGACGTCCTGGGCGCGCTCCTGGAGCGGCGCAAGGAAGTGGAGGCCACCGCCCTGGGCGCCGCCGTCCTGGCCGCCTCGGCCGCCGGCATTCCCGACGCCGAAAAAATGACCGCCGCCCCCATCGAAAAATCCTTTTCCCCCCGCCTCGGCGATCCGGCGCGGTCACGCCTTCGCGCCGACTGGACCGCCTTCGTCGAATCGACTCAAAGCCTCAGCCGAGTGATCCGCCTCGATTAAGCCGCCGCGGCCGCGGCCGCGGCCGTCGTGCCGGAGGCATCCGCCGCGGGCGCCGAGAGTCCCGCTAGCTTCCAGACGTAATCGCGCAGCCGACGCAGATCGACGGGCTTCTGAAGCAGCCCGATGGTCGGGTCGTTGGCCGGCAGAAGCGGGCGCGCTTGCGCCGGGTCCATGGCGGTGATGAAGAGAATCGGGCAGATGGGCACGCGCGGATCCTCGCGCAGGCGCTTGAGCGTGGTGGTCCCGTTGCCGTAGCCGGGCATCATGATGTCGGAGATGATCAGCAGTGGTTTTAGGTCGCGCGCCTGGATGAAGGCCTGCAGCGCGTCCTCGGCCGTCGTGATTCTCAATCCTGGATGCTCCAGCGCGGCGGACAGAAGCATCAGGATCGACGGGTCGTCATCGACGATCAGCACCCATTTCATGGCCATGCGCGCGCCTCCCGTTCACGGCTCGGTCTCACGTGTACAGCATAGCGCCTCGCGCTGAGCGGACGCTTAAGCGTCGCCTAATCCGCGGTGAGCGAGGCTTGCGCCGTCGAGGCCCGTAAACGCGGTCAGCTCGAAGTCGGCGAGCGCGAGGTCCTGATCGGCGTTGTGGGGCGTGCGCAGGGCCGCGCAGGCCAGGCCCGCGGCCTTCGCGGCGCGCACGCCCACGGTTGAATCTTCGACGGCGAGGCAGTCGGCCGGGGCGAGCGCGAGCCGCCGAACGGCTTCCAGGTAGATGTCGGGAGCGGGCTTGGTGCGGCCGCCCACGTCGTCGGCGGAGACGACGGCGTCGAAAGAGGGCGCGAGCGCGAAACGATCCAGGACCAGGTTGATCCACCGCCGCGGCGACGAGGAGGCGATGGCGGTGGGAATACGGCGGCGGCGCAGATCGACCAGCAGCTCCCGCAAGCCGTCGGCGACGACGACTTTATGAAGGTAAACCTCGCGTGCCACCTCCTCGCAGCGCGCCAGGTAGTCGTCCAGCGGCATCTGGAGGCCGAATTCGCGGACCATAAAATGATAAACGTCCTCCACGCCCAGGCCGACGATGCGTCGGTGGTGCTCCGCGCGCCAGGCGGGCACGGCGGCGCGAAAGAAGCTCTCCTCCTGCGCCTTCCACTGCGCCTCGGAGTCCACGATGACCCCGTCCATGTCGAAGACGACGGCGCGGATCACAAGGTCGGCGCTTCGAGCTGCTGGTAGCGATGGAGCGTGGCGTAGACGCCGTTCTGGGCCAGAAGCTCGGCGTGCGTGCCCACCTCCTCGATCTTGCCGGTGCGCATCACCACGATGCGGTCGGCCTTCTGCACGGTGGAGAGGCGGTGCGCGATCATCGTCACCGTGCGGCCCGGATACAGGCGCTCCATGGCGGTCTGCACCGCGTGCTCGCTGGCGGTGTCCAGGTTCGAGGTCGCCTCGTCGAGAATCAGCAGTTTGGGGTCCTTGAGCACCGCGCGCGCGATGGCCAGGCGCTGGCGCTGTCCCCCGGACAGGCGCGCGCCGCGGTCGCCCAGCGGCGTGTCCAGGCCCTTGGAGAACTGCGCCACGAAATCATACGCGTCGGCCACCTTCAGCGCGCTCTCCACCTCGGCGCGCGTCGCTCCGGGGCGGCCCACGGCCACGTTGCCCAGCACCGTGTCGTTGAACAGGATGGTTTCTTGTGAAACTAACCCCAAGTGAGCTCTCAAGTCATGAGACGACATCTCGCGCAGGTCCACGCCGTCGATGGTGATGCGGCCCTCGGTGGGATCGAACAGCCTCAGCATCAAATGCACGAACGTGGTTTTTCCGGAACCCGACGGACCCGCGAGAGCCACGACCTCGCCCGGCTTGATTTCTAATGAAACGTCCTGCAACGCCCACGTCTCGCGGCTGGGATAGCGGAAAGAGACGTGTTCGAAGCGAATGCCTTGCTTCAGCGCGGGAAACGGCGACGGCTGGCTTGGCTCCACGACGGTCGGTGCCTCGTCCAGGACCGAGAAGATGCGCTCCGCCGAGGCGAGGCCCAGCTGCAAGGTCGCGTTCATCTGCGCCAGGTTCTTGATCGGGCCGTAGGCCATGAAAAAACAGCCCAGGAAGACGGAGAACTGCCCCGGCGTCATCGTTCCGGCCCCGATCTGGCGGCCGCCCAGATAGACGATCGCGGCGATGATCAGCGAGCCCAGGAACTCCATCAACGGTCCGGAGAGAGCGGTGGCGCGGAAGTAGCGCATCATCTGGTGGAAGAACTCGTCGTTCTCCGTGCGGAACTTGGCGATGGAGCCTTCCTCGAAGTTGAAGGACTTCACCACCAGCATGCCTTGCAGGCTTTCTTGAAAGCGGTGGTAGATTTCCCCCATCACTTCCTGGCCGCGCCGTCCCGCCGCGCGCAGCTTGCGCCCCAAAACGCCCAGCACGCCCCCTGCCATGGGGATGGCGATCAGCGCGATCAGCGCGAACTTCGGGTTGGTCCAGAACATCACGGCCAGCATCACCACGACCGTCAGGGAGTCGCGCACCGCGTACAGCGGCACGAACTGCAGCGCGGACTGCAGTGCCGTCATGTCGTTGGTGAGCTTGGCCATCACCTCGCCGCCCTTGCTCTTCCAGAAAAAATCCATGGACAGCGCGTGCAGGTGGGTGAAGAGGTCCTCGCGGATCTCCTGCGTGATCTTCTGGCCCAGCCAGCTCATCAGGTAGGCCAGCGTGTACTTGAAGACCAGCATCGCGAAGAAAAGCCCCGGGATCATCAGCGCCACGCGCATCAAGGTCGCGGGGTCCGCGTGGGCGGAGCCGAACAGGCTGCTGGTCACCGGGTCCAGCACCTTGACCATCGCCCCGTTGAGGGCCGCGACCACGATCATGACCAGGCAGGCCTGGATCAGGCGCGCTTTGTGAGGGCGGATGTAGCCCAGTATGCGGCGGATGGAGGCGCGGTCCGCGCTCAGCGCGCTCACCGCGCGGGTGCTGCGGCGAGCTTGGGCAGGGCCTGCCGGATCGCCGCGAGCGCGGTCTGGATGTTCTCCACGGAGTTGGCGTAGGAGAAGCGCAGGTAGCCCTCGCCCTGCGCGCCGAAGGCGGTGCCGGACAGGCAGGCCACGCCCGCCTCGCTCAGCAGGGCGTCGGCCAAGACCTTGGAGCTCAGGCCCGTGGCCTTGATGTTCGGAAACACGTAGAACGATGCCTTGGGCGTGGCGCACTTGAAGCCGGGCAATTGATTGAGCCCCGCGACGATGACGTCGCGCCGGCGCACGAACTCGCGCGCCATCGCCGTCACGGACTCCTGCGGGCCCTCCAGCGCCTCGATGGCCGCGATCTGCGCGAAGGACGCCACGCAGGAGTGGTCGTTGGTGGCGAGCTTGGCCATCGCGTCGATGAGCCACTTCGGCCCCACGCCGTAGCCCAGCCGCCAGCCGGTCATCGCCCAGGTCTTCGAGAAGCCGTCGAGCAGGAGCGTGCGCTCCTTCATGCCGGGCAGGGACAGGATCGACCGGTGCTCGCCCTCGTAGACCAGGCGCGAGTAGATCTCGTCGGACAGGATCAGCGCGCCGGGCGCCTTGTCGTGCAGGGCGCGCGCCACGCGTTCCATGCCCTCGGCGCCGGTCACGCCCCCGGTGGGGTTGGCCGGCGAGTTTAAAATCACCAGCTTCGTCTTGGGCGAGAGCAGGCGCTCCAGCTCCGCCGGATCGAAGTCCCAGCCGCGGCTCTCGTGGATGGGCAGCGGCACCGCCTTGCCGCCCACGTAGTTGATCATGGACTCGTAGATCGGGAAGCCCGGGTTGGGGTAGATCACCTCGTCGCCCGGGTCGATCAGCGCGAGTATGGCGAAGAAGATCACCGGCTTGCCGCCGGGCACGATAATGGTCTCCTCGGGCGCCACGGCCACGCCGCGCGTGCGCGAGACGTAGGCGGCCACGGCCGCGCGCGTCTGCGGCAGGCCGGCGGAAGGTCCGTAGTGCGTGAAGCCGTCGTCGAGCGCCTTCTTGGCGGCGTCGCGGATGTTCTTGGGCGTGTCGAAGTCGGGCTCGCCGATCTCCAGATGCACGATCTTGCGGCCCTGCGCCTCCAGGGCGCGGGCGCGCACGAGAACCTCGAAGGCGGTTTCGGTGCCGAGGCGCGTGTAGCTGTGGGCGAGTTTCATGGGTTGATCTTAGCTTTTCCTGTTTCCGGGCGCTCAATCATGCGGTGAAACGCTCTCTACGATACGGTGACCGGGACCAGCGTCATGGTGTCGTTGCCGAAGATGTCGATGACCTTGACGGCCACCGTATAACGGCCCGGCTTGGGGTAGGCGTGCGCGGCGGAGGTCAACTCCAGGTCGCGGTCCTGACGGGTGCGGAAGCTTTGCCACTCGTTTTCGAAGATGTAGGCGCCGGTCCAGCGCTCCTCGAACTCGATGAACTCCTCGCCCGCGACCACGGTTCCGGGAAGCTCGCCTTCCACGCCCATGGTCTTGGGCATCTTCACGATCTCCTTGCGGCTTTCGTAGTCGAAGTCCACGGCCCAGTAGTCCACCCAGTCGGTCCACTTCTTGGTCAGGACCTCGCGGGTGACCACGCCCTTCTTGTCCTTGGCGATCTTGATGAGCTTGCCCGCCTCGCAGACGACCTCGCTTTTTCCCTCCTTCAGCTCGGCGGCCACCGAGTCCACGAGTCCCTGCGTGTAGTAGACGGAGAAGTCGGTCAACTCTATGGTGACCCGGCGCTTGTCCTTCTTGTCGTAGCGCGGCGCGGCCTCGATGTAGCTCACGTCATGGAAGCGCACCTGGCCTTTCTCCACCGCGCGCTTGTCGAAGACCTCCGGCGGGATCATCTTGGGCGCGATGTCGATGCCCTTCTGCTTGGCCTCCTCCAAAACCGCCGGAAACAACCCCATCTCAAACTCAAACGCCAGTATGTCCGCCCGCGAGGCGCGCCGCTTTCGGCACTCGGTGATGACTTCCTCCACGAATAGCCGTCCCACCGGCAGATTGATCGGCCCCACCACCACAAGCCTTCCTGCGTTCTTGCCGTGGAAGAAGCCCCCATTGTCCAGCGGCTCGGCGCGATAGGCGCGCAGAATAAGTTCGCGGAAGTCCCGTTCCTTTTTGGCCAGCGCGTCCGCCTTCTTCTTGGCCGACAGCCGGTTGGAAACGTTCAGATAAGCCTGGCGCTCATATCGGCCGAGGTTCAAAACCTCGAACGCCCGGAAAGACTTCCCCGCGGCCTTGAGTTCGCGCTGCACGCCGATCAAACGCTTTCGTGTGGTGTGGATGCCGAACTTGCCGAGGTCAGTGGCGATCCACTTGCGTCCAAGCTTTTCTGCGACCGCCGCAGTGGTTCCGGAACCGCAGAAGAAATCAGCAACCATATCGCCAGGATTGGTCCCGGCCTGGATAATTCTATGGAGTAATGTCTCCGGCTTTTGGGTCGGATAGTCCGCACGTTCGGCACCCATTGGATTTACTGGGGGTATGTCGATCCATGTTGAATCAACGATGTCGCCCTCGACCTCATCAAGATAAATGATCCGCTTTCCACCCGCAGTTGGATTTACATCGTCACGATAAAGGCGGCCATTCGCATCCTTCTTCCAACGCTTTAGATATTCTTCGGAGTGGGGCTTAAACTGTGTGTGCCAGATGTGTTGTTCGCCTTTCCGAAATGAGATTATCGTGTCGTGTTTCTGAGGGAATTTCTTGGCAGTCTTGCGTTTGAAAGCGAAGTAGGACCAGACTATGTCATTAAGAAATTTATCAGCACCGAACACTTCATCAAGGAGATTTCTAATGTACGAGTTTACTCGCCAATCGCAGTGAACATAGATGCTCCCGTCGTTGGAAAGTAGATCGCGCATCAAAATCAACCGCTCGTAGATCATCGAGATGAACGAATCCGCCCCCCGCCCCCAAGTGTCCCGATAGGCGATCTGCTCCAACAGGTTCGGTTCTTTGTGGAACGTCTCGCCACCGATCTCGATGTCCATGGAGAAGTCGGCGCCCACGTCGAAGGGAGGGTCGATGTAGATCAGCTTCAGGCCGCCCGCGTCCTCGATCTGCTGGCGCAGAGCGCCGGACTTCAGAGAGGACAAGATGAGCTTGTTGTCGCCCCAGATCAGCTTGTTCGTCCAGCCGCCGGCCTGGCGGCCGCCCATGTCCAGCGCAAGCTCTTCCTCCTCGTGCTTCTCCTTGCGGGGTTCGTCGATGTGCTCCAGGGTCTGGAAGGGCAGGATGACGTTGGTGACCTCGCGGGACTTGCCGTTCCAGACCAGCTCGACCTCGCGCTTGTCCTCGAATAAAAGAAAGCGGTATTTTTCCGGAAGAGGCTTGCCCTCGTTGATGAGCTTGACCAGGTCGCGCTTCTCGGCGTCGGACAATTCGTAGCGTTCGGAGTCGTTATTTCTGCTCATAAGTAAAGAGTCCCGTCTGCCGCTTCAGGGCGAGCGCGCGATAGCGCGTCCTGCTCAATTCGGGACGCAGCGCGTCGCGAATTGGGAAAGCCTGATAGATGGAGTCGGCGGAACGCGCGGCTGTCTTGTCGGCAGGCGCGTCGCTGGAATTTATACCCATATTCTGTTATGCTAGAGGCGAACCTGAAATCCGAACTGCCACCTTTGGTGCGCGTGCCTGCGAGGGCTAGGACTCAGGTTCATTGTTTTTCAGGTTCGGCCAAATCTGCACCCCCGCCTCCCTCAGCCGGATAAGCTGGATGTAGTCTTTCGCGTCCGCTTTTTCGCCGCGGCTTCCGTGAATCGCTCCCGACACCATATCCGCCAGTTGGATCAAATCGTTTTTAGCCGAGTTTAAAAAGTTCAGGTTTGTCGAGCAAGGATCGAGCCACACCAACGCATGTAGCGAAGATCGCGCGCCACCTCGGACGCGCTGCTCGTCCAGTATGCGATGCGGCATCTGTCAAAAAGAATGCCTGTGCTGCGTGCCCTAAATTCCCATTCGCTTCGCGGTATTCGATATGGAATGTAGAAGGAACGAAGAAGCGGGCTGACTTTCCCGTTCTGCATCCACTGGTCCCAAAATCTGTCGGGCTGTAGCTCGGCGGTTTTTCCGTCCCAGTTTTCTCCTGCGGCGCACTGACCAAACATCACGAGCTTGCTTGGGCGGTTATCTGCGAATCCTCGCCAAGCGACCAAATCCACTTTATCATCCTGACGGTTAAGAGTCGGTTGTTTCTTGAAGCCCTGCCCTTCACCTAAAGCGGAGCACAGAGCATCCACGCCCTTTTGGAACGCCGTGGGCTGCCCCTTGCGACGTGATTTCGATATACCCGAACGAGAAGCGAGCCAAAAGACGTCGCCTTGCATATAACGCCCAGCCGCACTGCACGATAGTTCCTCGAATAGTTTCCACGGATCAACCGCAGCTCCTTTCGCAGCCTTCCACTTGAAGTAGGAAAGAATGAGACAGAAAATATAGGCGGGGAATTTGTTGGGCTTCCCCCGAAGTCGCACTAATCCGCAAGATAGTTCAAAGGGGTAGGCGTCGCCAGCGGCTTTCGCGCGCTCTTCCAATTCTAAAAAGACCTGGGCGCCGACCTCCTCGATGTCATTGGCCTCATCTCCTTGCGCCGTTTGGAATACTGACGCGCGTTTTAAGGCACGTTCCAAGTCACCACGGCTAGAATTCCCATCCGCTGAGATAAGAGCGTAAATCTCAAGCCAGTCGGCGAGTTTAATGACATCCATTGGATTGCCCGGAAGCGGGAACGATTTTGATCGCTTAGTTGGCACGCGCTTTCTTTCCATCCTTGGCGTCCATTTCGGACTTGATAGTTTCAGCGTAGGCCAAGATATCCTTGACCGTGTCATAAAGGTCCTGTTCGCCGGAATAACCGGTTGTTACTGTTCCCTTCGCCTGCTGAAGGTCTTCCTTCGAGCGAGTCAAGGCCTCTCTAAAGCGGCGCTGGTCACCAATGCCGATTTCAGCTGCTCGCTCTAGCGAGAGTCCGGAACGGAGTCCCGCAAGAGCATTCTTCTTGCTGACCACTTCGCGAAGCAAGTTTAGATCTGGATTTTGAGACCGAACAACAGGCTCTTTGCTCTCGGTCTTGCTGCCATACAACCAGACCATCAGCTCCTTAAGTTCAGGGAGCTTGCCCTTGGTCACGGGATTTCTTTTTAGGGACTTATCCGAATCGATCCCTAGAAACTTCTGGAACTCGGGCTGATCGGCCGCCGTATATAGGTGCGAAAAGTAAAAGCGATTCCTGACTCGATCTTCTCTGTTGAAACCAGCCACAGATTCAGCCTGTTCTAGAATCTTGAATCCACGAAAGAGACGCTTTACGGTGGTATGCCGGTCGCCGATGCTATTCGCAATCTCGTCAAGAGCAATTCCGTATCTCTCATTAACCTCCGCTACGTACTGTGCTTTACTGAAGGCGTCCCACGGCTTTGGGCCGTTTATGTGTCTAAATCCGAAGTACTGCCAAAGGTCTTCTCGCTCCTTGTATACGGACACGGGCAAGGTATCAAGTTTCGCTCTAGCTTCAGCAGAGAGTGCAGGAAGCTCGGTCGCCAAAATCTTCTTCCTTTTGGTCTCGTCTCTCAGCAGAATAACCGATGCCAGGCGTCGATTGCCCTCCACAACGATGTATTTTCCCTTGCCATCGGGAACAGCGAACAGAGGTTCCTCGCGGAAGAATCCATTGGCTGCGATGGACAGCGCAACCTCATCCACGGCCATCTCCTCCCAAAGGACTTTCAAGAGATCATCCTGTGTTTTTACGGCGGCACCAGAGGCGAGGCGAGGATTCCGGGAGTCCAGCAGTAGCTGGTCCGTAGGTAAGTCCGAGATCGTTTGGGCCAAGGGACCCCCCCCATTTGCTTTTGCTTTCATTGCAAAATCCTCCCTTCCATAGCCGGCAACGCGTTCATTGCTCCCATGAGTGCGGGGATCATTAGATCATCACAGAAAAACATCGCCTCAGACCCCGTGCGGGCATCCCGAGCACTATACCCCAACTCGTAAACAATATTAGCATGACCACTATAGAGCGCGTGGATAGGATCAACGTTATCGTAGGAGACAATCCATTTCTGACGGCAGATTTTCTGGCTCACGAACTTTGCAATCCTGACGTGATCATCGTGCGTATAATAGTCGGGATATAAATCCTTGCCCTTTACATAATATGGCGGATCGAGATAAATCAGGGTCTTTGAGGGCAGGGTCCTCATGCGCGACCTCAGAAAATCAACTGCATCTTCACGGGATAAGCTGATCCGGCCTCGAAGTTTCGCAATCGACTCAATACGGAAAATAAGTTCTACAGCATTATAACGCGCATCAATCTTCCACGGGCCGGATTGATCGCGACCACCGATTATTCCGCCATTTAGAATCCCGGATCGATTGGTTCGATTAAGGAAAAAAGTCGCAAAGCCAAGCGCAACAATACTGTTGTCGTGTGGGTGTGCGACTATATGTTTCTGTCTGTCCCATGCGGCCACCGTGAGCGGAGTGTCGCGAATTAGCTTCGTGAGACGTTCGGTGTGATCAAGGGCACTCTTCCAGAAGGCGTGAACATGTTTGCTGACGTCATTGATATGGATATGTGATACATACTCGTGAAAAAGAAGTTCGAGCGCGATCCCCGCGCCGCCAGCATAGGGCTCAACGTAGTGACCGTCAGTGAGATCGTTTAGTTCAATAATTTTTTTTACGAAAGCAGCGAGCTTCGCTTTGCCTCCCGGGTAGCGAAGCGGCGTGTAGTGGACTAGCCGCCGTGGCGCTGTAGGCGATGCCTCAGCAGGTTTCTTCACGCCCATATACGAGTGAAGAATGGTTCCGCCTCATCCCAGGCGGATCGAAGGTCTCTGGTTTTCGGCTTTTGGAATCGACTGTGCACATAAGCATGCAAGAGATTAATGTGTAGGGGGCTGCTGCTATCGCCAACGGAACGTGCCACCCCTGAAAAGTCATTGCGTCGGAAACCTTTCACCTTCACGAAATTGTCGATGACCTCGGCTACCTTGTTCTTCAGAGGTTTCTCCATTACCTTGCCGCCGTTAGCCGTAAACTGTGTATCTATTTTATTGGCGTCCATGTAAAAGTCGACTGACAGCTCCAGAAAGACGCGAAGCAGCACAGCGCAAGAATGGGGATAGTCATCCATCTTGAGCGTGCGAAGTTCCTTATATATCTCTGCAATCTTAGAAACAGAAATGTTTAGCTTTAAGGCACGAGGAATAAGTGTTTTTCGCTCAGATGGGTCATAGCCCCGCTTCTTTAATGACGACGCCGGCGCCGCCTTTACCTCGAAGTCTCCCACCTTAAAGTCCCTGACCGCGCGAACTGATCCTGCGTTTGAGAGGTTTGGCTTATCGTCTTTCTCCAGCGATTTTACATACTCGACTTGAGCGGCTCGATTCTTCAGATTACTTACGTTGACCTTTTTTTCTGCCAAGTCGAGCACTATGCGGCGAAGCGGCTTGATGAGCTCCTCGCCAGGCAATCCGGACCGAAGCTTGCCATCTTTTACCTCAATACCGATGAGGTCGCGAACTTCCCTGGTTGAGAGCAATCGGTCTAAAGTCGTGATTGGGAAAGCGGTATCAAGCACCCTCCTATGGTGTTCATGCAAGTTGCCGTGAACTCGCACAAACTCAAGGGCCTGTAGTGCGGGATCGGTGCCACGAAAGCGGGCTGCCGCGAGACCGGACCACCCAACCACGCCGCGCCCATCATTTTCCCCGGTGTGTCGCAGGTAAATCCACTTCTTCGCCTCATCTCTATTGACAACTTCATAGCAGGCAATGGGCTCAATAGACGTGCGGCTAAAGTTCTTAGAAAGACGCTCGAAACGCTTTTGAAGCGCACCGCCGAGAGATAGGCTCACAAGGACGGATGGGTTGGACAAGATTTTCAGCGCAGCAACACGTCGGTTTCCTTCTACGGCTATAAATTGGCCGCCATGTTTCTTTTCGCGCAACACGAGGAGTCGCTCGATGGGGCTCATTCCTTCGTTGGCTATGTCTTCAGCAAGTTCAGCGAGTTTGCTCCCTTGATCATCGAGAATCTTCTGTAGAGCATCACGTTGGTTTAATGTGCTTCCGATCCGCGGATTTGCCGAATCCATCAGGAGTTGGTCGATCTTCAAATTGACAGCACTCACCGTACTTCCCCCTGGGGAATCCCCATTCGGTCCAACGGAATAAAATCCTGATGGAGCGATGTCGCGTCACGTCCTGCGAAGCCAGCACACTCCTTGTGACATGCTCCTCGGAGCGTCCACAAGGGACTATTGTTGCCCATAAGCCGCCTCATATTTTTATAGCCTTCAGAACCTCGTCGCCGTGCTTGCCATTTTTCCAGGTCCGATTCGAGCAGCCGCCCCGTTTCCGGAAGACCGAGGAACTCGAGCATCACTGGGTCACGCACGAATTCACGCGGCTCCAGGCCCAGCTTCGCCGCCTGGGCTTTCGCTTCAAGGCGGACGGATTTACGATCCTTGCTGGCGAGGAGCCGCTCATAATAAAGAGTCCCGATCTGCCGCTCCAGGGCGCGAGAACTCCAATTCTGCAAGGCCGCTTCTTTCATATACCAATTGCGAGCCGCCGCGTCGTCGACCCTGAGAAGCGCGCGATAGTGCGTCCAGCTCAATTCGGAACGCAGCGCGTTCCGAATTGGGAATCCTGCGTAGAAAGCCCGCATATGCCTGAGATTGCGCTCATCGAAACCTTTTCCGAATTCCGCGCTGAGCTTGTCCGCCAGACGAGACAGCAGCCGCGTCCCATAGCTCGCCCGGGCGTTTCCCGCCTGCTCGAACTCGACGATGTGCCGCCCCACCTGCCAGCACGTCTCCACCTGGATGCAATCGACGGAGCGCGCGGCCGCCCCGCGCGCCGAGGCGATCAGGCCGCGCAAGCGCCCCAGCAAGCCGTTCAAACCGGACGCCCCGCCGACGCGCGCCGCGCTGTTGCGCCGCAACGCCGGGACCTTCTTGCCGTCAGGCGTGTCTCTGGAATTTATACCCATATTCTGCTAACCTGCAACCGTACCTGAAAATCCGAACTGCCACCCTTGGTGCGCGTGCCCGCGAGGGCTAGGACTCAGGTTCACCACGAAATAGGCCGATGAGCCTTGCGCCATGTTAAGTCCGGCGTCGCCGGATTCATCGACATAAACTAGCATGACGCAAAGGCCTGGTACCGGGTGAAGCCCGCGGCAAGCGAGGCGAAGGTCTGCGGCGGGTGCTTCGTGAAGCCTTCCTGGTCGACGTAGACGAACTTGTAGACGGCCCCCCCGGCCGCGACGCCGGCGGCCGTGGCGTCGGCGCACCACTGCTGGAGCCGCGCCATCTTCTGCGGCAGGTCCAGTTCCTCGCGGCCCTTCGTCTCGATGATCCAGACAACGCCGTCGACGGTGCGGGCGATGAAGTCGGGCGTGTAGGTGGAGAGATCGCCGTTCTCGCGGACGTAGTCGAGCTTGAAGCCGACCGCGAAATAGTTCTTGGCGAAGGCCGCGACGTCGGGTGCGGACTCCAGGAACGCGGCAAACGACAGCTCGAACTCTCCGGCGTTGGGCTCGCCCACGATCCTCGTGAAGATCGACTTCTTCGCGATCATAAACGACCGCAATTCGGTGCGGAAGGGCCGCGTCTGCCGCAGCCGGATCACGTCTTCAATCACGGCCGCGCCCGACTCGCGGATGGTCAGCGCGTTGATCGCCGTCTTAAACGAGTCGTAGAGCACCTTGCCCGCTTCATACTCCGAAAGATTGCGCAGCACCACGGCGTCCTCAAGGTCCACCGGCGAGTTCTCGAACAGGTGCTCGCGAACGAAGGACTTGACCTTGCCGTAGAGCGCGTCGTAGCCGCCCACCAGTCTTAAATCCTGGAGCAACTGCCGCGCGAAGAACGCGACCACGGAACGGTAATCGCCGCCGCCCGCGCCGTCAAGCACGACGGCGTGATGAACCTCGCCGTCGAGCATCGTCTTGAACACGATCTCGCGCGTCTCCTCGGGCGTGAAGGGCTTCAACGGCAGCTTCGGGTTGCCCAGGGCGGACGCATCGAGCGAGTCGAGGCCCTTGAAGTCGCGGCTGTAGCGGCGCGTGAGCCTCGGCAGCGCGATGTCGAGCTTGTCCAAGTCCTTGTCCGGGTTCTGGGCGTCGACCTCGACGACCAGAGAGTCCTTGCGCGCGGTCCCGGCGCCCATCGGGACGCGCTCGAAGGTCACGCCCTCGGACTGGATCGACTCGACGAACTCCATGAACGCGGGCGTGCCCATGACCGAGACCGTCTCCGGGATGTCGGTTCCGAAATACATGCGCCGCAGACCGCGGCCGAGCGTCTGCTCGGGAAGGATGTTGCTTTTCGCGGCGTAGGCGCGCAGGCCCACGATCGTGGTCACGTTGCGAACGTCCCAGCCTTCCTTGAGGACCAGGACGGAGACGATCGCCTTATAGGGGCTCTTCAAGCCGTCGATCGAGTTCGCGGCCTCGCGCAGCCGGTCCAGCTCCTCGTCGCTCTTGCCCGTCGCGGACTCGGAGATTTCGCCGTTTCTTTTCGTGTGAATGACCAGCACGCCGTCCTTGAGCTCGGGGCAGATTTTCTGGAGGTGCTCGCCGACCTCGTCGCAGTTCTTCGTGTCGTCGACCATGACGAAGAGCACCGCCTTCTTGCCCAGCTTCTCGTGCTCGGCGAAGCTCTTCTTCCACTCCTCGACGCCCAACGCGAGGTAGTCGCCGTAGCGCTCGCTGAAGATCGCGCTCTTCTTCTCGATAAGCTTGGATCGGCTGGCCGCGTCGGGCAGGATCGGGTGCTTGACCACGTTCTGGTGGATCGCCTCGACGAGCGGATAGTCTGAGACCGTCTGCACGAAGATGCTGCCGTTGTCGTGCCGGGGCGTGGCCGTCACGTCGAGCTGCAGCGCGAGCCGCCGATCCTTCTGGAGCAGCTTGTGGTGGATGTCCTGGATCGACTTGAACCAGGCCATGCGCTCGTCGTGAATGTGGTGGGCCTCGTCGTTGAAGACGGCAAGCTCGCCCACGTCGCGCACGATCTCGCCCAGGTCGGTCCGGCTGTCCGTCGTCTTGCCCGCGGGCTTGGAGCCGAACGGTTCAAGGAAGTAGTCGCGAAGATCCCCGTCCTCCAGCGACGGCTCGGGCACCGAGCCCAGGTGGACGCGGTGGACGTTGGTCAGGAAGATGTTGCCGGTCTCGCGCACGACGCGCACGTCGTCTTGAACGTGCAGCGTGACCTGGAAATCGTCTCGCCAGCCGCGGCCTTCGTGTCCGTTATCGGGGATGATCGGATCGTTGAAGAAAATCCTGAGGCCGTCGAAGTCGGCCCGCAAGCGGTCGAGGACGATGATGTTCGGCGCGATCACCAGGAAGTTGCGCGACAGACCGGAGTCTTTCTCGTAGAGCTTGTGATAGAAGCTCCAGGCGATCAGCAAAGACATGACCTTGGTCTTGCCGGCGCCCGTGGCCAGCTTCAGGACGTAGCGCGGCCACTCCTCGGCGAACATGCCGGGCGAAATCGCGTTCGACGCGTCGAACCGCAGCAGGTCGAACTTGTCCTTGACCTTCTTGACGTCGTGCAGCCAGATCACGGTCTCGACCGCCTCGCGCTGGGCGAAGTAGTAGCGAAACGGCGTCAAGGCGCCGTCCCTGCCCTCGGTCATGTGCTCGGTCTCAAACCACCACCGCAGCAGCGCGGCGGAAGTCGCCGACGCGCCCGCGTATCCGCCCGTGCGCCAGGCGTGGACCTCGCGCCGGATTTTAGCCACCAGCGGCGGCAGGAGCTTGTCGTAGGCGCTCTCGCGCAGCGCCTCGTCGGCCGGAAACCAGCGCTGCTCCGGGATGAGCGGGGCGTAGGCGGAAGACGGAAATTCAGGGTGAAGCGACATTGGCGATGCCGAGAATTTTAGCAGTTTCCCGGCGCCGGCCGCCCGAACAGGCGCGCGTACGCGGCGTCGTCCAGGCGCATGAAGCGGCCCTCGGCCGCGGCGTAGACGGTGCCGTCCGGGCCGCGCAAGGTTCCGGACGCCGAAGCCAGGCGGTGGCGCGCGGGCTCCACGCGCGTCTCCACGAGCGCGCGCGCGCCCAGCGGCACGCTGCGGCGGAAGTCCGTGGTCAGGCGCACGGTCAAGGACGGGTGTCCCGCCACCCAGCAGGCCGCGCCCAGCGCTTCATCAAGAACGGTCAGGATCATGCCGCCGTGCACCAGCCCCGGCGCGCCCTGCGCGCGCGGGCCGAAGTCCGCGACCGCCACCAGCGCGCCGTCGCGCGGCCGGCGGTAGTAGGCCAGCTCCAGCCGTCCCTCGTCGGCGGTGAGCCCCGCGAACGCCGCGCGGGCCTCCGTGAACGGGAAGGGCTGGACCCGGGTCCAATCGGCTTCGGGCCAGTTTTCGATTCCCGTTTCTAGCATTTCCGGCTATAATTTTCCCGTGAGCTTGGAGAAAGTCGCGGTGCAGGACGGGCGCGAGGTGTGGCTGGCCGTCTTGTCCGCGCCGCAAGAGGCGGCGAGCTGGGCCGGCACGGCCCAGCCGCGCGGCGGCGTGCTGGCCTACCTGGACGGCTGGAGCGACGCGGAGCTGGCGCGCTTCTGCGCGGAGATTTTGAAGCTTGCGCCCTCCGAACTGGCCTTCGCGGGCGCGGCCGCGGCGTCCGCGCGCGCCGCGCTGTCCCGCGTGGATCCGAGTCTGCCTTCCACCGCGCGCGGCGACGAACCGCTCGACGAGTCGGTCTGGTACATGTTCTTCGCCAGCTACGAGCCCGATCCGGCCACGCGCCGCCAGCCGCCGCTGATCGTGGCTTTTCGCGACGGGGATCCGCGCATCGCGCAGTTCCGCCTCATCGCCGCGCGCTTTGCCGCCGCGATGAACGAAGTCCTCGAGCGCGAGTAGCTTCCGTTACTCGGGAAGCTTCGGCGGCGCGATCAGCACCTTGTCGCCGTTGAGCGCGTCCAGGAACGCGACCAAGTCCCCGACCTCCCCGGGCGTCAAGTGCAGGGGGCGGATGTGGCCGTCCAGTTGGGGATTTTTGTCGCCGCCGCGGTTGTAGAACTCCACGACCTGCTGGAGGGTTTTCTCGGAGCCGTCGTGCATGTAGGGCGCGGTGTCGGCCAGGTTGCGCAAGGTCGGCGTCTTGAACGCGCCGCGGTCCTTGTCCTGCTTGGTCACGGCGAAGCGGCCCAGGTCGGGCTGGGCGGCCTTCAGGCCCACGCCCAGGTTGTGGAAGGATGAGTCGGAGAAGTTGAATCCGCTGTGGCAGAACGCGCAGTCGGCCTTCTTCGGGTCGTTGAACAGGGCCAGGCCCCGGATCGCGGCCGGGCTCATGGCGTTCTTGTCTCCGGCCTGCCAGCGGTCGTAGGGCGCGTTGCCGGTCAGAACGGTGCGCTCGAAGCTGGCGATCGCCTTGGCCACGCGGTCGATGTCCACCGTGTCGTCGCCGAAGGCGGCCTTGAAGTAGGGCGCGTAGCCTTTGAGGCCGGCGATGCGCGCGGCGGCCTCCGCGTGAGTAAAGCCCATCTCCACGGGATTTTCGATGGGACCCTTGGCCTGCTCCTCCAGGCTGGCCGCGCGGCCGTCCCAGAACTGGACGTCCATGTAGGCCGCGTTGAGCACCGTGGGCGCCGAGCGCGTGCCGTGCTGTCCCCGGATGCCGGTGGAAACGGGCGCGCGGTCCGTCCAGCCCTTCGCCGGATCATGGCAAGTCGCGCAAGAAACCGTGCCGTCGCGCGACAGGCGCTTGTCGAAATAGAGGAGTTTGCCCAAGGCGACCTTCGCGTCGGTGATCGGGTTGTCCGTCGGAACGTCGGGCGCGAACTTGAGCCCGAGCGGAACTTTGTACGGGTAGTCGGAGCCGCCGAAGTCGTCGGCGCGGACCGGCGCGGGCGCCGCGGCCAAGGCGAGGGCCAGAACATAAAGGACCATGGGATTCTCCTGTTTAATAACTATTATCCAATAAATAAGCTTAGCATGCGGAGCCGCCGCTGTCAATGCGCGCAACAGACCTTCCAATTTCGCGCTAATTTTGTTCAATAGGGCTGTCGCCGCGCGTCAAGCGGCTTTCAGCGAGGCTCCCGACATGACCACCGCCGCCCTCTCCGACGTCCACCCCCTCCTTCGGGATTTTCTGTCGCGCCGGGTCCATCAGCTTCTCATCGACGGCCAGAGTGTCGGCGCGCAGAGCGGCAAGACCTTCGCGACGCCCAACCCGGCCACCGGCGAGACCCTGGCCGTCGTCGCCGAGGCCGACGCCGCCGACGTGGATCGCGCGGTCGCCGCCGCGCGCCGGGCGTTGGAGGGCCCGTGGTCGAAGCTGTCGCCGGCCGAGCGCGAGCGCGTCCTGCACAAGGCCGCCGACCTTCTGGAAGCCCGCGCCGAGGCCTTCGCGCAGCTGGAGTCGCTCGACAACGGCAAACCCATCCGCGAGTCGAAGAACGCGGACCTGCCGCTGGCCGTCGGCCTCCTGCGCTACTTCGCCGGCTGGCCCACCAAGATCCACGGCGAGACGACGCCGGTGTCCGTGCCCTATTACCCCGGCGCGAAGTTCCTGCACTACACGGTGCGCGAGCCCGTGGGCGTGGTCGGCGCGATCATCCCGTGGAACTTCCCCCTGCTGATGGCCATCGAGCGCCTGGCGCCGGCGCTGGCCTGCGGCAACGCCGTGATCCTCAAGCCGGCCGAGCAGACGCCCTTGAGCGCCCTGTGGCTGGGAGAACTTCTGCTGGAAGCGGGAGTCCCCGCGGGCGTCGTCAACGTCGTGCCGGGCTACGGGCCCACGGCGGGCGCCGCGATCGCGCGGCATATGGGGATCGACAAGGTGACCTTCACCGGCTCCACCGAGGTCGGCCGCGAGGTGCTCAAGGCGTCCGCCGGCAACATGAAACGCGTGACCATGGAGCTGGGCGGCAAGTCGCCCAACATCGTCTTCGCCGACGCGGACCTGGACGCCGCGGCCAAGGGCATCTTCACCGGCATCTTCTACAACCAGGGCCAGTGCTGCTCGGCCGGCTCGCGCGTGTTCATCGAGCGGCCGGTGTATGAAAAAATGCTGGGGGCGCTTGCCGACAGGTCCAAGACGGTCAAATTGGGAAACCCGTTGGATCCAAAAACCCACATGGGGCCCGTGGTCTCGGACGAGCAGAGAAAGCGCGTGCTCTCCTACATCGAGAGCGGCCGCAAGGACGGCGCGCAACTGCTGTCCGGCGGCGCGGCGGCGCCGGGCCCCGGCTACTTCGTTTCTCCGACCGTGTTCGGCGCGGTGAAAGACGAGATGACGATCGCGCGCGAGGAGATCTTCGGGCCCGTGGTCGCGGTGATGCCGTTTGACTCCGTCGACGAGGTCGTGGCCCGCGCCAACGGCACCGACTACGGCCTGGTGTCCGCGGTGTGGACCAAGGACGTCAAGCGCGCCCACCAGATGGCGCAGAAGATCAAGGCCGGCACGGTCTGGATCAACTGCTACCACTTCGTCGACGCGGCCGCCCCCTGGGGCGGCGTCAAGCAGAGCGGCTACGGCCGCGAGAAGGGCGCCTACGCTCTTGAGAACTACACGGCGCTGAAGTCGGTCTGGGTGGACCTGAATTAATGAACGTCGAGCGCGAGGTCCTGATCGAACGCGACGGGCCCGTGGGTGTGGCGACGCTGCACCGCCCGCACGCGCTCAACGCGCTGTCGCTGTCGATGATGAAGGAACTGGAGGGCGCGCTGGCGGAGTTCGAAGCCGCGCCGGAGATTCGCGCGGTCATCGTGACCGGCGGGCCGCGCGCGTTCGCGGCGGGCGCGGACATCGCCGAGATGAAGGACCTGGCCTCCGGCAAGGCCGCGCGCGCGGCGCTGGGCGAGCACCTGGCGCGCTGGGACCGGGTGGGTCGTCTGAAGAAGCCGACGATCGCGGCGGTGGCGGGCTACGCGCTGGGCGGCGGCTGCGAGCTGGCGCTGGCCTGCGACCTGATCGTGGCCGCGGAAAACGCCGTGTTCGGCCAGCCGGAGATCCAGCTGGGCGTGATCCCGGGCGCCGGCGGCACGCAGCGCCTGACCAAGGCCGTGGGCAAGGCGCTGGCCATGGACATGGCGCTGACCGGACGCCGCCTGGGCGCGCGCGAGGCGCTGGAGCGCGGCCTGGTCAGCCGCGTGGTCGCGCCCGAAGTCCTGCTCGACGAGGCCAAGCGCCTGGCGCGCCGCATCGCGGAGCTCGCGCCCCTGGCCGCGCGCGCGGCCAAGCTGGCCGTCGCCGCCGCGGCCGACCGGGGTCTCGACGCGGGCCTCAAGGCCGAGCGCGAGGCCTTCTACGCCCTGTTCGACACGAACGATCAGGCCGAGGGCATGCGCGCCTTCGCCGAGAAGCGCGCGCCGGCGTTCGAGGGCCGATGAGCGCCGAGATCCCCCCCGCCGAATTCCTGTCCGAGACGCGCGGCGGCGTCCTGACCTTGACGCTGCACCGGCCCGATGCGCTCAACGCTCTGACCGCGACCATGCTGCGGGGCCTGGCCGAGGCGGTGACCAAGGCCGGACGCGACCAGGCCGTGCGCGCCATCGTGATCGCGGGCGCCGGCCGGGCGTTCTGCGCGGGCGCGGACCTGGGCGACGTGAAGGTCCGCCAGGCGCAGGGCCGCTTCGAGCACGGCGCGGAGCTGCGGCGCACGTTCAACCCTTTGATCGCCGCGATCCGCCGCGTGGAGAAGCCGGTGATCGCGGCGGTGCGGGGTGCCGCGGCCGGAGCGGGCGCAAGCCTGGCTCTCGCCTGCGACCTGAAGGTCTGCGCGGCGGACGCGAAGTTCCTCAATGCCTTCGCCAAGGTCGGCCTGGTGCCGGACTCCGGCATGTCGTGGTTTCTGCCGCGCGCGCTGGGCCTGTCGCTGGCCCTCGAGCACGCGTGGCTGTCGCGCAGCATCGACGCGGAAAAAGCCTTGCGGCTGGGGCTGGTGAACCGGGTCGTGGCGCCCGAGGAACTGGACGCCGCCGTCGCGGAGCTTTGCGCGGCTCTGGCCGCCGTGCCGCCCCTGGCCGTCGCGCTGACCAAGCGCGCGTTCAACCGCGGCGTCGAAGCCGTCTCGTTGGAAGATCAGCTCGAATACGAGGCCCAACTGCAGTCCCACCTGGGCCGCACGAAGGACCACGCCGAAGGGATCGCCGCGTTCCTGGAGAAGCGGCTCCCGACGTTCACAGGAGAATGACATGACTCTGGAACCCAATCGCGTGCGCGAGGAGAGAC
The DNA here is from genome assembly GCA_021782205.1 of bacterium. Classification (GTDB taxonomy): domain Bacteria; phylum Elusimicrobiota; class Elusimicrobia; order UBA1565; family UBA9628; genus GWA2-66-18. Next base: position 6,299 of record JAJXVH010000008.1, on the reverse strand, counting down.
TGCTGGAGAAGATCTCCAAGGGCGGAAAAATCGAGGAGACCGCGGAGATGTCCGACGAGTACCGCGAGCATCTGACCAACCTGATGATGATGCAGGCCGACTCGGAGCTGGCCGGCGCGTTCGGCTACGTGCCCTGGATCCAGAAGTCGCCGGACATCAAGGAGACTTTGCAGGTGGCACAGATCGTCAAGGACGAGGTCCGCCACGCGCGCGTGATGTATCGCCTTTTGGAAGGCCTGGAAGTGGACGTCGACGCCTACTACAAGAGCCACAACTTCAACCTGCGCGTCGACGCGGGCGACATCGGCACGCTTCGGGCCGCCGACGACAAGCGCGTCAACATCTTCTACTACCCGATCGAGGAATGGTCGGACTTCATCATGTTCAACTTCTGCATGGACCGCGGCGCGGGACATCAGCTGGAGGACAGCCTGGACTGCTCCTATAAGCCGTGGTGCGACGGCATGGAGGGAATCTTCAAGGAGGAGGAGATGCACATGGCCCACGGCGACCAATGGACCAAGAAGCTCTCCGAGGGCGAGAAGACGCACGACGACGTGCAGGCCGCCTTCGAGAAGTGGTATCCGCGCACCATGAACATCTTCGGCCGCGCGAATTCTCCTAAAAACGCCCTCTACCGAAAATACGGCCTCAAGAAGCGCGACAACGATGAAGTCCGCCGCGCTTTCGCCGCCGATATCAAGGAGAAGGCGGCGAAGTTCGGGCTTCGGGTTCCGGACTGGACGCCGGTCGCCGCCAGGATGAGCGATGAGCCCTTCATCCCCGGCTGACGCGGCCGCGCTCCTGCGTGCCGCGCGCCAGCGCGCGCGGTCTCGGCCCTGGCTGCTGGCTCCGCCGCTGGCGGGAGTGGCGGCGCGCGCGTATTTCTCGGCGGCGCTTTCGGGGCAGGCGGGCGCCGCGCTGGGCGCCGTGGCCGGAGGCGTGGTGACGGTCGCGGCCTGCGCGGCGTTCTCCGAGATATGGCTTGCCGAAGGCGCGGGCTGGGATTGGCCGCGCGTCGGCGCGGCGTGCCTGCTCTTCTCCTTGCCGCTGTTCGCGCTCGCGGTCGTGGGGCTGGCCACGTTCCAAATTTTCTACGTGGCCCTGCACGCCGGGGCGCAAGCCCCGGCCCGGGTCTTGCTCCTGCTGACGTTCGCGTCGGGCAAGATCGCTTCGGGCGCGGTCACCGTGCTCGCCAGCCTGGCGCTCGGCAGCCGGCGGCTGAAGAGAGGTTTCTTCTCCGCGCTGCGCGAAGGCATGCGGCGCGCGTACGCGTCGGCGGGACTGTGGACCGCGCTGGTGCTGGGCTCCTGGGCCCTGCAGGAGGCCGTGGTCGGCCTGCTGAACGCGGGACTGGCGTTCGCGCTCTCGGGCGCCGGCGGCTTTCCGACGGCGTCCTTTCGCGTGCTCGGATTCGTCGTCGACGCGGCGGTGACCTTCATCGCGCTGGCCGCCTGCGTGGCGCTGCCCCTGCAGAGCGCGCTCATGGAACCGGAGTGATCGCGCGCGTCGCCGTGATCGGCGCGGGCACGATGGGCGCCGGCATCGCCCAGTTGTGCGCGCAGTCGGGGTTTTCCGTGAAGGTTCACGATCCTTTGCCGGCGGCGCTGGAGGCATTGCCGGGACGCCTGCGCGCGGCGCTGGACGCGGCGGTGCTCAAGGGCAAGCTTTCCACCCAGCAGGCCGAGCGCGCCTTCCACGCGGTGAGCGCGGCGGCGGCGCTGGAAGATCTCGCGGGCGCGGACCTAGTCATCGAGGCGGCGCCGGAGGACCTGGCGCTCAAGCAGGACCTTTTCGAGCGCCTGTCGCGCGCCCTGCCGGACGCGGTGCTGGCCACGAACACCTCGTCGTTGGCGGTGCGCGACGTGATCGTCCGCGCGGCCGCGCCGGAGCGCGCGCTCGGCATGCATTTCTTCAATCCGCCGGTCGCCACGCGCCTGGTGGAGCTCGTACGCGCGCCGCGCACCTCCCCGGAGGTGTTTTCCGGCGTCTGGGAGTTCGCGCTTTCGGGCCTGCGCCGCACCCCGGTGGACGTCCGCGACGTGCCCGGCTTCATCGTCAACCGCGTGATGCGCCCTTACTATGTGAGCGCCCAGCGTCTGCTCGGCCCCGGCGCGGCGATAGCCGATATCGACCGCGCCTGCCGCGAGCGCGGCGGCGTGCCGATGGGACCCTTCGAGTTGATGGACCTGATCGGCCTGGACGTCAACCTGGCGATCACGAAGTCCATCTACGAGGCGCTGGGCCGTCCGGAGCGCTTCGCGCCGCCGGCGCTCCAGCAGGCGCTGGTCGCGCGCGGCGCCGTGGGCCGCAAGGCCGGACGCGGGTTTTATCTCTACGAGGGCGGACGCCAGGCCGGCGTCAATCCCGACGCTGCGTGCGCCGCCGGCGGCGCGGCCTCGGCGGACGCGGCCTGGGAGGCGCTGCGCGCGGCCCTCGTCGCGGAAGCCGAGAGCGTCGTCTCCGAGGGCACGGCCTCCGCCGCGGACGTGGACGTGGCCGTGAAGCTGGCGATGAACTTCCCCAAGGGTCCCTTCGAGTGGCGAAAAGAAAGCGCGGCGGCGTAGCGCGGCGAAAGCCGCGGCTGTTCGACCTGCTGGCGCGCGACCGCGACCAGGTCCTGGAGGTCCTGCGCCGCCACGGCGTCTACTTCGACCCGGGCACGGTGGTGACGCTGTGCTCCACGCCCGAGAAGGCGGCGGCCTATCATGCGGTGCCGGACCGGAAAGCGTTTTTGCGCGATCTGCTCAAGGCGACGCGGGCTTGACCCACGAACGTCCCCCCCGCCGCGCGAAGCCGGGCGCGGCGTGTGCTAGAATCTCACGACGGGACTTTAAACCCGTATCGGAGGTAGGCCCAATGGTCTGCGCCCTGTCCGCCGTCGTTCTGCTTGCCGCGTCCGCGTCCGCCTCGGTCCCGGCCTCGTTCGAGTCCGTCGTCGACGGCGTGCGGGCGCAGGTCCAAGCGCAGAGCGAGTCCAATGCTAAGGCCGCCGCCGCGAGTCTCGGCGCGCAGTTGGACGACCTGACTTGGGGTTTGCAGGACGCCGCGCAGAACTTCGATCGGAGGCGCAGTAATCTGCGCGTGCTGATGTCGCGCGTGGACGCCTTCGTGCCCGGCCGGCCGCAGGATCCGAACCTGGGCTGGGACCTCCAGCTGTTCACGCAGGACCTGGACACCGCCGCGCAAAATTCCCGCTATCGCCTGAACGACCTGAGCGCGCTCTCCGTTCAGATCCGCGCCAAGGACCCCGCTCTGGCGGCGTCAGCCCAGCGCTTGGCCGACGCGGCGAGCGCCTTCCAGTCCGGCGTGCACTGGTTTGTCTTCGATGAGGGCTTCGATACGGCCGATCTCGAACGTATGGGCTATTTCCAGCAGGAGATGGACCTGGACCAAGATTCTCGCGACCTCGACCGGAGTTCCCAGGCTTTGCTGAGCGCCGCGCAAGCCTTGCTCGCCAAGATCCGCTGAGCGCGGCGGCCGTCTCCGCCCGCGCACGCCGGAGTTCCGTCTCGCGCGCCGCGCGTCTTCGCCGGAAATCTCACGCTTCGTCAGCGTCGGAAGTCGCGGATGCGCAGGACGTCGGGGTGGGGCGTCACAGGGCGGCCGGAGTGCTTGGTCTCCAGAAGAAAGTGGCGGCCCTCCGGGAACGCGTCGCGAAAAAGATTGACGTGCAGAGGTTCGTTTTCGAAGGAGGCGGCGGCCGCGCCCAGTTCCTTCAGGTGCGCCACGGCTTCGGTCTTGAACTGAAGGTCCGGCGTGTCGAAGCGCGGCTTGAGGTGGAGACGCACGGCGCGGCCGTCGGGCGAGGGAAAGCCGCGGAGCGCCAAGGACTGCTCGGTGCCCTCGCGCATGCGCTCGTCGCGGCCGGTGGCGTAGACGATGAGCCCCCCCCGCGCGAGGGCCTCCGCGCAGTAGTCCGGCGCGCCCGGAGTGACGGTGTCCTCCAAAAGGTAGGGATTCTGAAAAAAGCGCGCGAACCAGAAGTCGCGCAGGTCCTTGATGAGACGCTCGTCATCCACGCCCGCGGCCCGGGCGGTCTCGACGATCTGGTAGCGCAGGTCGGCGCGGTCCACGGCGCGCAGGCGCTCGGCCGCGTGCGGCGCGCGCGCGGCCACCAGTTGCGCGTATTCGCGCAGGATGCGCAGGTGGCGGTCGTTGGTCGAGAATAAAGTGTCGTCTAAGTCGAAGACGACCAGGCGGCCGGGTGCGGCGGACAAATCGTCCAGGACGGCGTCGAGCAGCGTCTTCTGCGTCGGCGCGGGGGCGCTCACGCGTCGAGGGTGACCTTGGTGTTGGCCGGGGTGGCGTTCCACAGCGTGGTCATAAGGATGGCGCCGATCAGCGAGAAGGGCATGATCGCGTAGGTCCAGAGGCCCCAGCCGTGCTTGTCGAGCAGTCCGCCCAGCACGACGCCGGTCAAGCCCGAGGCCAGATACTGCACGCCGTCGAGCAGGCCCGCGACGGTGCCCGCCGCCTTCGTGCCGCCGAAGTCCATCGACGCGGTGCCGGAGAGCATGCCGTGCACGCCGAAGATCCACGTGCAGCAGAAGCCGATCAGGAAGCAGGCGACGGCGGGGTCGCGCGCGACGCCCAGGGCGAACAGCGCGCCGATCTGGGCCAGGTAGAACAGGAAAGCCACCGGCGCGCGGCGGCTCTGGAAGAGACGGTCGGACATCCAGCCGCACAGCAGGCCGCCGACGACGCCGCCGACGGTGATGCCGCCGGTCGCGATGGAGAAAAGCCAGGTGCCGGGATTGACGCCGTGGACTTCCTTGAGGAACGGCACGAACCACAGCATCAGGCCCTGGCGCACGAAGCCGGTGCAGAATTCAGCGGCGACCAAAGTCAGGATGACGCGGTTGCGAAAGACCCGGCTGACCAGGTAGGCGAAGTCGATCGGCGCGTCCTTGTCGGCGTCGGCGCTGGTGGCGTCGCCGGTGTCGATGTCGGCGTGGCCGGCGTCGTCGGGCGTGTCGGCGACCATGAACCAGTCGACGGCGAGCATGGCCGCGATCGCCGCCGACGGCGCCAGGAACACGATATACCACGGGAAGCGCGCCAAAAGCCAGCCGCCGACGGTCAGCGCCAGGAAGTAGCCCGAGGAGATCATGATGCCGAAGATGCCGCCGAACACGCCGCGCTCGCGCACGTGGAACCAGTGCGCGTTGACCTTGACGATGGACAACGCGCCGAAGGACTGGAAGTATTGATTGAGCGCGTAGAGCAGGGACATGCCGACCAGCACCTTGGTCTGCCAGCCGGACAGGAACAGAAGCCCGATGACCAGGTTCATGATCGCGGTGCCGGCCGCGGCCAGCAGGATGGCGCGGCGTCCGCCGAAGCGGTCGGCCAGCGGGCCGTTGAAGATCACGGCCAGCGCGTACGTCCAGAAGCCGGCCGTGGCGATGGTGCCGAACTGCGCCTTGGTCAGGTCGAAGTTCTTCATGATCGTGCTGGACGCGACGTTCAGGTTGTAGCGCCCCATGTAGAACGTCGCGTAGGTCACGCCCAGCGGAAACCAATTCAGGAAGCGGCGGCGGCGGAAGGACGCGGCATGGCCCGGAGCGGACGCGGGGGCGGCTTCGTCTTCGACGGCGATCATAGCGGACATTCTACCGCGTCACGGCGCCGGCTGGGAATAGGCCTTCGGGGCCGGAAGGGGCGACGAATAGGCCGAGTCCCAGAGGTGTCTCTGCACCGCCGCGGCGCGCGCGGCCAGCGCCGCGTCCTGGACCACGACCTCCACGTTGCGCGCGTCGTCCAGGTAGCCGCCGGTCCAGTTGCTGGTGCCCAGCCAGAGGATGCGTCCGTCGACGACCATGTACTTGGAGTGGCAGACGCGCGCGTAGGGGATGGGCCCGGACGCGGCGGGCGGGATGGTGATGACGCGGATCTCCACGTTCGGGATCAAGGCGAGGCTATGCAGGTGCGCCAGGGCCGCGCCGCGCAGGCTCCAGTCGGAGACCAGCAGGCGCACCTTCACGCCGCGCACCGCGGCGGCGCGCAGGGCGTTGTCGATAGGCGGATAGAAGCGCTTGGGTTCGCCGAAAGAGAGCGGGGCGTACTCCATGACTTGAATATCCAGGCGCTGGCGCGCGCCGCCGATGAGACGGACCAGCTCCGACTGCGAATCCCCGATGTCCGGCGGGTTGAAGCGCCACGGACTGGCGACCAGAGAGGAGCGCGAGGCGGGGTCGAACAGCGGCGGGTCGATGTTGTCCGGCGTCGGCGCGCGCGTCGCGCCCGCCAGCGCCCAGTCGTGCGCGAACAGCTCCGCGGTCTTGGCCACGACCGAC